>NZ_JAZHCT010000029.1:0-70533 GCF_036541265.1 Paenibacillus sp. IITD108 | reverse complement strand
AAAAACACCCTCAAGTACCGATTGTTCCACTTGAGGGTGTTTTTTATTCGATTTATTTAACAGCTTTATCCGCTTTGATTGCTGCTAAGCCCAAAGCAAGCGCCCCGCTTAATCCGGCATTGTCTCCAAGGCCGGGCGGCACAATATAATTGTCTATATCCGTTATAAGCTCCGGCGCGCTTACATAATGATTAAGTCCTGCTTTAACATAATGACGGATCATAGGAAATAAGTGCTCCTGCTTCATCACACCGCCGCCCAAAATAACCTTTTTAGGCGAAAGCATAAAAATGGCATGAATAACCGCCTGGCTAATGTAATAAGCCTCTAGCGTCCACGCAGGATGATCTGCTGGCAAATCACGCCCTGCTGCTTGCCAGCGCTTCTCAATGGCTGGTCCAGCAGCAAGCCCCTCCAGGCAATCGGCATGATAAGGGCAAGCCCCTGCAAATGGATCGGCATGATGACGTCTTACCGGTATATGCCCGCCTTCTGGATGAACCAGGCCGTGTACAAGATTACCTTCCACAAGTACGCCCATTCCGATACCTGTGCCTATTGTAAAGTATACGCAGCTATCCAGTCCTTTTGCAGCTCCCCATGCGGCTTCTCCATATGAAAGCAAGGTAATAGGCGGTTGCGGCGGATAAGCTGCATGTAGAATTGTTGCGGTCATAAACGTCCGTTAGCGCCTTGTTTTTCAGTTTTTTGGATTGTAACGGTCACAAAAGTCCCTTATAGTGTGATTTTCCCCTTCCATTGCTGTTTTGATCGTGTAAGGGTCACCAGTGACCGTTACAATTTTTTTTACGCCATTTTCGTTGGCTAATGGACATTCATGTCCTTATTGATCCTTATACTGCAAGGATAAACAGCTTCGCCGTCTTTTGAACAAGCGCGTTTACCGATGAAATATCGAAAAGGCTGAATCTAGGAACCTCTTGTTCCCGATTCAGCCTTTCTAACTTTCAGCTTCTCAGCCTTACTGCAATGCCTTCAATACTTCCTCGGCATGTCCCTCCACCTGCACATCGCGCCATTCATGTGTGAGCACGCCGTTCTCATCAATGATAAAGGTAGAACGCTTTACCCCCATAAACTCCTTGCCGCCCCAGCTAAGCAGCTGCCACACGCCGAACATGCGGGAAACCTCCTGCTCGGTATCGGCTAGCAATAAAAACGGCAGGCTGTATTCCTCGATGAATTGCTGATGCGAGGCCAAATCGTCAGGACTAATGCCAATTATCTCTGCATTCAAGCCAGCATACTGCGGGTTGAAATCACGAAAGTCACATGATTCTGCCGTACAGCCCGGCGTCATATCTTTTGGGTAAAAATAAATAACTAGCTTTTTGCCTCTGTAATCCGATAATTGAAATACCTCGCTATTTGACGCCTGCAGCTTAAAATCCGGCACTTGCTCACCTATTTTTACTTGCTGTTCACTCATGTTTATTCCTCCCTTTGATCATAATTACTCGGCGGTCTTCCCGTTTTCGATAGCTTTGTCTCCTTGCTCATAATAAACTGGCGTGTGCAGCATAAACTGCTTAACGTCCATTAAATCTGTGTACAAGCTGTAGGCCAGCATCAGCTTCGTTAAAGCTGCTTCCATCGACATCTTCTCAATGATGATAGCGCCGGCTTCAATAAGCGCCACTGACGAAGAATACATGGCAGCGGAAGCATCCTTGACTGGACATATATACAGGTCGACGCCGGCTGCCCGACAGCGCTCCATGAAGCGCAATAAGGAATACGGCTCCTGCTCCACAGCACAAGCAGTACCGGAGTGGTGCAAATCATGCAGTACCGCTCGCGGCTTGCTCTCGCCAAAAGCATAATAGCTATATTTGAGACCGGGGTACGGCTTGATGTAAACAATGTCCGATTCGAGCTTCAGCGATTCTGGCGTCCATTGAAACGGCTGCTGCTGAGGCGAAAGTGACTCCGGTCTGGGATTGCGTTCATGCTGCTGCCATTCAAAGCGCCGCTCCAGCATTCTGCCGTATACAATATTGTACGGGCTGCCGAATTGGTCAGTAAAGGATTTGCACTGTGTAATTTGTGTGCCCAAATACACATCAGCAACGCCTTGATCATTCTCGTATACGACAAAAACGCCGGGAAGACTAGCTTCAGCAATAAAATCAAGTGAATGGCTAAAATTCCTTATTCCGTTGCTTCTTTCATCGGCGATAGGATAATTGCTCGCTGTGAAAACTAGCGGGATCGATATATCGGCAAACAGATAGCTCATCATCGCGGCTGTGTATGCTAATGTGTCCGATCCGTGCGTTACAAGAATGCCATCATACTGGCTCGTTTCAACAGCATGGATAGCAGTCGCCAAAGCATGCCAATCATGCGGCGTCAAATTTTCGCTTAATATATTTAACGGCTGCGCAGTATCCAATATTATGTCATTGCGGCAATCAGCTAATTGTTTGTACTCCTCTAATATCGCGTAGGCTCCGTCCTGAGCGACATGAATAGATTTTTGCTGCCTTCTGCTGCCTATCGTTCCGCCAGTAAAAACAACCAACACACGCTTCATGAGCTATCCTCGCTTTCTGTTCTACAGATATCTGTTCTATCTCTCACGAGACATGAATGGCCACCAGTTCGCCGGTCCAAACATTCTAACCATGACCGGAATAAACAATGGAAGCATAACTAGTGCATACAGGAATAGTCCGCATAATACAATCGTTGCTATTTGAAGCAGCGACATAACGCCTGATGGCAGCATGGCAGCAAATGTTCCGCCCAAAATAACAGCTGCAGACATAATGACTGCGCCCATATTCTTCATCGCTTCCAAAATTGCTTGCTTCGGCTCAATATGGCGGTATTCCTTGAATCGATCCATCAAGAATATGCTATAGTCTACCCCCAGCGCTATTAAAATAACAAAGCCGAAGAATGGCACTGCCCAGCTAATGCCTGAAAGATCAAACATTCTAACGAATATGACCTCCGTAATAGCAAGCGAGGTATAGAACGTAATAAGCAGTGAAATGACTACGTAAACCGGAATAATAATAGAACGGAACATGAATATAAGAATAATCGATATACCGATCAGCATCAGCATAACCGTACGTGAATAATCTGCTCCGGATATTTCGCTTAGATCATGATTCATGCTCGTTACTCCGCCTACAGCAATTTCTGCCTGAGCATATGGCGTCCCCTTGAATGCACGCTCAACAGCGGCCCCCAAGGAAGATATTTCACTCATCGTGTCTGTCGAATAGGGGTTGCTCGCAAATATAACATCCAGCTTTGCGGTTTTCCGATCCGCCGACATATAAATATCAAGCCCGCTCTGGAATTGCTCATTCTCAATTGCTTCCTGCGGAATATACCAGCCTGTCATTTGTCTGTCAGGCGATTCTGCAAGGTTTTGCAAATAGCCGCCTGCGGCTGACAAGCCATCCGATACTTGTGTAAGGCCGGCAACGCTTTGATCTAGCCCGCCAGTCAATTCACCCAGCTGTTCATTTAGAGAGCTAAACCCGGCTCCCAGCTCTCGCTGTCCGGCGCTCAGCTTATCTAGGCCGGTTTCAAGCGCTGGCATGCCAGCAACAATTTTCCCTTGGCCATCTGCAGCCTGCGCAATCCCTTTCTGCAGCTCTCCGATTCCAGCAACCAGCTGCTGCAAACCTTCCGCCAGCGCTGCTTGACCTTTGCTTGCTTGCGCCAAACCGGCGTTCGCTTGGTTAATGCCGTCTGCGGCTCCGCTTAACTGCTTATTCAGCTCTGAAAGCTGGCCTCCGATACCGGCAGCGCCTTGCTGCAGCTGGGCAAGACCGCCCAACGCCTCATGATACTGCTGATCAGCCTGCAGCTCCGGATAAGCTTCTGCCAAACCCTCCAGCTTTTGCTGAATGCCCGATAATCCGGCAGCGAGCTTGCCCTGCTCCTCCGCAATGATCTGGTATGCGCCTGACAGCTGCGCCACTCCTCCGCCAAGCTGCTCATAGCCGGCAGTAAGCTCCGCTACAGCTGTGGCAAGCTGTCTCGCGCTGGCTTCCGCTTCAGCCATCCCCTTCTTAAGCTCAGCAGCGCCGAGCGAGCCGTCACGCATTCCTTTTTCAATTTGCTTCAAGCCGATACCTAATTCCTTCATGCCCTGACGCAGCTGGTCAGTGCCTTGTACGAGCTGCTCAGCTCCAGTCGCCGCTTTCGTCAGCAATGGCTTATTTTCAAGCAATGCGCTGCTCGCCTCAGACAGCCCGCTGCTAATTTGGTCAAGCCCCTCGCCGCTTTTTCCCAAGCCATCGTCAAGCGTTACAACTTGATCGGCTACAAGAAACTCCTCCATCACTTCGCCTGTTGGCCGCGTTGCGCTGCGAGTTGTTTTGACGCCCTCCACCTTTAACAGCTCTCGGCTTGCCTGCTCAATTGCTGCCAGTCCGGCGGGCGTGTCGAGCGGCTGCTCCGATTTTACAACGACTGTCGTCGGCAGTGTTTCTCCCGGGCCGAAGCTGTCGGCAATCAGATTAAAGCCTTTGACAGAATGATACTTTTCACCGATTTCATCCAATGAGTTATAAGAAATAGCACCCTTATACGCCGTTAAAAACGGCACGATAATAACAGCTAAAATAAGCAGTGACCATAATGGCTTCCGCAAGGAGAAGCTGCCTACAGCTCCCCAAAGCTTATTCGGTTTATGCTGGGGCGAGCCCTTAGCAGGCCAAAACAAAGCATTGCCAAGCACGGCCAGAAAAAATGGAACAAGCGTGTACAGCGCCAGCAGCAATACGGCAATGCCTACAGCAACTGCTACAGCCGAACGGTACAATACAAAGGTGGAAAGCCCGATTGATGCAAAT
Source organism: Paenibacillus sp. IITD108 (assembly GCF_036541265.1). Lineage (NCBI taxonomy): Bacteria > Bacillati > Bacillota > Bacilli > Caryophanales > Paenibacillaceae > Paenibacillus > Paenibacillus sp. IITD108. The sequence continues at coordinate 65,689 of NZ_JAZHCT010000029.1, read as the reverse complement.
CCGACCAGCACAGCAAGACCAGAGAAAAATACGGTTTTTCCGGCAGTACGGTAAGTATTAATAATCGCATCAGTCCGGTCGCCATGATGAGCCAGTTCTTCTTTATATCTGCTGATCAGCAGTATACAGTAATCTGTGCCGATGCCAAATAATATGGCAACCATAAAGATTTGTGTAAAATTAGATAGCGGAAAATCGGCATATTCCACTAAAAAGGCAACGACAGACTGCGAGGTTAAGTAAGAAAATCCAACAGCCAGCAATGGTACTAACGGCGCTGCTGCTGAGCGAAATACAACAAATAGTATTATAAGAATAAATCCAACCGTAATATATTCCGTCTTCTTCAAGCCCTCTTGAGAGCTTTGAATAACATCCTCGCTTATTAGCCAGTTGCCTGTATAATAATGCTCTACTTTTACCTGCTCGAGCAGCTCATACAAATGATCCCGCTGCTCCGCCAGCTCCCGATTGTTCTCCTCTACATTCAACAGCACCAGCACCGAGCTGTTATCCTTGGCAACCATTTGCTCGCTTAGCTCTGGTATATCAAAATGAGTTGTAACCGAGGCTATACCACTAGCTTCGCCGGCTTGCTTCAATAGAGCTGTGGCTCCTTCAATTTCCTTCAAATCAGTGTCGCTTAACCCGCCATCGCGATGAAAAACGAGCACGGTAGACATGCCTTGGGCTTGCTCTCCCTTGCCGATCTCCTGTTCCAGCTTGCCGGCTATCGATGAAGAATAGCCCTCAGGAACTGTAATTTGACCTTTGGTACGCACCAGCTCCGCCATCGATGGTGCGGTAACAAGCAAAATAACCGAAACAGCCACCCACAAGGCAGCAATTATCCATTTCATTTTTAATATGGCTCTCATCTATACTCCCCTCTCATTTAGAAGCCTCTACCTATGACGAGTGTACTAAAGGATAGTCAGTAAAAGCAATTGTGCAAATATGAATATCTATTGAACGCTGTAACTTATGTATTGCCTTGTTTTCGGAAAAGAAGGAATTACTATAAAATTGTCGAATAAACCCATTAAAAGTCGAATTCTTCTAGGTACCAGGGGGCTACAAGTGCACAGCATACATACATCTACTAAAAGAATGAGATCGGTCCTGCTCATTATTTCGTGTTTTTTACTAGCTCTCGGAAGCCACTCTTTTGAAGTTCCAACTGTTTATGGCATCCCATTTGCGCTGACAAGCTTGTTCCTGCTTTACAGCCTTTATTATCAACGGCTCAGCTGGAGCATTGTCGGGGCGGCCTTCATTTACTCTATAGGCGTATTTATTTGGGATTACCCTATCGCAACTTTCATCGGCCTGATCGAAATTGTTTTCGTAGGCACGCTAATGCGTACAACGCGCATGCGCTTGCTCAAGAGCGACGTTATTTTTTGGCTTCTGCTGGGCGCGCCTATTGCAGTTTTAATACATAATTACAATTATACATATAAATTAACAGATGCTGTTATGATTGCATGCATTCTTGCGATGAACGGCCTGTTTAATTCACTATTTGCCGAAATTTTATATCAATACATGCCGTTTTCACAAATCAAAAAGCATAACTCGCGTCTGATCCGGCCCTATACGATGAATCAGATGCTGCTTCATCTGGCCATGGCGCTTGTTATGATAACGAGCCTGTTCAATACGATTAGCAGCAGCAATTATTCCTTCAAAGAGACCACTCGATACGTTAAACAGCTGTCAGCCTCTTATAGTGAAAATATAACTAGAGCCTGGAACGATCTGCTCGCAATAAACCGCGGCTGGACAGAGACGGAGACGATGAAGGTTTTGCAGGAGCGGCTTCTTTCGGTGCCAGATCATCTTATTATTCATATTGCAAATCAGCAGCGCGAAATTGTTGCTTCTAACAAACCATCCCTCATAGGAGGGCATCTATCTGATTATATTCAACCGCGCTCGGCCATATCCGGCCAGCTGCAGTTTATTACGCCTAAACACGAATCTTATTCTTGGCAGCATGAGAGCTGGCAAACAAGCTTCTACACGTTAACGCTGCCTTTGCCTGATTCGGATTGGAATGTCCATATGATTCATCCTATGCAGTATTATCAGGAGTCACTGTTTTCCAAATACTATGTGCACCTGTTGTATATGCTGACCTTTGCCTTTCTAGCTGCCATCGTCGCTCACCGTATTAGCAGCAGGATTTCACGCCGTTTGACCCAGCTGGCCATTGCAACGCGCAACCTGCCGCTGAAGCTGAAGCAGCTAAAGCCGATGGAATGGCACCATACGAATCTGGTAGAAATTCATTCATTAACTAATAACTTCAAACATATGTCCGATAGTCTATTACATATTTTTAATGAAACGCAAATTAAAAACGAACAGCTGCAAGCGCAGGCTTATATGCTGCAGCAGTCGGAAGAAAAGCTGCACAGCCTTGCCTTTTATGATCGCTTGACCGGATTGCCGAACCGGCTTGAGCTTGCAAGAAGTTTTGAAGCGCTTAGCTCGATCCGCAATCTCTCTGACGGCGCTATCGCCATTCTGTCGGTCGACATAAACCAGTTCAAGCGAATCAATGATACGCTTGGCTACTCAGTTGGCGACAGCTTGCTGCAGCAAGCCGCCCTTAGGCTTAGCGCTCAAAACAAAGCATGCGGCACTGTGTTCCGCGCCGGAGAAGACGGATTTTTATTTCTCTATCCATACGCCAAAGAAAACGATCTTCATGCTTGCGCCCAGAAGATCATCGATGGGTTCAACGAGCCCTTTGTTATAGATAATGTGCCTCTATTCATGACGGTAAGCGTAGGCATAAGCCTCTATCCTTATGATAGCAACGAGCTGGATAAATTGGTCCGTAATGCTGATATGGCTATGTATAAGGCAAAGGAAGAGGGAGACGGCTGTTACCGTTTGTTCCAGCCAAATCTCGTATCCGTTATGACGGAAAAAATGCTGCTTGAAAACGGATTGTATCATGCACTGCACCACCAACAATTTTCTTTGCATTATCAGCCCAAGGTGGATGCGGTATCTGAAGAAATATGCGGCATTGAAGCTCTTATCCGCTGGCGTCATCCGGAGCTCGGGATGATTCCTCCCGACAAATTTATTCCATTAGCTGAGCTGTCGGGCTTTATTCTTGAGATCGATCGATGGGTTTTCCATGAAGCTTGCCGGCAAAATAAGGCTTGGCAGGATGCAGGTCTGCGCAAAATTAGCGTTTCTGTCAATATTTCCGCCAGACACTTCAATCAAGGCGATATAGTTGGCATGATTACCGGTGCGCTGGAGGATACAGGGCTGGAGCCGCAGTATGTCAGCATCGAAATAACAGAAGGCGTATTTATGCAAAATATGGAGCAGGTTATTGAAAAGATCGGCTATTTGCGAAAGCTGGGCATACATATTTCAATAGATGATTTCGGAACGGGCTACTCCTCGCTCAATCAATTGCAGCGTTTGCCAATATCGGATGTTAAGCTTGACCGCTCCTTTATTCAGGGCATTACACAGGATCCTAAAAAATCATCACTAGTAAAAGCGATTATCGATTTAGTACATAGCATGAATATGAAGGTTATCGCTGAAGGGGTAGAAACGGAAGACGAGTCCAGCTTCTGCTCTGAGCTTGAATGCGACGAGCTGCAGGGCTACTATTTCAGCAGGCCGCTATCCGCGGATCAATTTATTAAGTATTTGCAAGCAGAAACATTTTAAAAACATATGTAAAACAAGGATGAACGGCTATTGAAAAAGGGAAATCATTAATCTGTCAACAGATTTGATCTCCCTCTTTGCCTTTACTGAACCACTGCACAAGTCATACGCCCGCCGTTCATGATCAGGCTGTCTGAACAGCAGCGCCGAGCTGCAGCTGATACATCGCGTAATACTTGCCCTGCAGCTCCATGAGCTGCTCATGATTGCCCCGTTCGACAATTGCTCCGCGATCCAATACTAAAATCTGGTCGGCAGCTCTTATCGTAGATAACCGATGCGCAATAACAAAGGTCGTTCTGCCTTGCTTGAGCACCTCCAGCGCCGATTGAATAATCGCTTCCGTCTCTGTATCGATGCTTGCTGTCGCTTCATCCAGAATAAGAATAGCCGGATTATAGGCAAGTGCACGGGCAAAAGAGATAAGCTGGCGCTGTCCCGCTGAAAAAGTGCTTCCTTTTTCCAGCACGGGAGCATCGATGCCGCCTGGCAGCTGATTGAACATTTCATAAGCTCCGACATCCTTGAGCGCTTTGACAACCATCTCGTGGGTAATTGCAGGATTGTCGAGACTTATATTGGATGCGATTGTACCCGTGAACAAGAATGGATCCTGCAGTACAATGCCCATATGCTGGCGCAGCAGCTGTTTTGGAATATCGCGAATATCACGTCCGTCTACGGAGATCACTCCATTAGGGCTGTCATAGAAACGGAACAGCAGGTTCATAATAGAGCTTTTGCCCGAGCCAGTATGACCGACAAGTGCAACCGTCTCCCCTTGCCTTGCATGCAGATTAATATTTTTCAACACATATTCGTCATCTTTATAGGCGAAATATACTTTTTCAAACTTGACCTCGCCTTTGTATCTGGGCAGGCTGCCGGTAGCAACCTCGATTCCATCCTCATCCATCAACTTGAATACACGCTCTGCTGACACGCGAGCCGTTTCCAGGTTAGACAGCTGATTCACTATGCCAACAATCGGAGCGAACATGCGGTTCATATAATCAATATAAGCATACAAAATCCCCACCGTTAATACCGTGCTGAGACTGCTTCCCCAAAATACCCAAATGACAACGAGAAACAATACATTTCTTACGACGTTGACCAGGTTATGCGAAGTAATGGAATTAAGATTCAGCATCTTATTTTGATGCTTGAAATACTGCTCGTTGATTTCCTCAAACTCTGCAGTCATTTTTCGCTGCCGCCTGAACGCCTGAATTATAGGCATTCCTTGTATTGACTCGTTGATCATCGCATTAATTTCGCTTAGCTTAGCACGAATAACCCGGTTATAGCTGGCTGCGTATTTGCGATATACGATGATCCATACGATTAGAATAGGAATAAGCGGCAATGAAAACAGCGCCAAGCGATAATCAAGTATGAATAAGGCCGTAAAGATAGCCGCCATATAGAGTGCCCCTGTAAAAAAGTTAGCCAGCACGCCTACGTACAGCTCCCGAATCGCTTCCGTATCGTTAGTAATACGCGAAACGACCTGCCCCGCTGCCAAATTATCATAATAGTTAATTGGCAGACGCTGCGTATGAGCATACACATCATTTCTCATTTTTCGCACAATGCGGTTCGCTGATGTTTGCAGCATTATTCTTTGTCCATAGGCAAACAATGCAGCCACAACAAGCAGCGCCATATATATGCCGGCTAGTTGCAGGAGCTCTGGAAACTCCGGCTTATAAAATTGGAATAACTGGCTGGCATTCAGCTTCTGGGCAGCATATTGCTTGCTTTCGCCAGCAGCGGTATTCGTAATCGTAAGCATCCCGTCCAACACCTGGCGCTTGCCCGCTGCTTCGGATATATTCTCATCTATGAAATAATAAGCGCGTTCAACCTGGAGCACGCGAACAGCCTTTAGCTGAGCAGTATCTGCACCTGCTTCAAGACGATCCTCGCGTACATAATGCTTTCCTTGATAGGCGACAGAATAGTCGGCCGCTTCATTTACTTCGTACCATGTCTTTTCGATGCCCAAAATATTTTGGTCAATCATTCGCTTAGCTACGAAGGGACCTACCAGTTCAGCGCAAATTGATAATATTAATAAAATAAGCGCGATTGCTATCGTTTTTTTATACTGCATTGCATATTGAAATAATCGTTTTCCCGTTTGACCCATAATCACCTCTCCTCCCCTTGCTCAATAGAGGCTTCCAATTGCTGACGATCGAATTGCTCGCGATACCATCCGCGATTTTGCAATAAAAATTCATGCTTGCCCTGCTCGGCAATTCCGCCTTCGTCAAGCACAATAATCCAATCGGCATGCTGTACAGCAGACAAGCGATGCGTCGTAATAATCGTCGTTTTACCCGAACGCTCCTGGCGAATGCCATCAATAATTTCAGCCTCTGTTTTGGCGTCAACCGCAGATAACGCATCGTCAAGCAGCAATATTTCAGGATTCGATATAAGTGCGCGGGCAATGCTGACACGCTGCTTCTGTCCGCCAGACAGCGCCACGCCCTTCTCGCCGACCAGTGTATTCAAGCCTTCAGGCAAAAATACAATATCCTTGGCAAAGGAGGCTCTGACCAGCGCATGCTCGATCGCTTCTTCACTAGGCTCGCCTTGCAAGCCAAATAAAATGTTTTCTCTAATGGTGCGGGAAAATAAGATCGGCTGCTGCGGCACATAGCCAATCCAGCCCAGCACCTGATCCAGTTTAAGCTGCTCGATCGGCACCCCGCCAATAGTGATCTCGCCTTCTCCAAGCGGGTATTCGCGCAGCAGCTGTCTGAGCACCGTCGTCTTGCCGCTACCCGTCCGGCCTACAATGCCTAATGTCTGGCCCTGCTTCAAAGTAAAGCTGACCCTCTCCAAATTGGCAACCGATGAGGTCGGATATTTAAAGGTAACATCCCGGAAGGATATTGAGGTTGGCAGCGCCTCGAGCGGCTGCTCATCGGAATCCGAAACGTCCGCTTTGTAGCCAAGCGTTTCATTGACGCGATCCAGGGAGGCATTGCCGCGCTGCATCACATTGATCAGCTCGCCTATAGCAAACATCGGCCATATGAGCATGCCTAGAAAAATATTAAACGAAACAAGCTCACCAAGCGTTATTTCGTTCTGGAACACAAGGTAACCGCCATAGCATAATCCGATTATATAGCTGGAGCCTACCAATATTTTCATCGTCGGCTCGAATAAGGCATCGATTTTGGCTACCGCGATGTTCTTTGCCAATACTTCATCCGTTTTTTTGCTGAATGTCTGCTGGCTCGCTTGCTCCTGCACAAAAGCGCGAATTACCCGCACGCCAGCAACCGATTCCAGCACCTGGTCATTAAGCTCTCCAAAAGCATGCTGTGACTGCATAAAGCGTTCATGAATGATTTTACCAAAGTAAGACATTGCCAGCGCCATAATCGGCAGCGGAATTAATGCCGCGATCGTAAGCTTCCAACTAATCGCCCAAGCCATTACTGCCAAAATTGTAATCATAAAGAACGTAGAATCAATCAGCGTCAAAATGCCAAAGCCTGCAGTTGTAGCAACAGCCCCCAAATCATTGGTCGACCGCGCCATCAAATCTCCCGTACGGTTACGTTCAAAAAATGTCGGCTTCATGCGCATGAAATGAGACATGAGCGTATGACGCAGCCTCTTTTCAAGCACAAATGCACCGCCAAACAATTGATAATGCCATACATATGTAATCAGATAACTGATCAATGTAAGGGCAATCCACAAGTACATCACCTGATTGAAGGCTGTGTTGCTAAGCAAATGCTGACTCATGCCATCGATGACATATCCGGTCAACCATGGCGGTATTACTTCAAGCACGCCTGTTAAAATCAGCAGCAGTACAGCTACTGTATATCGCTTCCACTGCATGCCGAAAAACCATTTCAGTTTTATAAGAACACCAAACACGTTTACTTCCCACCTTCCATTATCCGTTCCTGCGTCACAAGAAATATAAGAACAGGTATAAGGTGAAACTTATTCGTTCTTATATTAAAAAAAGCATGCCTTCATGCGGCACGCTTTTTTGTACCCGCTAACCTCCGTAAAATTGCCAATGAAGGTTAAAATGGGCATAAAAAGGGCGCACGATTACGATAAACGTAACCGAGCGCCCTTGATGCTAGGAAATACTATCTGCTGATAGTTATGACGCAAGGACGGATTACGTTATTCAAATAAGCTTTAGTTGTAAAATGCACATTGCTAAAATCTATTCTCATGATACGTAACCCTCCCTTCATAATAAAATCTAATTGTCACTTTAACACGGATAGGAAAACACTGTCAACAAAAACTTATTTCGCCAAAGCCGCTGCATCAGCCGCCATTTTCTATACTATGCTTAAAGCCCCGCAAATATGGCAGAAACCATATACGCGAGGCCTTATCATTGATTGGCTATATTGTCTTCTTCTGCAACTACCTTAGATCGCTGGGGTTGACAAGTGTAGGCAGCATTTTCTCTCCGCTTACCATCGTAGCATTGCAGTGCATGCAGGACGGCACTTGCTCAAACGAAAAATTATCTCTCATCCAGCTGTTGCACCCTTCTGTTTCACAGATCCATACTTTCGTATTTTCTTCCGGTACCGGCTCTAGCTGCTTCTTACGATTGTACAAAATCATCATCTCCCTCTCAAAAAAGAACGGCCGCATACGCTTATGCGAAGCAGAAGTTTTTCGCAGTATAGGAACAGGTATAAGCAGAAAACTTATACCTTCGCCCCTATATTTTAAAAAAAGAAAAACCGCCTCGATATAATCGACAGGGCAGTTCTTAATTATGAGCAATAGTGATCAACAAAACAAATCTGGAAACGATTTGCAATTAATACAATCATAACATACTCTGCGTCCAGTATCAAATAAGCTTACATCGGCTTAAAAACAAGCAAAAATATTAGCAGCACAGCTAACAATTGGCTGAGCATTTCAATAGGCAAAAATTTGCGCATAAACAGCCTGTACTGTATTGGCACTTCCTCTTCTGTATGCGCTTCCAATATAACCATTTGATTTTTGAGCCTGCGCGGCAATGAGCCCGCTACATATACTTGCACTAAAAAATAAACGACAAGAGAATAGACAAACCAGCTTTGCGTAACAAGCTTCGGCTCCAGCGACAGCAATATTCCGGTTGTTACCGCCAATATTAAACTGCCGATATGAGGAACAAACTTGAGCTTTTGAAAGAGCTCGACCGTTTGCTTTGCCTCGATGGAGGTTTTGGCTGTACGGGACATAATCGGAAATACGAGCGCTACACCTAAGCTTGTAACCGCTACCAACACATGAATATAGTGTACGATATAATTGATCATGACACCCTCACCCTTGCCTGAATTTGCAAGTAAGCCTTCCGAACTATAGAAATTAAGTCCTATGGCTTACACCTCTATCATAATAGACGTATTATCGGATATGCAATCCTTTTTTGCAATTTCAATGGGCAGGAGCCGGAGTTTAGGACCACTTTCTAGTTTGTTCCAAAAATGCTTTCGTTTCCGCCATTTGCTGCTCCTCCGCCACTTCCATAATAAGGTGCACCTGCGGCTTGTATTGATTAAGCAGCTTCATGTAAAGCTCATAGTTGAGCATGCCTTTGCCCGCCGTTGCCGTTGTAATAACGCCATCATCTCGCTGTATCCGGTCCTTGGCATGAGCTGCAATGATTCGGCTGCCAAGCAGCGCAAAAGCCTCTTCCATAACTTGATCCCGAGCTGAAAAGTTATGCTCATGCAGTAAATTACCCGCATCCATAACTACACCCAGCATAGAGGAAGGCACCTCCTCCAGCATGCTGGCCAGCTGCTCAGCTGTTCCGATCAAATGATCGTTAGCCGCTTCGATTCCGATAAGCACGCCCCAGCGTTCAGCTTCCTCGGCCAGCTGCTCCAGCACTTGCTTCATAACGAGCCAATCCTGTTCCGTATAATCCAATGATGGATTCACGCCTGTTTCAAAGGCAACTATAGGCGCGCCCATATAACGCGCATGGCGCAGCAGCTCCTTGAAACGAAGAATGTGAATGCGCCGCTGCTCCTCGTCTCTGTGAAACATATGTAAATAGCAGCCCAACACAGAAATCGAAACGCCCTGGCGGTCAAATTGCTCGCCTATATCCATTGCCAAGCCAGGGCTCAGCTTGCCCGGAGCAGAAAAATCAATATCGCTGACTGCCTTCCACAACGCCAGCTGCACATGCTTAAAGTCATGTGAGGCGACCTTAGCCGCCAGCTCCTTATAAGGCAGCCGCCCCATTAAATGAGCTAATACACCAATTGTCATGATGGATTCCTCCCCAATATTTTAATTTCCGCTCAGCAAATCCTCCCGCAGCGGCGTAAAGGCATCCAGCAGCACGCTCTGCTGCAGTGCAACAACGCCATGCCTTACTCCGCTTGGAATTACAATCGATTGGCCTGCTTCAATTATATGCGGCGTCCCATTCAGGCGAAATTCCAGCTTGCCTTCTATACAATAAGATAGCTGCTCATGAGGATGCTCATGCTCATAGCCTTCCGCACCTGCTTCGAATCGTACCTCCATCAGCATTAAAGATTGGCCTGGGGGCAATATTTTTCGAATTACGCCCGGCTCAGCCGGCTGCCACTGTCCGATTATATTCATAAATGTCATCTCCTTTGTTCTAAAGCTGGGCTTTCATTGCTTTCATGTACTCTATTATAGCTTGCTCCTGCTATTTTGGCATTCGAAAAACGAGCCAGCGGTGGGACAGCGAGCTGCAGCAGCATAACAATCGCGTTGCCGAATTGGTAGATGCCATGGCTGTACAGCGTGCTTTTCGCTTCTGGCGACAGCTTGCTGCCAGTAAGCGCCCGCTTCCCCTCAGTCTGCTTTATACTTTCTATTGACCTAATCTCTCAAAAAAATCCGAAGCCTGGACAGGCAGCTTTGCTTCCTCAAACCCAGCCAAGCGATAACACAATGAGCGAATAAGCAGCGCCTGTGTCGCTGCATTCATGTCCCCTTCTATCTTGCCAAGGCTCAAATAGACGGGCTTTGGCATAACGGGGTAACATTCACCCCGCTTTACCTGTGCAATATTCGGTGCTGCAGGAGAATGCGCAAGCTCTCGTGAAAAGCCGCCGTCCGCTCTAAGCAGCAGCCTCATATTATCCGTTGTCCTTTTAATAATAAATCGAAGCTCCTCCCGAGCTATCGCCGGCTTAATATAGGAAAGCAGATGAATCGGGTTGCGGATATAGCACATATCCTCCGCGCGTTCCTCCTGCAGTGCCCGCAATATGCTTGCGTAGATGTTACCCGCTCTTGGCATGCCTGCTTCAAAATGCTGATAAAACAAATGCAGCTTGAAGGTACCGGAAATTTTCACATAAAGCGAGCCGTCCCCCCATAGTCCTGTCTCCTTATCCTGCAGCTCTTCAAAATATTGCAGCGCCACATCTCTATACGCCTGCTCATCTCTGTGATCAAGCTGCTTCAAATAAACGGCCGAGCAGGAAAGCCGGTCACAGCCGCGCCAGCTATTGCTCAAATCAACGCTGCGCAGCCATTGACCATACGCTTCTGCAGACTTCATATATAGCGGAGCGCGGCCCTGGACATAGGGCAGCGGATAGCGCGCTTCGCCGCCAAGCTTGCGCAAAGCATTGATGCTGTAGCCGATTGCTCTTGAAACCATCACTTCATCTTCCCGCATGGCAGGCTGCTCATCCCAAAAGCAGCCCGTTGCCGCATCCTGCTTGCTGCATAAAAAATGTATCATCTGCTGTCGTACTGAATCAGGCATATCCCCAAGCAGCCCTAACCGTTCCATCATATTAACCGCCTGTGCCGTCGATTCGATATCCGGAACTGGAGCAGCCAGCTCTCTCGAGCTGGCCGCATAGTAAAAGCCCCCGCTTTTGCGGTCGAATTGCCGCGCCAGCCACGCTGGCAGCCCGCTAAACAGCTGATCCATCTTATGAAGCTCAGCAGCAATAAGCTGCTGCTGAGCGGAAGTATTATTATCCAAGGTGTATTGCTCCTTTCCCCTCTTCATCAGCCTAATGATGCTGGACGCTGACTGTTATCCCTTGATCGAACCCAGCATAGCTCCTTTGGCAAAATGCTTCTGCAAGAACGGATACACGACTAGAATTGGCAGGGTCGCTACTACAATAACTGCCATTTTAACCGTTTGCTCCGGCGGCGGAACGGAAGCATCAAGATCTGCGCTATAATCCAGACCGCTGGCAAGCACGACAATTTGGCGCAGCAGCACTTGAATCGGCCACATATTGCTGTCATTCAAGTACAGGATCGCACTGAGGTACGTATTCCAATACGTAACCGCGTAGAACAAGGACAAAGTAGCAATCGCTGGCATAGAGAGCGGCAGAACGATGCGGAACAAAATGCCGAAATCACTGCACCCGTCAATTTTAGCTGATTCCTCCAGCCCTTCCGGAATATTTTGAAAAAAGTTTTTCAAAATAATGAGATTAAAAGCACTGATCGTCGAAGGAATAATTAAAGCCAAATAGCTGTCAATTAAGCCTAGCTCACGCACAACGAGAAAGGAAGGAATCAAGCCGCCGCTGAACAGCATCGTAAAAACGACAAGAAACATAATAAAACCGCGGCCATCAAGGTCTCTTCGTGATAAGCCATAGGCCATAAGCGAAGTAACAAGCATGCTGAACAGCGTACCGAACAGCGTTACCCCAACTGACACGCCCATCGCTTTAAATATCGTGTTCGTTGAGAAAATAAATTTATAGGCATCCAGACTCCAAACCGTCGGAATCAAAATAAACTTTTTGACCGCCATCTCAGCGCTTGTCGTAAATGAACCTGCTACTATATGAATAAACGGGAGTACGGTTACTAGCGCAATGATCATGAGCAGCGTGAAATTGATGCCCGAGAACATTCGTCCTTTCCATGTCCGATCTTCAACCATGATAAGCAGCCTCCTTTAGTAGATGCCTTCCTCGCCCATCTTCTTGGCCAGCCTGTTGGCAAGCATGACAAGAATAAGACCGATAAAGGATTTGAAGAAGCCGATTGCTGTACTATAGCTGAATTGCCCTTGACGCAATGCCGCTGTATACACATACGTATCAATAATTTCGGCAACCTCGCGGTTCATAGAGTTAAGCAGCAAATAAACATGCTCGAAGCCCAGCTCAAGAACGTCTCCAATTTTCAAAATAAGCAAAATAACAATCACGCTGCGAATCGCAGGAAGCGTAATATGCCAAACCTGCCTCATTCTTCCCGCTCCATCCATGCGCGCTGCTTCATACAGCTGCGGATCAACCGATGCGATTGCCGCCAAATATATAATCGTTCCCCAGCCGGCCTCCCGCCAAATGACCTGTATAATATACATAGGCCTGAACCATTCGGTGCTCAGTAGGAAATTGATTTTTTCGAATCCAAGTAAAGCAAGCAGCTCATTAATAATACCGCCGTCCATCGTCAGCATAACGAAACTGATCGATACAATAATGACCCATGACATAAAATGCGGCAAATAGACCAAGGTCTGAAACAGCTTTTTGAAAAAATTCATACGTACTTCATTAAGCATCAACGCCAAAATAATCGGTATCGGAAAATAAAACAATAAATTCATGCCGAACAATAGCAGCGTATTCGTCAAGATATTAAGAAAATCAGGCTCTGTAAATAATCGGGTAAAATGCTTGAGCCCTACCCAAGGACTGCCGCTTATACCTCGAAACGGCTTATAATCCTGAAACGCGATAACAAGTCCAAACATAGGGATGTATTTAAAAATAATAAAATAAAAAATTCCTGGCAGCAGCATGATATAGAGCCATTTGTTTTTCCAAAGGCGTCGTTTCAATTCACTGCTATTGCGAGGCTCAGGCAACCTTTCACGCTCCATCGCTGCTTGTTGCATGTTTGCTCTTCCTTTCCAAGGGGAAATCGTTGCCGCAGCTTTGTGCTGCTTTTGCAAGAAAGGGCTGCCCTGCTTGCAGCAGCCCTATTGCACTTCGGCAAACTTTTTTATAGGGTCATTGCGCTCATTGCTTTTGCTTAATTACTTGCTGTATGCAGCGTTAAACTCCTCGATAATTTCCGCACCGCCGCGCTTTTTCCAATCCTCGACCGCTTTGTCATAGCCAGCTTTATCGAGAGTGCCGTACATATATTTGTAAGTCGCATCCTTGATCAGCTCTTGCAGCTGCGTGCCCTTCTCGGTATAAGTTGCAGAATCGAGCGGAGCAGTCGGGTCGTGAATTGCTATTTTTTCATTTTCCAAAATAAGCTCCTCTGCATGAATGCGCGCTGGCAGCTCGTGATAGCCTTCATACATGCCGTTCGTTTCAGGCTCGCCGATTACACTGTCCTTGAAGCCTTTAACCTCGCGCTCTGTAAGCTCTTGGTTTTCGGAAGCTTTCGCTTTGTTGTCTACAACTGTGTAATGTGTGCCTTCAATTCCCCAGTACATCAGATTAGCAACCTCTGCCGTCATAAGCTTATCAAAGAAGGCTAATATTTTTTTCAGCTCAGCCTCATCCTTCACTGCCGATTTCGGGAACAGCACGACATTGTTATAGCCTGGAATTGCCCAGGTGCCAAATTCGCCATTAGGGCCGGCAACCATGCTATGCGTTTCTACTACAGCGGTTGGAATATTTTTGACCAGATCCTTCTCCAAGGAGTTGACATCCTGCATCGATCCGATATAAACGCCTGCCTTGCCGCTTGTAAACAAGTTGACCTGGTCCGTTTTGCTCGTAGCTGCGAAGTCTACGTTCATTAGCTTGTTGTCGCGAATTTTTTTCATGAAATCCATCGTCTGCACATACTGCTCGAATTCAAATTCCGGCTTTAGCTGGCCATCCTGCTCTCCCCAATTGTTAGGCGTCCTAAACCATGAAGCCAGCGTTTTGAATGCGCCATAAATCAGATCATTGCGGTCTGCCAAGCCGATCGTATCATGGATACCGTTGTTGTCCGGGTCAGCATTCGTAAATTTATCAAGCATGTCGTACAGCTCATCTATCGTATTCGGAGCGCTCAGTCCAAGATGATCGGCCCAGTCCTTGCGGTAAATCATGCCCTGGCGTGCCAATGGCCGGCCAATATATAAGGAGTAGAGCTTGCCGTCTACTTTCGTGTTGTTTAAAATTTCCGCCTTCAGCTTGCTCAGATTAGGAAACTCGGACATGTACGGGCCAATTTCCCAAAACTGCCCATCGCGAATCGCTTCTTTCATTTGTACAAATGTTGCCTGGTTTTTCAAATAAGTAACCTGCGGCAACGAGCCTGTAGCGAATGAAGAGTTAAGCTTTTCTTCATAAGTATCCGCAGGGAAAAATTGATACGTAAGCTTGGTATTCGTTAACTTCTCCAGCTCGTTCTTAATCGTATCTGGCGGCGTTTCAGCAATATTCAGCGGAAGCATAATCGTAATTTCGGTCGGCTTCTCCGGCTCTGACGGCTTTGGCGTAGCTTGCGAGCCCTCATTAGTCGTTGTGCCGCCATTGCTTGCTCCGCCGTTACCGTTATTATTTGTCTTGCCGCCTGATCCACAGGCTGATAATACGAGAACTAAAGCGAGCATCGTGCAAAGAATCATTGTAAGCGATTTCTTTTTCATGTACCTTTGACCTCCATTTTCGTATCATTTGGTTTAGGAACACCCCAACAATAGCATCGCGTCTGCCAGTACCGAAACAATCATTTCTTCATTTTGGCGGCCGGACATGCTGTGTATGAGCTAATGATTACTTTGCGCTGCTATGACACCCGGCCTATTTCAGCAAGGATAAGCGGCTTCGCCGTCCTTCACAGTTGAAATCTTATACCTTCCTGCACTTTCAGAACAAAATCACCTATCGGTGACCTAACTTGCCATCATCGTGTACAAAGAACAAACGATGCGATGTTATTTGCGGTGCGGACATCCATGACCGTTAGAACCAAAAAAGCAGTCTTTTTGTTATGTATGCGGACACTTATGACCATTAGAAGAACATTCCGCCGAATTTTCTAGCTTTTTTCCCGCTAACGGACTTTTCTGTCCGCTAGAAAGTGGAAGTTGGCGAAATATGAGCGCTAATGGACATCAGTGTCCGCATTATTAGGATAAATTCGAGCTCGACATACTTATCCACAATTTTATCTGATGCATAATTTCCTAAACAACAAAAAAAGGCCAGCCATATTGGCTGACCTCATACAAAACGAACCCCACCGCTCCTCCAGCGCATACGCTGTTTACGAACTGCGCCAGTTATTTGCGGAGATAGGAATCAGTGTACTCCCGTATAATTTGCTGGCCGCCGTTTTTCTTCCACAGCTCAACTTGCTGGTAGAAGTCTTCCTTGTTCAGCTTGCCGAGAATATAATTGTACGTTGCATCAGAAATAATTTTATACAGCTCCAGACTTCTTTCATCATACGTTTTCGATTCCAGCCCAACCGCAGGATCTTTTACAATAAACTTATTGTTATCCTCGCTAAGTGCCTCCGCAAGCTCCCACATCGTTTCTTTTTCCGCGGCCTTTATTAAATTAGGATTGCTTATTTCCGCAAGAATTAATGCATGAAGTGCATTGACTTCCGTAGAGCGAAGCTGTGAGGTTTCCTCTGGCAGCTGCACCTTTTTATCCTGCACAGAATAATGCTTGCCTTCAATCCCGTACTTCATCAGATTGGCCACTTCTTTATCCATAGTCCGATCAAAAAAAGCGAGCACCTGCAGCAGCTCAGACTCTTCTTTAATCGCTTTTTTCGAGAATAAATATAAGCCGTTATAGTTTGGAATAGACCAAACCCGATAGCCCTGCGGCCCTTCAATCCGATTTACTAACGTGAATCGGGCTGCCGGATTAAACTGTCTGGCTTCATCCGATAGTCTTTGCACATCGGTCATGCTGCCTATATATATGCCCGCTTCGCCGCGAATCACTTTGTCTCTCTGCATTTCCTTGCTCGTTACAGGGAAGTCAAGGTTGATCAGCCCTTCATTATAAAGCCTCTTCATAAAATCCATCGTATCCATATATTGCGGCGTCTCAAATTCCGGAATAAGCGTTTGCCCTTCAATCTTCCAATTGTTGGGCGTGCCAAAATATGAGCTCAGCGTCTTGAATGCTCCATATATTAAATCATTGCGGTCAGCCAGACCGATCGTGTCCCGCTTGCCATTATTGTCGGGGTCATCGACGGTAAATCTTCTAATCACCTCATACAGCTCATCCAACGTTTTTGGCTCGCTGAGGCCCAATGCCTCCAGCCAATCCTTGCGGATAATAATGCCTTGCCTTGAGGACGGACGCTCTGTATATAACCCATAAATTTTGCCGTCTACCGCAGCTTGGTTCAAAATATCGTCGCTCAAATGCCGCAGATTTGGAAACTGCTCCAAATAAGGGCCGATTTCCCAAAACGAGCCTGACCGAATTTCATTTTTCATAAATATATAATCAGTATGCTTAACAAAAGTTACCTTTTTCATGGAGTTGGTTGTGATAGCTGTGTTCATCTTGTCAAAATAAATGCCGTCATTTACCCAATTAATATCAAGTGTTACATTCGTCAATTGCTGAAGCTGTTCCATTACCTCCTGACTAGGGGGATGAGGAAAATGCAGCGGTGCCATAATTGAAATATAAACCTTGTCATCCTGATTGCTTTTCATAGCCGATGAAGAGCAGCCCGTAATTGTCGCAGCCAGTAAAACCATCAGCAGCAGGCTTGGAAAAATAGGAAAAGCGAGCTTGGCATTGTTGCGCTTCATATGCAATCCTCCTTGAGTTTATAAGCAATTACAGACATAATCTAAGGTAATGATTATCCGTACTGCAGATGATTATTGCCCTAAATGTATGCGTTTACTACAATTACTCTAATGATTATACATGAGCTAATGATTACTTCCAGATGGGATGTTGAATGTCGTGCGATCACTTTCTTATCTTAGTAAATTGACCATATTCGGATTTCTGCTAAGCACACTGCCTGTCTTATTTATCGGTACGTTCGCTTATGTTACTTCATCCAAGGAAATTAAGCAAAACGTGAATCAAAGCAATTTGCAGCTGCTCATGCAAATCAATTCCAATGTAGAGCAGAAGCTGATCACTGTCAACCATACCTTTAACCAGGTACTTAATTCCACCGTGCTGAAAAAAGCGATGAACCAGCAGCTCTCAGCCGACCAGTTCATGCTTTATGACGACCTGCGCAACGAGCTGCGCCATATGCAATCCTTTGATACCAAACTGGAGGATGTTGTTCTTATCAACGAACGGTATAACTGGATGATTAAAAATTCCGGGCTGTACCCTTATGAGCAATACCCGTATAACGAGCAGCTTTCGGAGCTGCTGGAAAGCCCGGAAAACTCCTTCTGGACGCTGCTGCCTGCAGAGTGGTTTTATAGCGAGGAGCAAGGCCGCGGCGGCGCTGCCTGCGGCAATGTGATCAGCCTGGTCAAAAAACTTCCCGCTTCGGGTCTGGACAAGCATGGACTCGCTTTTGCGAATATTACAACATGCCAGCTGGAGCAGCTGCTTGAGAGCAAAGACAGCCAGCATTCGACGATGATGGTGCTTGATGACCAGCAGCGCATATTACTGCATCCTAATGCCGCGCTGATTGGCAAAACGGTTACGGCAAGCGGCTTAAGCGAGCAAAGCTGGGATAAAAGCTCCAACCAATTCCAAGCCACCATAGACCATAAAGAGTATTCTGTTTCCTATTTGCGCTCCGAGCTTAACGGCTGGGTATACGTCTCGATCACATCGATGTCCAGCATTATGAAGCACTCAAACAAAATAGGCTTATATACGCTCTATATTTGTTTAATTATGCTGGCATTGTCCATGCTGATCGCTTGGCTGGTATCCAGGCGCATGTATTCTCCGATTCAGCTGCTGCTCAATCAAATCGGCGAGCGTTTTACCGATATTAAAGCGAGGAAAACAGATGAGTTTCAAGCGATTGGCGAACGCGTACACTACTTGTTCCAATCCAAGCATAAGCTTGAGCAGGAAATGAGCCAGCATATCCAGCAGGTGAGCATCTTCTACTTGATGAAAGCATTGCAAAGCAGCGTCAAGGAGCAGGATATGACAGTGAAGCTGCGCCAATTCGGCTATGGCGAGCAAGTAGACAGCTGGAAGTCGATGGCAGTCATTACGATGCAAATCGATTTTCTAGAGGAAAGCCGCTATTCCAAAAATGATCTTGATCTGCTCTTGTTCGCTGCACACAATATTATCGATGAGCTTATCCCGAGCTCACAACGCTTGGAGTCCGTCATTATGGACCAAACCGTCATAATAATTTTTGGCAGCAGCCAAAGCGATGCCGCACTGTTCCACAATGAAATTTATGCGGTAACGGAGCATTTGCAGCAGCAGATCAGCGCTGTTTTGAGTGTGCAGACGAGTCTTGGCCTCAGCTTGCCGTTCCATTCTTTCTCACAAATAAGCACTGCCTATCGCGAAGGGCTAGAAGCGCTCAAGCAGCGAATCAAGCTTGGGCATGGCATTATTATTCAGTATGAGAATGTAGCAGCTGACAAGGCAAATCTGCAGCTGAACTATCCTTCTCACCTGGAAAATGAGCTTTTTGATGCGATCAAGCTTTCTGAGCAGGAGCATGCTTATGATTTGCTTAAGCAGCTGCTGCAAACTGTTTTTTCAGCCGAGCTGCTGCCGCATGAATACCAAATTCCTTTATCTCGTTTATTAAATAACATTATCATTATGATGCAGGAATCAGGCATCAGCGTCAGCCATGTTTATTCCGGCAGCAGCTCGCTGCCGGAGCAGCTGCTTCGCCTGCAGACGAAGACAGAAATCGAGGAATGGTTCCGAGCAAGCATCATGGAGCCGCTTATTCATATTTTCAAGGATAGGCAAGAAGCCCAATATCATAATATATCCGAAAAAATTATCGATTTGGTGCAGCATCATTACGATACCGATCTTACGCTGGAGGAATGCGCTTCAAGGCTTCATTATAATGCCAACTATTTAAGCAGCGTCTTCCGCAAGGAAACGAGCCATTCTTTCAGCGAATACTTGTCGATGTATCGGTTTAAAATGGCGCGGCAATGGCTCGTTGAGACAGATCTGCCCATTAAAGATATCGCAGCCCGGCTGCGCTATAACAACCCGCAAAACTTTATTCGTTCCTTCCGCAAGCAGGAGGGCATTACACCGGGGCAGTACCGGGAGAAGAAACGGGGTTAGGCACAAGGATAACAGCTCCGCCATCCTTTATATAGGCGAGTTCAAAAAAGATCGAGTCAAAGGGGATTCCCTCTGCTCGATCTTTTTCACTCGATTATTATGACTCAGAGCTCGCTGCGGTTTCTTTGCCGGATACAGCAGCTTTCGGCATTTTATCCTTGGCGGAACGCAGCGGTATTTCTTTAAGGAACAAGGCAATGACTACCGCGACAGCAGCTACGATAGCACCTGTAAGAAATGTAGTCGTAATGGCGGAGCTGAGCGTTTCGCGGAACATATCCAGCATTTTCTCAAATGCGGCCTGCAAATCAGGCGGCAAGCTTTTCATCGCCTCGGCTATTTTCGGCTGATCGAGCAGCTCCTGGGGATTAGCAAACAAGGCCAGTTTTTCTTTAAGCGCCGGATCCATCTGAGCTGCCGATTGGGCATTGGCGGAAGCCTGCTCAGTCATTCTTTTAGCCAGATTGGAGCTCATTACACTGCCCATAACAGCAATGCCGATTGTACCGCCCAAGTTGCGGAACAACTGAGAGGTCGCTGTTGCTACGCCCAGCATTTTCGGCGACACTGCATTCTGAACAGTCAGTGAGAACACTGGCATAGCGATACCGATGCCCAGCCCCAAAATAATCATATATCCTATAAGGTATCCAATTGAAGTATCTGCCTTCATAAAATACATAAGAACCATGCCGAGGGTCATAATGACCAAGCCGATTAATGCCATCTTTTTGTACTTCCCGGTCTTGGAAATCAGCTGTCCGGCAACGGCCGTCGTCACGAGCATCGCAACCGACATCGGCATTGCTACATAACCAGCCATTGTTGGTGATATTCCCTTTACCCCTTGCACGAATATAGGAACATATATGATTGCTCCCATCATACCTGCGTTCAAGAAAAATCCGACTAGATTTGAAACCGTAAATACGCTGTTCTTAAATAGACCTAGTGGAAGAACAGGGCTCTTTACTCTCAATTGCACCTGCATAAAAATAGCGAAAGCTGCTAATGCCGCTGCAAAAAGACCAATAATTTGCCACGAGGCCCAAGGATATTTCCCTTCTCCCTGGCCAGCCCATGAGAATGCAAGCAGCATAGGTACTATGGTCAAGGTAAGCAAAGCGGAACCCCAATAGTCAACGGATTCATTTTCCCGCTTAGCCGTCTTAGGAAAGTTGAGCATAATCAAGACGAAAGCAACGATGCCCAGCGGCAGGAAGATCCAGAATACCCAGTGCCAATCAAGATGATCGACAATATACCCGCCAAACAGCGGTCCCAGCACGCTTGACAGTCCAAATACAGCACTCATAACTCCTGTCCATTTGGCCCGTTCCCTGGGCTCATACAAGTCGCCTATCGCTGTAAATACCGTAGACATAATAACACCAGCGCCAGCGCCTTGGATTGCGCGGTAAGTAATCAGTTCAAATATGCTGCTTGAGAAGCCTGAAAGTAAAGCTCCGATCATAAATAAGCCGATTCCGGATAATATAAACGGCTTTCTCCCGTAAATATCAGAAAGCTTGCCCACTAGAATGGAGGCTACCGTAGAGGTAAGCAAATAAATCGTAATCGCCCAGGAGTAATAATCCATTCCGCCGAGCCTTGCGATAATTCGCGGCATCGCAATACCGATAATGGTCTGATTAATTGCTGCAAAAAATAATGCTGTTATAATCGCAATCATAATCGAAATTTTGCGTTTATCTGATAATTGCTCCATTCCTCCTACCCCTTTTCAATTTCGTTAATATTTTTTAAAATCTGCTCATAAATTCTCGTCAAGTGCTTTAAATCTTCATCCGATACACCTTCAAAAAATGATTTCACCACGCCTTTAATATCCATCTTGAGACTTTTTACAATCTCGCGGCCGGCTTCTGTAATTTCTAAATAAATGACACGGCGGTCCTCCTCATCACGCTTTCTCTCCGCATAGCCTGCGCTAATGAGTTTATCTGACAAGCTTGTCACGGCTCCGGGCGTAATTCCCAATTTTTCAGCCAATGCTGAAAATTTCTGCGGGCCTGCTGCATTCAATCGAAACAATATTGTTCCTTGTGAACTCGAAATGGTATGCTCCATTTTTTTCTGCCACGCTGCGCCTATTTTGCGCTGAAAATCTATATATAGCTCTTCAAATTCAGTAAGAATATGCTGCCTGGTCAAAACTAAACCTCCCATCCGCTCATAGTATACCCTCTATATTGTTTACCCACTAAAGTATTTATTCAGTATAATACGAAGTAATTTGTCCCGTCAAATATTTTAAATAATTTTTGTATTACATGAATAAACGGCTCCCCCGTCCTTGGACAGGTGCGTTTGCCGGCGAATTATAAGAACAAGTTTATAGTGAAAACTTATAAAGTCTTATAATTAAATAAAAAGCGCCAGCAAGCTGGGCGCCTTTTAATCGATATTATAATAAATATAATGGCTGTAAGGGTAAGGTTATTGGGCTGCAGGGACATTACGATAAACACGGCCGGCTTCAAAAGATAAATCCTCAGGATGCTGGTTAAACAATTCACTGACTGTAACAAATTCATAGCCCTGAGCCGTTAGTTTATCCATAATCGGGCCAAGCGCATCCGCTGTCGAGCTGTACAAATCGTGGAACAGAATCACTCCGCCGTCTTTAGCTCCGGCAAGCGCCGCTTTTATAACTTTATTTTTATTTCTATGCTTCCAGTCCAGCGTGTCAACCGACCACATCATAATCGGCAATTGCGCAGCGGCGATTACGATATCGTCGTATGCGCCGTATGGCGGCCTGACTGTGCCGGGCCATATGCCTACTGTATCATAAACAGCCTGCTGTGTTTTAAGCAGCTGTTCTTCAATTTCTTTTTCTGTCAGCTTTGTCAGCTCGGAATGGTTCCAGGAATGATTGCCGATTTCATGGCCTTCGTCCACCATTCTCTGCATTATTTCCGGATAGTATTGCACCCGGTTGCCAAGCACGAAAAAGGTAGCCTTTCCGCCTTTCTTTTTCAAAATATCCAATATGACCGGCGTTACCTTTTTATGGGGACCATCATCAAAGGTGAGCGCAATTTTGCGCTTCGGTTCTGCTGCAACCACAGGTGATGCTGAAGGCGGCACCGCCGTTTCCGCTTCACCCTCCGAAGGCTCCGTACCTCCAGGCTTTATAGAAGGCTTCTGTACGGCAGCGGGGGGTGTCGGCTCATATGGGACATAGTTTGCTTCCCATTTGTCATTCCATTCCACATACGGGACAGAAATTGTGTGAATCCCTGCCGTTCTGGCAGCAAGCTGGTACCAATCAAAATAAAAAATCAACTCATGATCGGTTAAAATAAACGTCTTGAAATTATCAGGCTCGGGAGCCATCTCCTCTTCCAGCCGCTGCGGATCATAATAATCGTCGAGCTGGCCTGTTTGGATTACTTTTTGCCGGCAATAATGTGAAAGATCATGTAAATAGTTAGAATCGGCTTTAAAAATATCCTCTAATTGAAGCAATTTGTTTTGTTCTAAGGAAATATTTACAGAAAACAGATTGACCTCTTGATTAGCACCTCCGAAAAATTTATTTTCAGTAAACAGCACTGCAATATATTTTTCCGATAAAAATTTAATTTCATATTCAATCAGCAGCTCGGGAATGACTTCCTCGCCTATTTTGCTGTGTGCTTCTATCAGTTCGGTTTTATATACATCGATACGCTCATCGAGCAGCGCTCTAATCGACTGATCGATGTCTGGCCGCGAAAGCAGCGGATAGTGTACGGCATGATGGTAATGCTCCTGCCAGTCAATATCGGAAACGATGTCCAGCTCAGGATAATTCGCATGTTTTCCGATAACAATCCCTGTACTAGGATGTTCACTTGCCGGAGGCAATGCAGGCGTCTTAGCAGGCGCTGCAATAACAGGTGTTGCAGACGGCTCATTTGCAGTTGTGCTAGAGCAAGAAATAAGCAGCAGCGAGAACAACAAGCACAGCATACGCATATATTTCATAACAGACTTCCTCTCTGCTGTAAATAACATAAAACTAGAGGCTTTTGCCTTATTCATAATGAATCGACAGCCTCACTATTATCCTACTGCTTTTCAAATGAAAACAGCAAGTACTTTTACAGTAGAAGAGTACATAAACTTACAAGAAGAAACGCGGCGCGTCCTTGGCTAAGGATGTGCCTCTTCTCGGTGGAATATAGGTATAGGTATAATGTGAAAACTTATACTTGCCTATATTACAAAAAACAGCCAGTGACAAAACAGTTCGTTTTGCCAGCTGGCTGCGTTTAAAAGGATCTGCTTATTTCATTGCATTATTGAGCGCGCGAAGCTTCAATATCTAGCGAGACTGCAACATCATCGCCAATCAGCACTCCGCCTGTTTCTAGCACAGCATTATAGGTCAAGCCATAGTTACTGCGTTTTAAAGATCCTTTCACGCTAAAGCCTACTTTTTCATTACCCCAAGGGTCTTTGCCCGCACCTTCAAACACAACTTTGAACGTTTCGGAATGAGTAACGCCACGAAGTGTTACATTGCCCGTTACATTGTATTCGTCATCGCCTGTTTTTGTAATGGACGTCGATTGGAAATCCATTGTCGGATATTTCTCAATTTCAAAAAAGTCTGCAGAACGAAGATGCGCATCGCGGTCATTATTTCTCGTATCTACACTGTTCAAATCAATGGAAAACGCAATATCCGCTGTAGTCAAATCGAAAGGATCTGCTTCAATTTTTGCTTCAAACTCATGAAACAAGCCCTTTACTTTAGCGATCATCATGTGACGAACTGAAAATTCAATTGCGGAATGCGCTACATCTACTGCCCAAGCTGATTTTGTCATTATTATTGCCTCCTAGATTTTATATTCAAGTTAATTACTAACTTTTTTATATTAAATAACATATATATAGTTTATCAATTTTATTTCATTTGTCAATACCTTACTTTTATATAATTAAAAAGCTGTCCTCTTGGCCATGCGACTAGGCAAAGGGAGCAGCTTTCATCTTTTCCTTATAACATAAAATCTATGTTTATAATTGCTTTTATTCCTGATCATCTTCTTCATCGTCATTATCATCTGCATCATCTTCTACGTCTGCTTCATCTTCCACTGAAGCTGCTGCTTCCTCCAATTCTGCGTCAAGCACTAGCTCGATTTCTTCCTCTTGGGATTGACTTACTTCATCGTTCAGTTCTTCACTCATATATGTCACCTCCCTGTCCTATAATAATTTAATTGTATCTTTTTCATCATTTGCCGCAAGAGGTGTAAATTGTCGCTTTATAAGAAGTAATCTCGCATTATGCAGACTGGCGGTTTTGCAACCTTTTAAACCCGACTGAAGTCTAGGATTAGTTGAGACCAGCGACGGTATCTAATACTTTCAGCAAAAGGTACGATGAATTATAATAATAGTACATAAATTTTAGTGCCGGCTGTTTTATTTGAATTTAAAGGTTTACTATTATATTAAAAAGGAGGATTGTACATGTACCCTGTATGGGTGAGTCTGGAACGAACCGCATTTATCGGCTTTATCCTTATTAGCTGGTACGCAAGCTTTAAAGCTACAAAATTGCATCTTAGCCAACATGAAAAGGAGCTTTTTGAAAGAGCTCGTAAATTATACAATCTGCTTGGAAGTTTGATTTTTCTTTCTTTAATTGTAGTCATTACGAATCTGACCCTGCATTGGCCGGTGTACACATCCTTTGATGTACAGCTAGTTGTGCTACGAATTTTTTGTATGCTGGTTCCGATATTAATGCTTTGGATGCTATCTCGCCCCAAGCTTGCCATGCTGATGAAGCGCACGTCATCGCAGACCAAGCAATCACTGGACACTGCGCGCAGACGTCACGCTACCCATCCTGATCTTGCAGCTCCGTTTCAGCTTGCGGCGTTAGGATCATCTGCCACTGCCATTTGCAATATTATTCCTACCGCTACGTTTACGTGGCGCGACAGCTTTATCGCAATGGCTATCATCATTATCGCAGGCATTATTATTTGGTTTATGCAGCATAGAAATAGCGAAGTCGCAACAGCTGCCGGCGATTATATGGCTAATCATGAGGAAAGGCTGCGTCATCGCTTTTAGTGAATTTAAAAAAACTTATGAATGAACTGAATTGGAGAGTGTACGATGAAACCATCAGCCATTGCCGGAATCGTTTTGCTTGTGCTAGGCTTACTGCTGCTGATTGCAGGAGATGAATTTGGACCAAGCTCATTTTTCTACTATTTCTGGCCTGTTATGTTTATTATGCCAGTAGGCGTGTTTTTTCACTGGTTGTACTTCCAAGCGCTGCAGCGGCGTGGGATCGGCCTGCTGATCCCTGGCGGCATTCTGCTTACCGTAAGTCTTGTATGCCAGGTATCCATGCTGTTCGACAGCTGGAAATATATGTGGCCTGGCTTTATATTAGCACCAGCCGTAGGGCTTCTTGAGTTTTACTGGTTCGGCAATCGCAATCGCTGGCTGCTGCTTCCAGTCGTTATCCTTACATCGCTTGCGGTTATATTTTTCTTTGTTTTCTCGGTAGGCTATTTGCTGCAATCCGTTTCCGGATTCCAGCCATATATTGCAATTGTGCTGCTTATATGTGGCGCTTCCTTACTGTTTTTTAACAAGACAAAGCGGCCTCGACGTCCTTACTTGTAATCGCACAGATGGAAGTTTATATGATACACTGTAAAAACAGCTTGCTTGCCAAGCTGTTTTTTTGAATTATAAGACTTTATAATTTTCACTATAAAGTTCTTATAATTGACCGGTAAATACGCCTAACCAAAAGACGGCGGAGCCGCTTATCCTTGCAATGCAGCCGGCCATTTATCGCCAAAACATATTGTCGTACCAATCCCACAATGCTATTATCATGTTCAACAATAGATGATTGTAAGATCTGTACATCATACCTAATTTTAAAAACAAAGGTGAAGCTATATGAATCCAACTATATTAGTTGTCGTTGCAGTTGAAGCTGAAAGAGCAGCCGTGCTGCAAGGCCTGTCGGAGCAGGCTCCAA
Organism: Paenibacillus sp. IITD108; assembly: GCF_036541265.1. Classification (NCBI taxonomy): domain Bacteria; kingdom Bacillati; phylum Bacillota; class Bacilli; order Caryophanales; family Paenibacillaceae; genus Paenibacillus; species Paenibacillus sp. IITD108. The sequence continues at coordinate 38,713 of NZ_JAZHCT010000029.1, read as the reverse complement.
TCAAGGTTATTACTTGCGGCGTCGGGCCGGCAGCTGCTGCTGCTGCAACTGCCATGGAGCTAGCCGGCGGCGGTTCCTACCAGCTTGTAATAAGCGCAGGTATTGGCGGCGGCTTTCATCCTCAGGCTGCTATCGGCAGCCTTGTCGTTTCAAGCTTGATTGCAGCCGCTGATCTGGGGGCAGAATCAGCGGACGGGTTTATTACAATTGAACAGCTCGGTTTTGGACAATGCAGCATTCCAGCAAGCGCCTATTGGAGCGAAGCCATTTACCGCAAGCTTCAGGCTGCAGCGCTGCCCTCCTGTATCGCTCCTATTATTACGGCAGCAACAGCTACAGGCACCTCAGCGACCGCCGCTGCTCGTCTGCAGCAAACACCAGGCGCTGCCGCGGAAGGAATGGAAGGGCATGGCGTTGCTACTGCAGCTCAGCTGCGGAATTTGCCAATAGTAGAGCTAAGAGCTATTTCCAATGCCGTAGGCCCGCGCGATCGCGACGCATGGAGAATTAAAGACGCGCTTGCAGCTTTAGAAGCTGCTTTTCGCGCCATCGAACCATTATGTATAACAGAACAAACGCCATAAGGAGCGAATACGGTTATGAACATTGCTTACTCGCCTTGCCCGAATGATACGTTTATATTTCATGCTTGGGCGCACGGTCTCGTTAAGGATGCCCCTGAGCTTCAAGTCACATACGCAGATATTGATATTACAAATCATCTTGCCGCACGCTGCGAAGGTCCTGAGGTAATGAAAATTTCCTATGCAGCTCTGCCGCATGTACTCAAAGACTACGCTTTATTGCCATGCGGCGGCGCTCTAGGCAGAGGCTGCGGCCCTCTGCTGCTAACAAAGGAGACGCCATCTGAACAGAGCCATATACACGACGGCGCTATGCTGCAGAGGAAACGAATCGCAGTGCCAAGCGAGATGTCTACAGCATATATGCTCTTTAGGCTATGGGCTTCCACTAATATACCCGGTGGAGTAGAAGAGATTATTGTGATGCCTTTTCATGAAATTATGCCGGCTGTGCAAGCAGGCAAGATCGATGCAGGGCTCGTCATTCATGAAGCCCGCTTTACGTACTCGGCATATGGTCTGCATATGCTTGTCGATCTTGGCAGCTGGTGGGAAAGTGAAACGGGGCACCCTATTCCGCTTGGCGCTATAATTGCAAAACGGTCGCTAGACAGGGAAGCTATAGCTGCACATATTCGCGCCTCCCTGCAGTATGCCTGGGACAATCCCGAGGCATCGCAAGCTTATGTGATGGAGCATGCGCAGGAGCTATCTTCGGAAGTAGCCGCGTCCCATATTAAGCTTTATGTTAACGAGTTCAGCCTTGACTTGGGGGAAGAAGGCTTTGCGGCTATAACAACACTCTTTTCCGGAGCTATCCGCGAAGGCTTGATCCCTGATTTTGATTTTAATTTACTGCGCTGACGAAAGCTGTAGGCTGGGGCCATTTTTAAAAGGGCAATACAGGAAGTTTTGGGATCCCTCTTTAATAATTCTCAAAAGCTTCATTTGACTATAAGTGACAATAGTTGAATAATAAGAAACAGGGTAAAGTTTAAAGGAGGATTTTGAATGTCAATTGTTCCGCGTCTCCTGGAATTCAACAAAAAATTTGTCGAAGAAAAAAGATATGTCGACTATATAACGGACAAGTTCCCGGATAAAAAAATTGCCATATTAACGTGTATGGATTCTCGATTGTTCGAGCTGCTGCCTAAGGCGCTTAACTTGCGTAACGGCGATGCGAAATTTATAAAAAATGCCGGCGCAATTCTTACACAGCCTTTCGGTAGTGCGATGCGCAGCATCCTTGTTGCCGTCTACGAGCTGGGCGCCAAAGAAGTGCTCGTCATAGGCCACCATGAGTGCGGTATGACAAACCTAGATACGCAAGGCATGATCAGCAAATTTACCGAATATGGAATCGAGCCGTTAGCTATTCAAACCTTGGAAAATTCAGGTATTAGAATGGAACGCTTCCTGCGCGGCTTTAGCAGCGCCGAGGAGGGCGTCATGCATAGCGTTAAAATGATTCGCAATCATCCACTGTTTCCTAAAGTTATTCCTGTCCATGGATTCGTCATTCATCCCGAAACAGGCGAGCTCGAGGTTATAGTAGAAGATTATCGTGAAGAAGCAACCCAAGAGTAATCATTCCTTACTATTATTAGCAAAGAGCTGTCTCAAATGTAAATGCAATGCTGCTAGGGGACAAGCCTTAACAGGCAAAACAGAAAAGAAACGGTTCGTCCTTAGTATGGATGAACCGTTTCTTTTTGGAATATAAGAATAAGCCAGGCTGTCGCCGCATCAAAACAGCCAATTGTATATGAAATTTCATATAGAATCGGTCGGTGCCACCTCAAAACGACCAAATGTATATGAATTATCATATACAATTCGCAGAAATGCCAAAAAACACATTTGTGTATGAAATTTCATATAGAATCGGTCGGTGCCACCTCAAAACAGCCAAATGTATATGAAATTTCATATACAATTCGCAGAAATGCCCCAAAAAACACATTTGTATATGAAATTTCATACAGAATCGGTCGGTGCCACCTCAAAACAGCTTTTAGTGACCACATTTTGTGATACAAAGGTTTTTTCGACAGCCTGACAAGCGAAATTTACTACATATGCGGATTTCGCAACTTGTGAGGAAAAAGCATCCGTAACTTGGACAGACGTTCCGCTATTGTGCTTAAATAGCTTGATTTGCTAGGCAATAGTGACAGACGTTCCGCTATTGCACCAAAAATACATCGCAAAAGCCGAAAAATGAGTCGATAACGGAATGTGTGTCCGCGAAATTTCAAAAACAGCATTTTTAGGGCAAATAACGGAACGTGTGTCCAATCTCCTCCACATGCAAGCTCTGCAAGCATTGCAAGCTCCACAAGCATTGCAAGCAATGCAAGCAATGCAGGTCCCTCACCGTAAAAAGCTCAGTGTATAATTATTTTGATGATTATTTAGATGATTATTTAGCCGGGTTCACAGCATCGTGAATAGCTTCGTTAAGCTCATCTGTAAATAAATGCTTTTGCTCGCCTGACCACTCGAAATGATCGGACATCGCTTCAATAACAGCTGCCGCATATTGGCGAACCTGATTAATATTGAAGAAGAGATCTCCAGTTCTTCTTATAAAGAAATCAACCGGTTTTACTGTCATTTCATTACGAATCGCATAGTAAAGCTGCAAACTGACGAGCGGAGATAAATGGAACGGCTGACCCCATGCTGCTGCCTCAGCTGCCTTCTCCAGCATGCCGCTCACATTAGAGCCATAGCGCCCTGCCAAAAATTCCGATTCTTCCGCCGTAAAGCCGTAATTCTGGCCTAAAGCTCTGTATTTTTGGATAAAGGCCGGCAGCTGCCTGGAGCCCCCGATATCACCGCCGGACATAGGAATATCCTTAGTTACGCATGAAGAGTAGGCTGCGCCCAGCCCTTCGCTGTTCATAATAGAAATAACCTTGTCGACGACTGTTTCAGCCATCTTTCTATACCCTGTTAATTTGCCGCCAGCTATCGATACAAGTCCGGATGGCGATACAAAAATTTCATCTCGACGCGATATTTCGGAAGGATCCTTGCCTTCCTGCTGAATAAGCGGGCGAAGTCCAGCCCAGCTGGACTCGACGTCAGCAGCCTTAAGCTTAAGGCTTGGAAACATATCGTTAGCGCATGCGAGCAAATAAGTCCGATCCTCTTCTGTCATAACCGGATGAGCAATATTATCGCTGTAATTGGTGTCTGTCGTGCCTAAATAGGTTTTGCCGTCGCGCGGAATAGCAAATACCATCCGCTTATCGGCTGTATCAAAGTAAATCGCCTGTCTTAGCGGGAATTTTTGCTGACTGAACACAAGATGCACACCTTTAGTAAGACGAAGCGTTTTTCCTTGCTTCGATTTATCCAGCTCCCTTACCTTATCAACCCATGGTCCGGTGGCGTTCACGATTTTGGTTGCATTAATCTCGTAGGATTGACCGTCGATTTGATCTTGAACAACTGCGCCAATTACTTTGCCGCCACTGTCATAGCGAAGCGAATCTACCTTGGCATAATTGACTGCAATTGCGCCATACTCCGCCGCCTTCTTCATGACCTCGATCGTCAAGCGGGCGTCATCCGTACGATACTCCACATAATAGCCCCCGCCCTTCATGCCTTCTTTTTTCAGCAGCGGCTCCATTTTTTGCGTTTCAGCGGTACTAAGCATTTTACGTCTTTCCTGCTTTTTCACGCCTGCTAAAAAGTCATATGCACGCAAACCGATTGACGTTGAAAAAGGTCCGAATGTTCCGCCCTTGTAAAGCGGCAGCAGCATCCATTCCGGAGTTGTGACATGCGGCCCATTCTCATATACTACCGCTCTTTCCTTGCCAACTTCAGCAACAACGCCGATTTCCAGCTGCTTCAAATAGCGCAGGCCGCCATGAACAAGCTTGGTCGAGCGGCTGGAGGTGCCTGCAGCAAAGTCCTGCATTTCCACCAGCGCTACCTTGAGCCCCCTTGCCGCCGCATCGAGCGCAATGCCTGCACCCGTAATTCCGCCCCCTATAATAAGCAAATCCAGCGGCCCCTGCTCCATTCGTTTGAGCAAAGCCTCTCGATTATTGGCACTAAAACTTGCTTGATTCATATGACTCATCTAATGACCTCCCTTAGTATTAAACAAAAAAGAAACCACTATAACCGCTTCAATTCTCACAGAAAGAAGCGGTTACGGTGGTTTCTCCAATTCTCCAACCGAATATTAACTTAGTTCTACTTTAGCACAACTATGATACAAAAGCCATAGCGGCTTTTACGGCTCGCTGCCAGCCTTCATAAAGCTGTTTATATTTTTGCTCCTCTTCCGAAGGGATGAATGTTTTGGCGACCGCGCGCATGCTCGCAATTTCCGCCTTATCCTTCCAGAAGCCCACAGCCAGGCCTGCTAAATAAGCAGCCCCTAAGGCGGTCGATTCATTGCTTTGCGGCCGAACAACCGGAACGCCTAGCAAATCGCTTTGGAATTGCATAAGCAAATTGTTAGCGACTACCCCGCCGTCAACATATAGCGATTGCAGCTTCAATCCGGCTTCGGCTTCCATAACCGCAAGCACATCCTTGGATTGGTACGCAAGCGATTCCAAAACAGCCCTTACAAAATGCGAACGGTTCGTACCGCGTGTCAGGCCGAAAACAGCTCCTCGGACATCGCTGTTCCAATACGGGGTGCCAAGCCCTACAAATGCAGGTACAACATACACGCCTTCCGTTGATTCCGCCTGCGCTGCCAGCTCTTCCGATTGCGCTGCTGATTGAATCAGCTCCAATCCTTCCTGTAGCCAGGTTATGGCTGCGCCCGCAACAAATACACTGCCCTCCAAAGCATATTCCAGCTTGCCGTCTACTTCCCAAGCGATCGTTGTAAGCAAGCCCTTATCCGACATTATGGCCTGATCACCCGTATTCATCAGCATAAAGCAGCCGGTTCCGTACGTATTTTTAGTATCCCCTTTATGATAAGCAGTCTGCCCAAACAAAGCAGCCTGCTGATCGCCGGCAGCGCCTGCTATTGCAACTGGCTCGCCGAATATGCTTGCTTCGGTCATGCCATAAACTTCTGAGGATGAACGCACCTGCGGCAGCATACATGCAGGAATGTCCAATACCTCCAGCAATTGATCGTCCCAGCTGCGCTTGTGAATATTAAACAGCATCGTCCGGGAAGCGTTGGAAACATCGGTAATATGAACCTTACCGCCAGTTAGCTTCCAAATAAGCCATGTATCAATCGTTCCAAAAAGCAGCTCTCCACGCTTTGCTCTTTCTTCAGCTCCATCAACATGCTGCAGCAGCCACTTAATTTTTGTGGCAGAGAAATAAGGATCAATAAGCAAACCGGTTCGCTCATGAATAAGCTTCTCGTAACCGTTTTCTTTTAACTGCTCACAAATATCAGCTGATTGTCTCGATTGCCACACGATCGCAGAATGAATGGGCTTCCCTGTCGCTTTATCCCAAATAACCGTCGTCTCGCGTTGATTTGTAATGCCTATCGCGGCAATTTGCTGCGCCTTAACCGCTACTTTTCCCGTTAATTCGGCTAGAAGGGATTGCGAAGAATGCCATATTTGCTCAGCATCGACCTCAACCCACCCCGGCTCTGGATAGCTGAGCTTTAATTCCTGCTTCACCATCTCGACAATGCTTCCTTTTTTGTCCACCAGCATAGCCCGCGTACTAGTTGTGCCTTGGTCCAGCGTTAAGATATAGTTTTCGTTCACTTATTCACTCACTCCTTATTATTTCCAATTTCTCCATAGTTCTTTTCTAGATGTTGTAATAGCCGTAGCGCCGGCATCCAATGCCTGCTGCACATGCTCGTCTGTTCGAATAAGGCCGCCTGCAATAATCGGTATTCCGCTGCGCTCCTTTACCTCAGTAATGACATCTGGAATAACGCCTGGCAGCACCTCGATAAAATCCGGCCGCTGCTTCTCCAGCATCGTATAGCTTCGCTCCATCGCATCCGAATCGATAAGGAACAGACGCATAATGGCGATCAAGCCATTTTTTTTAGTCCGGCTTATTACACTTGCACGGGTAGATATAATGCCGGCAGGCTGAATTGTTTGGCATAAATACTCAGCAGCATACTCGTCATTTTTCAGGCCGTCTATTAAATCCGCATGCAGCAGCACTTTCTTGCCATGCTGCTTTGCCAGGTCAACGGTAGGCTTCAGCTGTCCCAAGTGACCGCCAAGCAGCACCATATACGAAAAAGGGGAGGCCAAAATAGCCTCCACATCCTTTAATTTATTCGTAGCTGGCAATACCCGCTGTCCGCCTAAAAATATCGACATGATTTGCCACCCCCGCAATTTAGCTTATTTCCCCTGCCGTCTATCATTGCATGTCACCTAGAATTATACAAAGAAAAATTGAAAAATCAACAGGAAATTCCGCTACATCCTACATATTTCTATTGGACAATTGTCACAATTACACACTTTCTTCAAGTAGGGAATATTGTGCAGCACAATCTTCCCTTCCATCATGGAAATAATCTTTTTTTCCTTCAAATCACCCAGCAGCCGGTTCACACTTTCCCGAGTAGCGCTAATCATTCCAGCCATGTCAGCATTCGTAATCCGTTTATCAATATAGCGGTTCCCGCCCCGTTCCGCCGGATAAGTATTAGCTAGACGCAGCAATAGTGCACAGAGCGCACCCGATTTTCCGTAATGCAAAAAATCGCGCAGCTTGCTTTGTGTGATTCGGTTCATAAGACCCGACCAGGCGACGAAGGCTTCAGCAAATTGACCGCTTGAGCGAATTAAAGCATTCACATCTTTTTGCATTATTTCACCCACAACTGACTTTTCCATCGCTACTGCTCTGTGCTGATGAATGACATGAGCAGCAGTATTCATTTCGCCAAATAAATCGCCTGTGAAGTAAAGCGCCATCGTGCTCGCTGCTTCTTCCTTCAGCATTCGGTACAATTTAACGCTGCCGGAGTGGACAAAAAAAATGCGGTCGGCTACTGCACCCTCCTGAAACAAATACTCATTCTCTTCAAGTTGTTTAGTCGTCGCTACTTCATTCAGCATACGGATATGCTCCTTAGAAAACATAGAGGCGGTTCGAATCGGCAAGCGATAGCCGTTATCGATCTGGTTGGCAGATATCTTCATTGAACGATTCATGACGTCATCCCCTTTCAACTACTAAGCTTTTCTTACTCTGCAAAATGGTAATCGTCGCTGGTCAGCTTGAATATGTTCTTAAGTCCGGAAGTGATATAAACCTTATGATCGTTTGTTACAAAAATAGCCTCTGCATTGTCGGTCGATTCAATAAAGGCCATCCCCTCCTGCAAGCCTTGCACAAACACTGCGGTCGACATCGCATCTGCATTCATGGAATTGTCCGTTATAATTGTTGCACTGGCCAGCTCATTGCTGGCAGGATACCCTGTGAACGGATCCAGAACATGATGGTACACTTGACCATTATCTTTAAAATACCTTTCATAGACGCCGGAAGTTACAATCGTTTTATTCCGTACCGGAAGAGTGCCTAAATGCGCTCCCCGCTTTTCCTCCGGACTTTGTATACCGATCGACCATGCCGATTGATCCGGCTTGCTGCCCATGGCGACGATATTGCCGCCAAGATCAATAATGGCGCTGGCGAAGCCTTGCTTCTGCAAATAATCCGCCACAACATCAGCTGCATAGCCTTTGGCGATCGCTCCCAGATCAAGCGTCATATCCGAATCCTTAAGCTGGACAGACGAACGGCTTTCATCGAGCAGCAGCTTTTTGTAATCTACAAGCTTCATCGCTTCCTCTATTGCTGCGCGAGATGGAGCTTTGACGCCTCCATTGCCGATTGCCCACAAATCAACTAAAGGGCCAATAGTCGGATCAAACTTCCCGCCGGAAAGCTCCGCATATTCTTTGGCTGTCTTAATAATATAGAAGGTTTCCTTGGATACCTGTACTGCTGAACTGCCTGCAAACTGATTGATTTTTGTAACCTCGCTGTTTTCCTCAAAGCGATTCATCGTCTCATTAATATGCTCCAGCAATTTTTTAATCTCAGCAAAATGAGAAACGTTCATGCGCTCGTCGTATACTCTCACGCTAACGACCGTATCGAAAATGAAATAATTTTCGCTTATCGGAAGCTTCGCTTTCGGAGTGTCGCTTGAGCCTGCAGGCTTGCAGCCGGATATAATAAACAGGCAAGTGACTAAAATCATGATTCCTATATTTTTAAAGCGCATGCTATCCCCTCCACCAACGAATCCAAGAATACTTTCTTCTATTCTGAATTGAGTTTATCAAACCTTTCAGCATTAGCCTGTGACAAATGTCATTCTCGCGTATGGCAGAAGGTGATAATCTTAAAGTAACTTACAGCAGATAGGAGTAGAGCGCTATGAAACGAGGCGATATTATGATCGCTGCGCTGCTTATAGTTGCGCTTGCCTGGTTCGGATATTCCGCGCTCGGCGGGGGCCGCAGTCATGAAGAAGCGGCGTTTGCCTCTATCTATGTAAATGGAGAGCATTATGATACGGTGGCACTCACAGAAGAGGAATATGAAATCGAAATTCGCTCAGAGCGGGGCTACAATCGTCTGAAGGTTTCCAATTACGGCATAGAGATGGTGGAGTCTGATTGTCCTGACCATATTTGTATTGGCTTCGGCCATGTTCATTCCGTCAATGAAAAAATTGTTTGTTTGCCTAATCGTGTTTTTGTAGAAATTATAGGGCCTGATGACGAGGAAGGGGTCGATGCGTTTGCCTCCTGATCAGTATCAACTGCGAAGGCTGATTATTGTTTCCATGTTTGCTTCACTAGCTGTCGTGCTTGGCGTAGTAGAAGCGCTAATTCCGTTCACGGTAACGATACCGGGCGCAAAGCTGGGGCTTGGCAATATCGTCGTTCTGACGTGCCTAGTTTGTTTTGGGGGCAAGGACGCCTTGCTGCTAATATTTATTAAAACATTGCTTACTGCCTTTATTCTTGGCAGCTTTTCCACCTTTTTGTTCAGCGTGCTTGGCGCGCTGGGCAGCTTTATGATCATGTATATAATGGTAAGATTCGGCGCCAAGCAGTTCAGCTTGATGATGACCAGTGTTATGGGCGGCATCGTTCATAATCTGGGTCAGCTGCTGGCAGCTTCCATTGTGCTCGGCACTGCGAAAATCTTTTATTACTTGCCTTTTCTGCTGCTGGCAGGCATAGCAACCGGTATATTTGTCGGCGCAGCCTCCAGTCATCTCATTCAATCGCTTAACCGATTGCAGCTGCTTGCTCTGCGCAATCCTCAAAGCTGAAAGGAGTTGCAGCATGTCTTCCTTGCCTAACAGCTTCAACCGCCCACCTGCCATACAATTTAATAAAGTCAGCTTCAATCGCGGCAGTCATGCTGTGCTGGATCAGCTGTCTGTGACAATTCCCGCCGGACAATGGGTCGCTCTCGCCGGCAGCAACGGCTCTGGAAAATCTACCCTAGCGCGTCTGCTCAACGGCTTGCTGCAAGCAGAAAGCGGCGATATTGCGATCCACGGCCTGCCGCTCCGGGCAGAGCATGTATATGATATCCGTTCTCGCATCGGCTATGTTTTTGCCTCCCCTGATGATCAATTTATCGGACTTACCATTCGGGATGACATAGCCTTTGGTTTAGAAAATTTATGTCTGCCAGGTGAGCAGATCGAGCAGCGAATCGAGGAATATGCAGAGCTGCTGAGCTTGACCTCATTGCTCGATCGCCATCCCGCCACATTGTCAGGCGGGCAAAAGCAGCGTGCTGCGCTGGCGGCGGTGCTTGCGATGAAGCCGAGCATTGTTATTTTGGATGAAGCAACCTCTATGCTCGACAGCTCCTTCCGCGACCGCTTTCTTGCCTATGTAAAAAAAATAACGGCTGAGCAGCAGCAAACAGTCATTACAATATCGCATGATATAAAGGAGCTTGCAGCTGCCGACCGCCTTATTATGCTCCATGAAGGCACCATCCTGGCAGATGGAAAACCGGAAACGCTGCTTAAACAGCAGCCTTTGCTGGATGCATGCCGGCTTAAAGCTCCTTATGCGTTGGAGCTATGCAGGGAGCTCAAGCTTCAAGGAATTGATATCGGCGATTTATTAAGCGAGCAGGAGGTGCTGAATAAGCTATGGGCATTACGTTCGAGCAGGTCTCTTACAGCTACAAAGAGCGAGCGTTAAAGGAGCAGCTGGCTCTTGATCATATTAATTTCTCATTGGGAGCTAATCAGTTCATTACGATTGTAGGGGCTCCCGGATCAGGCAAATCAACCTTGCTGCAGCATCTTAACGGGCTGCTTAGAGCCGATCACGGTTCGATTCATCTGCTCGATATGGTCATTCCCGCACATCCGGCCAAATTGCCGAAGCAGCTGCGCCAACGCGTCGGCCTTGTTTTTCAATATCCCGAGCAGCAGCTATTCCAGCAAACGATTTGGAAGGATTTGCTCTATGGACCGCTTAACTTTGAAGCTAGCGCAGCCGAGGCAGAGCTTGCTGCGCGATCCGCAGCGGAAGCTATGGGTCTGGACGAAGCGCTGCTTGCCAAAACGCCTTATCAATTGAGCTCTGGCCAAATGCGCAAGGCTGCCATCGCATCCGTATTGGCAGCAAAGCCGGATATTATTGTGCTTGATGAGCCGACCGCATCTTTAGACACATCGAGCAGGTCTGAGCTTATGCAGCTGCTGCATCACCAATGCCAGGAGCAGCAGCGCACGGTTATTGTCGTTACCCATTCCTTAGAGGAAGTGCTGCCATATACGAATCAAATGATCGTTATGCATAAAGGGAAAATCCTTTTTTCAGGAGAGCCGTATACGTTAATGCGCCGAACAGATGTCCTAGACGCCGCTGGACTGCAAATCCCGGCCGCCTATCAATTATATTTCGCTTTGCAGGAATCGCTAGGGTTAAGCGAGCGGCACCAATATCCGGATGCATCAGGACTTGCTGCCGCTATAAAAGCAGCCCTTCAAGAGAGCTCCTGATGCTTAGCTTTACTCGTCAAGGTGAAACGGCTATCGCCGTCCTTTGGCGATCGCGAGTTTCATTCCGGAGAAATATAGAGAAAGTATGCAGAATGATATACTTTCCTATACTTTAAGAAAGGAGAGGGGCAATGAAGCACAAATTGATGCTGGGCCGCTATATTGACGGACATTCCTTGCTGCATCGTCTGGACCCCCGCTCCAAGCTGGCAGGCATGCTCCTCTTTATGGCAGCCGTGTTTCTCATTAATTCCTACGTTACTTTAATAATTGCATTGGCTTTTACGTTCATAGTCATGGTTCTGTCGAAAATTCCGTTTGCGTACTATATCAAGGCTATTAAACCGCTTTTATTTTTAATTGCCTTCATCGCGTTATTTCACATTTTTTTTCACGCTGAAGGAGCACGATTGCTTAAGGCAGGCACGTTCTCCATCTATTCCGGCGGACTGGAGAAAGGGCTTGTATCCGCCGGTCGCATGACATTGTTCATCACTTTCGCAGCTGTACTAAGCTTTACTACGCAGCCGGATCGAATAGCCGGCGCACTGGGCAGCCTTCTGCGCCCGCTCCAAAGGATCGGCTTGCCTATTGATCGGCTGGCGCTCATGCTCTCCATTTCGCTCAGATTTATTCCTACAATATTCGAAGAATCAGAGCGGATTTGGAAGGCTCAAGTATCCCGCGGCTTTTCACTAGCCAATCGGCCGCTTAAAGAAAAAGCCAAGCTGATTATTGCGCTGCTAGTTCCGGTTACGGCCAGCTCCTTCCGCCGAGCCGCAAGCCTGGCAGATGCCATGGAGGCACGCAGCTATCGCCTTGGCGCGCCGCGCTCGCAATATCGCCAAATGGTCTGGCAGCGTATGGATACGTTATTTTTACTTTCATTCTCCCTGCCGATCGCCTTCATCTCATTGTTCAATTGAAAGGATGGTTTATATGAACAGCTTGAACCTGAATCGCAGGCTATGGAGCGGATTTTGGCAGCTAGCAGACCCCAAAATATGGATTGCTTCAACCGTGCCTATGCTGATCGCCACTGCGCTTGCATACAACAAAGAAAAATCAGTTGACTGGAGCTGGGTGCTGCTGGCTCTGGCTGGCATTTATTTAATCGAAATAGGCAAAAACGCTGTAAATGAATTTGTTGATTATTGGACCGGCGTTGATCGCTATGTGACAGCTGACAAGCGGACTCCGTTCAGCGGCGGTAAAAAGACAATTGTAGATGGCAAGCTCTCCATGATTGAAACGGCCATTATTGCCTTTATTACGTTGGCAATCGCGTTTTTCATTGGGCTATATATTGCACTTGTTCGAGAGCCTAATGTTTTCTGGATCGGCATGATCGGCGGCGTGCTGGCCGTATTTTATAGCCTCCCTCCGTTCAAGCTCAATTACAATGGCTTGGGGGAGGCTGCTGTCGGCCTCACCTTCGGCCCGCTTGTTATGACTGGCATGTATGTCATGCTTACTGGTGTGCTTGATGTCTACGCAGCCTTTATCGGCCTTCCGCTAGCCTTTCTCATTACGGCTGTTTTGTGGATAAATCAGTATCCAGACTATGAAGCCGATATGAAGGGCGGCAAACGCAACTGGCTAGTGCGGATCGGTAAAGCTAGAGGATTAAAGGTTTATGCATTGCTTTACGCAGGCGCCTACATCAGTATCGCAGCCTTGGCCATAGCAAGCAGCAATTACTTCTGGCTGCTTGGCCTTCTCACACTGCCGCTTGCCGTTCAGTCCATCCATATTGCTTCCCGCAATTTAGATAACTTGCCTCAATTTCTAGGTTCAAATGCACGAACTATTATGATCTATCAGCTGACAGGTGCTGCGATGATTGCCGCTGCGCTGCTGGCCTGACGCTGATCAATAATAAACGGCTCGCAAGTCATTTTAGACCTGCGAGCCGTTTTTGCTTTACTAAATCGAGTGCGTCATTCTATGATTTCCCCAAAAAATAATGTACCAGCACCTGTAAATCATTTTTGCCAGGATGGCCTTCAAAATGCTGCATAATGCTTTTAGCCTTTAAAGTATATTGCTCGGCGAGCTGCCTGCTGCGGACGAGCGCATCGCTTTGCCGGACAGCTTCCAGCGCTTCGCTGAACTGCGCCTCGCTGGCATCGGCGTGAAGCGGCAGCAGCAGCGCTTTTAAGCCTTCATCTTCAAGCGCGTATATAACAGGCAGTGTAATATTGCCGCTGCGCAGGTCCGCGCCTGAAGGCTTGCCCAGCTGCTCGCTGCTGCTTGTGAAATCGAGCAGATCGTCCTGAATTTGAAAGGCGATGCCCAGCGCTTCGCCAAACTCATATAACCGATTAGCCGTAGCTTCGTCCGCCCCTGCCGCTCGAGCGCCCGCCGACATGCACGCTCCCATCAGCAAAGCTGTTTTTCTCTTTGTTTTATCCAAATATTGATCGAGCGTCATATTGAAATCAAAACGATGCTGCAGCTGATTGTACTCCCCTATGCAAAGCTCGGTTATAAGCGCTGCAAGCTCGGCTCCCATATAAAAGTCGCCATCGATCAGCTCGTCGTCGCTCGACCATTCCAACGCTCTTGCCAGCATATAATTGCCGGCATGAACCGCTGTGCCTATATCAGTCGCAGCATGCAGCGACTGCTCGCCGCGCCGCAGCGGCGAGGCGTCTATAACGTCATCATGAATTAATGATGCCATATGCATATACTCAAGCAAACCTGCTGCCTTCCACGCAAGGTGAGCACGCTCAGGCGTCCCGAATCTGCCGCCGACAAGCGCCATTATAGGGCGCAGCCGTTTGCCTCCTGCTGCAATCAAGCATTCGATGCTGGAATAAAGCAAAGAAGGCCGCTGCAGCTCATCATCCGACTGGATAATGTGCAGCAGCAGCTCATCGATTTCGGTTATAGACAAGTGAAGCTGCTCATGCAGTGGCTTCTTCATCACATTCCGCTCCTTATGCGCTATGCTGGTCTAAATAAGCTTTGATTTCCTGCTTCAACTCCGTCATAATGCCTTCACTGCCGCCGCCTTCCAACGATTTCAGCTGCATTTTTTTATAGATCGGAGTAAGCCTTGCAAGCAGCTTCTGCTCCTTGCGGCTTACAGCTACCCGGTAAATAAGTCCGACTAAATAATCGCCATCCAAAATTGAACGGGCCAGACGATCGTTATCGCCGCGCAGCAGCTTGTTGTGCTTTCGTATGCCAACTGATATCAGCATGCAGCAGGATAAAACCGTCATCTTGCGCGAGCGTGCCATACCATAAGAGCCGATCATATCTGCAAGCTCCTGCAAAGAACGATCATTCACATCCAGCTCTATATTTGTTTGCTTATGAATAAGCTCGTTCAATAAGCTTAGCGTATCTTGCAGCAGCTCCTTACCCATGACAACCGCTCCCTTCAACAATCAATGCAGGGGAAGCGCAATGTTTAGAACCCGCATTACGCTTCCAGATAAGTTTTGAATTAGTCCGTATACAAATACCAGCGTCTAACGATGGGAAGCTTCTTCCAGATCTTCTTAAGCCGCGGATAGACATAATAATCAAGTCCGAACGTGCTGCCCGAGCCGCCGATTAATGCAATGCCCGCTGCCAAGTACCATAGCATTTCGCTTGGAGCCATGCCGGATACCCAAACCATTACGCCCATTCCAACCGATACGACTGCAGCCGGCGCAGTGAATAGTCCGACAATTAACAGTGCGCCTACGATGAGCTCAGCCGCTACCATGCCTGTCTGGAATATATAAGCCAGCGGCGTAAATCCGCCGTCAGACGTATAGAACATAAGCCCCATCGACCAGTCCACCATATCCTTCATAAAGCCGGGCACAGGCAAAGCAGCAAGCGCGTCAGACGAGTAATTCGTCGCTGCTGACACCGCATCAGCTGTTTCAGCTACCGAAGCTCCTGACGTGCCGTCCGCTGCTTTGGCAGGAATTAAAAACATTGCGCCTGGATCAGCTATAATTTTGCCCATTTTGTCAAACCCTTGCTTAAACCACATCCAGCCTGCAAATATCCGAAGCGGAACGAGCCAGAAATTTGGCGAGCGCTTGGCAAAATGTCCTCCGACAAAGCTGCGGTTGTTTTTCACATGCAGAAACTCATGCAGAATGTAATGATACACTTTATTGAAGCCGCAAACCTGGAACAGATAAAGCATGTTGATTAAATGCTTGACGCCCATGGCAGGAAAGCCGCTCATCGAAAACATCATTTTCGGAATGCCTACGCTGGCTACGCCATACTTGCTGCCAATACAAACCATAGTGCCATGGAACGTAGGCTTATAGGCCTTTTTCGACTGATTATTGAACTCAGATGCGATGTTATGAGCGATAATCGGGGCGGCAAGCTCAGCGTTTTCTACCATTTGCGGCACTGGACGCTCGCTGCCCTCAGGAATATAGAAAATATTATCGCCAACTACATACACGTTTGAATGCTCCGGCACTTGAAGCTTGTCATTCGTAAGAATACGCTGGCGTCCTTGCTTTTCAACATCAAGCTCGCCTACAAGATCTGAGCCCTCTACACCCGCAGTCCATATGACCGTTCTGGAGGATATAAACGAGCCGCCTACCATAACGCCCTTCTCTGATACTTCTGTTATTTTGGCGCCTGTAATAATGTTCACGCCAAGCTTGCGCAAGCGCTTCTCGGATTTAGCAATGAGCTTTTTAGGAAGAATCGGCAAAATAGTATCTACCATATCCGCTACGTGCAAAGTAACTTCTTCGGGGTTCACATGGAACTCCTTGCAAAGCTCCTGTGTATACTCTGCTAATTCACCGATCATCTCCACGCCTGTGAAGCCTCCGCCAACGACAACAAACGTCAGCATTTCCTTACGGACAATCGGGTCAAGCTGCTTAACTGCCTCACGGAACATTTTTAGTGTATGCTCCTTAAGCTTAACTGCGTCCTCATAGGACCAAAGCGAGAAGGCGTGCTCTTGTGCGCCGTTGATGCCGAAAAAGGTAGGCTTGCTGCCCGTGCCGATTACCAAATAGTCATAGGCATAGCTTTTACGCTGTCCTTTCAGCTTTTGCCCCTCGAAATCGATTATATCGATATGGTCAAGAACAACATCAACATTGCGGAACCCGGAAAATATTTTTTTCAAATCGATCCGGATCGAATCCTCTTCAACCCGGTTTGCCGCCACTTCATGCAGCTCTGTCAATAACGTATGATACGGCTTGCGATCGATTAGTGTAATATGAACCTCTTTATTTTTACGAAGCTTATTGGCAAGCTTTTTGGCTGTCAGTATACCGCCGTATCCACCGCCCAAAACGATAATCTGCTTCATATCCGTCTCTCCCTAAATAGGATTTTCTAGAAGGTAAACTTATTTGGCGCCGGCAAGCGCTTTGGCTGCCAGCTCTACGAATCCATTAACATGAATGGATACGCCTGAGATGGCATCCGTCTTGCCGTCAGCTGCCACTGCAATGGCTGCAGGATCTTGCTTCTCGATCAAATATTGCTCGGCATTATGAGCTTGCTCATGCCATTCAGCTGCTGCCTTGCCAATCTCCTTCATGCCGTACTCGCCAGATTTGGAGCGTGTAACTTTGTCTGTGCCTCCATCCTTATGGATGCCATTCCAGCTTGCAGCAACAATGTTGCCGTTCATTACAGTAATGCCGACTGTTTCTTTCCAGCCAGAATTTTCATCGAAGCTGTCCGCTTCTGCATAGTAACTGCCGTCTTTATACGCGCCACGCTCTGCAGGTCCAGCTTTTAGCGCTGCATCTACCAGCTTCACGAACTCGCCGGCACCGATCGAAACGCCGGATACTGCATCTGTTTTGCCTTCATTATTAACGGCAATTGCTGATGTCGCTTGATTATCGACTAGAAACTGCTCAAGCTTGGCTGCTTGCTCATGCCACTCTGATGCTGCATTGCCCTTTGCCTTCATGCCGTATTCACCAGATTGTGACGAAGCCTTCTTATCCGGTCCACCGTTTTTATTTACCGCATTCCAGTTTACTTGCACAATCTTGCCGCCCTCTACCTGCAAAGCGACAACTTCCTTCCAGCCTGATTTTTCGTCAAAGCTGCCTTCTGCATAATAGGAGCCGTCTGCATAGCCGTCAGCCGGCGCAGGCGAAGCTGAATTTGCAGGCTTTTCTGTTTCTGTATTGACTGGCTTTTTCTCCCCGCCGCAACCAGCAGCAATAATAGCTACAAGCATAAGCGACAACAAAATAATCCCTACTTTTTTCATGATGAATTCCTCCCCATTGATCCTCATACTTTATTGTGAATGGATTCACACGGTATGTTTACCTTCATTGTACTGATCAGGTATATTATGGCGCTGTGATAATTATCACGAAGGATCGCCCAGTCATTTGATATATTTGCTACAAGACCACATTAATGATCCGCATGACCGGATTTATCCAATTTAAAAAAGAGGAAGTGACGGCATCATGACCGCTCAAAAAGAAAACGTACAACGCAAAACATTAGTTATTATCGCTCACCCGGAACTGCACAAAGGCTCGCGCGTGAATCAAAAGCTGGCCCAGGCTGCTGCCCAGCATACAACAACCGTTCATGACTTATACGCGGCGTACGGCAATACAGCCATACATGTAGAACGAGAGCAGCAATTGCTGCTGGATCACGATCGTATAATATTTCAGTTTCCAGTCTGGTGGTACAGCTGCCCGAGCCTGCTCAAGCAATGGTTTGATGACGTATTGACATACGGCTGGGCGTATGGCGAGGGAGGCAATAAGCTGCATGGCAAGGAATGGGGGCTGGCTGTTACTGCCGGCGGCTCCGATTTTGCTTACACTCCGCAGGGCTACAACCATTTTCCACTGGAGCAGCTGCTGCGTCCGTTTGAAGTAACGGCAAGCATTATTGGCACGACTTTTTTGCCGGTATTTTCCGTCTATAACGCTATGCAGCTAAGCGAGGAAGAGCTTGAACTGAAGGCGGAGGAGTATGCGATTCACCTGACTTCGGCTATGAATCCGTTATGCACATCCGCTGTATAAAAGATTTTGCAGTATGCTCAGAATAAAAAAGGACCGTTCGATCAATATCGAACGGCCCTTTTCACATCATTTTGTTTCGGCAAACTGTTTTTCAAACCAGGCAGCGGCTGCCTGTACCTCTGTTTGTGTCAAACGATGGCCTGCGCTTTCCCAATGGACGTGTACACTTGCCCCCGCATTTTCCAGCAATTGCGTCAAATCCTTCGTCTCTTTAGGTGTACAGATTGGATCATTGTCGCCTGCTCCGATAAAGACAGGCAAGCTGGTCATATCAGGAAGTATCCGGTCACGAAGCGGCACCATAGGATGATGCAGCACCGCCCCGCGCAATGCGTCCTTATAAATAAACAGCATGCTCGCGGCAATATTCGCACCGTTGGAATAGCCAACCGCTACCATATTGGATCGGTCAAAACTATATTGCGCTGCCGCCTCCTCCAAAAAGCTATTCAGCTCTTGCGTGCGGTACAATAAATCCTCAAGATCAAATACTCCTTCCGATAATCTGCGGAAGAAGCGCGGCATGCCGTTCTCCAGCACATTGCCGCGAACACTCAGCACAGATGATTGCGGTGAAATAAGCTCCGCGAGTCCAAGCAGATCGTGTTCATTGCCACCTGTCCCATGCAGCAGAAGCAATACTGGCGCGTCCTTGCTCGAGCCTTGCTTAAATATATGCTTCATCATTGATCCTCCTTCAGCACTCTTACTTCAAACGGCTGCAGAAGCTGCTCGATAGCTGCGCGCTGCGGCTCGTACCAGGCCGGCAGCATTAGCTGCTCGCCAAGATGCTCCGGCGCCTCGTCTTTTGCAAAGCCGGGAGGATCTGTTGCAATTTCGAATAAGATGCCACCATGCTCTCGGAAGTAAATAGCATTGAAATATTGCCGGTCTACTATAGGCGTCGGCTCAAACCCTTGATTAGCGACATGCTCTCTCCAGCGTGCATGCTCTTCCATATCCTTTGCGCGCCAGGCGATATGATGGACAGTGCCGCTGCCTCCCGCACCGACTGCCGCTTGCTGATCGCTAATATCAATCACATTGCCTATATCTCCAGCTGCGCGCAGCCTAGTAAATCCATTGCTGCTGCCAACCTTCGTCATACCTAATACCTTCTCCAGCGTCTCGGCGGTTTTGGCAGGATTATGGCTGTACAGTACAGCTCCGCTAAAGCCCCGTATAGCTTCCTTAGCAGTTATACCGCCAAATTCCCATGTATGATCGTTTTTCATATCACGCTCCACAAGCTCAATTTTCAACCCGTCAGGATCAGAAAAGGAAAGCAGCTTATCGCCAAAGCGTTCCAGTATTTCATACGGGATTTGAAACTTGGACAATCTGTTTTCCCAAAACGGCAATGCACCGATTGGCACAGCGTAGCCTGTAATGCCAACCTGGCCTGTGCCTACCCGGCCCTTTCTGCCTTCCGACCAAGGGAAAAACGTAATGATCGTCCCCGGACTTCCCTGCGCATCTCCAAGATAAAGGTGATAAACTTCAGGCGCATCAAAATTGATCGTCTTTTTAACTAGCCGCAAGCCAAGTACACCCGCATAAAAATCTGTCGTGCGCTGAGGGTCCTTAACAAAAGCTGTAATATGGTGAATTCCTGCTGTTTGTAGTGTAGACATGCCATCATTTCCCTTCCATTTATTTGTAATTCATATCTGTTGTTCAATAAGTTTCCTCTGCATATTTGCCCAGCTTCTGCAGCAGGCTGCTGGCCAGCTCTTGCTCCTCCTTGCTGAGCCCCGCTGCTGCTGCGGCAATTACACCGGCATGCTGGGGAAAAATATATTTTATTAAGGCGCTGCCTTCTTTCGTGATCTCCGCATACATTGATCGCCGGTCCTCACTGGAAGCTTTTCGGCAAACCAAGCCTTTCTTCTCCAGCTTGTCGACAACATATGTTATATTTCCACTGCTCATTAGCACCTTGCTTCCAATTTGCTGCAAAGGCTGAGGTCCTTTATGGTAAAGCAGCTCGAGCACGCCAAATTCGGTACGATTAAGCTGATGTTCTTTAATATCCCTATCCGCATGTGCATTCATCCATTGCGCTGCGCGAGATAAAGCTATATACAGCTCCAAGGCGCTTTGTTTATCCTTACCCATTCTGATCACCTGATTTCCAAATGATTTACACATATCTTTAAATTAAATATCTTAATATTAAGATAAATGATTTTAAACTGTTTGTCAAATCGACATTCAAATTATTCTTTTGGAAAAATATAGATAGCAGCTTGACTAGAATACTAAGAATCGGTAATCTTAAGTATAAGAATAATATATGTAACAGCTATGAAGGGAAAGAGTAGCTTAACTGCTTTTGTTTAAGCGAGCCGGCGGATGGTGCAAGGTCCGGCACAAAAGTATAAGTGAATGGGTCTCTTCGCTTCAAACCGAACTCCTTATAGGACAGTAGGCTTTGACGGAAGCTTCCACCGTTATTTCGGAAGACGCAATTGTCTATGCACGCTGCTGCGTGCGTATAGATTGTGGATGAGAGCGGCTATTAGCCGAATTCGGGTGGTATCGCGGAGCATACGCTTCGTCCCTTTTATTAGGGGCGGGGCGTTTTTTTGTATTGATTTTTAAAAACTTTTTAGATTATAGGAGGAAACTTCCATGAAAACAATTTTATCGGGCATTAAACCCAGCGGCGAGCTAAATATTGGAGGCTATGGCGGGGCATTAAGCCAATTCGTTAAGCTGCAAAAGGAATATACAGGCTTTTTCTTCGTACCGGATCTGCATGCAATAACGGTTCCGCAGGATCCAAAGGAGCTGCGCGAGCGCTCTCGCCAAATAGCCGCTTTGTATGTAGCAGCAGGCATTGACCCTAACAACAATGCGATCTTTCTGCAATCGCATGTTTCTGCACATGCAGAGCTCGGCTGGATTTTGGAAACACAGGCCCACTTCGGCGAAATGAGCCGCATGACACAATTTAAAGAAAAGTCCGAGGGCAAGGAAGGCGTCAGTGCAGCTCTATTTACTTATCCTGCGCTTATGGCTGCAGATATATTGCTCTACCAAGCTACTCATGTGCCTGTGGGCGAGGATCAGAAGCAGCATCTTGAGCTGACGCGCGATCTGGCCATCCGTTTCA
Source organism: Paenibacillus sp. IITD108 (assembly GCF_036541265.1). Classification (NCBI taxonomy): domain Bacteria; kingdom Bacillati; phylum Bacillota; class Bacilli; order Caryophanales; family Paenibacillaceae; genus Paenibacillus; species Paenibacillus sp. IITD108. Next base: position 16,984 of record NZ_JAZHCT010000029.1, on the reverse strand, counting down.
ACAATCGCTTTGGGGAAACCTTTACTTTGCCTGAGCCTATTACCGAGGATACAGGCGGCCGTATTATGGGGCTCGATGATCCGTCTAAAAAAATGAGCAAGAGCAACCCTAACAAAAATAGCTACGTTATGATGCTTGACAGCGCTGATGTTATCCGTAAAAAATTTGCTAAAGCTGTTACAGATTCCGAAGGAAGCATCCGCTATGATTGGGACAATAAGCCGGCTGTCAGCAACTTGATAGAAATTTATTCCGTCTTCTCAGGCCTGCCAATTGCAGATATTGAGAAGCGTTACGAAGGACAAGGCTATGGCTCCTTCAAAAAAGAGCTGGCTGAGGCTGTCATTGAGCATTTGACGCCAATTCAACAAAAATACAATGATATTGTTCATTCCGAGCAGTTGGACCGCATATTGAAGGATGGAGCGGAAAGAGCATCCGAAGTGGCAAACAAAACGCTTTCTAAAGTAAAAAAAGCTATGGGCTTTTTGCAAATTTAACCGTCCATAGCGCCGTATTAGAGCTACTTAAAAGGGGGCGTCCCGTCAGTTATTGACGTATGGACACCCCCGTTGTTTATTGTGCTTATTGCGCGCGGTCGGCAAACACCGCCATCGCTTTTTTCATAAATAATGCCAAGCCTTCGCCGAATTGGTCGATGTTTTTGGTAAATCGCTCGTCATCTACGTACATTTGCCCAAGTCCGCGGAATACTTCAGGCGTATACGTTCCAATATCGTTAAGCAGCTTATACCATTTAGCAATCGACTCTTGCGCCTCACTGGATGCAGGGTCGGTATGCCGAAGCTCGGCCAGCTCCCGGTACAAGCGATTCATACTATCGGCAAGCTCTTCTTGACCTTGCTTGGTATAGGCATTAATTTTGTTTTTTGAATCATCAACCGCTTTGTCCCCGTAGCGTTCGCGCGCCTCCTGCTCATAAGGGTTACTGCTGAAATCAAATCCTGCAAATCTTTCTTTTGCTGTCATCGTAATCTCTCCTTTCGCTTCCTGTATCGTTTTATCAACCGTCGCAAGCAATTGATCCAGTTGATTGCGTTTGTCCAGCAACAGCTTTCTGTGCATATGCAAGGCTTCCTGCCGATCATAGTCAGGCCGGTTTATAATATCTTTGATTTGCTTCAGCGGAAACCCGAGCTCTCGAAAAAATAAAATTTGCTGCAGCTGCTCTAAATTGGTTTGCGAATAAATACGATAGCCTGCTTCCGTCGTGACGTCAGCCGACAACAGGCCAATAGCATCATAATGATGCAAAGTTCGCACGCTTATGCCAACCAGTTCAGCTACCTCGCTTATTTTCATTTTATCCCTCCTGTCTTGCAACGGCTTAATTTGACTATAAAGTATAACGTAACGTTAGAGTCAACATCAATTTTGAAGTTTCTCAATTCCATAAAAAAGGAATGATTCCTTATCAAATAAAGAAATCATTCCCTGCATTACTTATTTCATTCACATATATAAGTCCCGTCAGCATTAGCTATATATTGCTTATGCTTCAATTTCTAACTTGGGATTATTTACTTTAACCAGCAATTTTTTCACCCGCTTCTTCTCTACCTCGGCAACGGTCACGGTTACATGCTCATATTCAAACGAGTCGCCTTTTTGCGGGATGCGATCTATATTACCGAATATCCAAGCGCCCAGATTGTAAAAGCTGCTCTCTATAGGCTCAATATTCAATGTTTTTTCAAATTCATCAAGTGTAATTTGAGGGCTAACCTCATACGTAGTCTCATCCAGCTGCGTAATGAGATTTATCACTTCGTCATGCTCATCCCAAATATCGCCAACCAGCTGCTCCAAAATATCTTCAAGAGTAATTAAACCTGCAGTACCGCCAAACTCATCGATTACAATCGACATATGCACGTTGCTCTTCTGCAGCTCCAGTAAAAGCGCCGATATTTTCATTGATTTTACAACAAACTTCGGTTTTCTTAGCAAGCTGCGAATATCTACCTTTTCATGCTGAAGCAATTGGGCGAAAAACTCGCGTTCTGATAATATCCCGATAATATTATCAATATCTTTGTCGTAGACTGGTATGCGGGATAGGCGCTCCTTAAAAAACATTTTTTTAATTTGCTCAATCGGCTGGCTGACCTCAATAGCGATCATGTCCGGCCTTGGCGTAAGCACTTCACCGACTAATATTTCATCGAAATCAAGGGAGCGGTACACAAGCTCCTTCTCTTCCTTTTCAATAACGCCCTCTTCCTCGCTAATCTCGACTATGGCTTTAATCTCATCCTCAGTAATGGTATGAGTATTGCCTTCGCCTTTGGAAAAAAGACGCGTGAATGTCCGCTGCAGCAATTGCAGCAATGCGTTAATAGGAGTAAGCAGCCACATCAAGCCAAACATCACAATAGAAATTTTCAAGCTGTAAGTATCCGCGTGTTCTTTGCCATAAGTACGCGGAATCATCATGCTGACAATCCAAAGCACAAGCGACATAGCCATAATCGTAATTGTCAGGCCGGCAGATGAGCCATAGTTATCTATCAGCAGCTTGGTTGCAATACTTACTGCCGCCACCGTAACTATTAAATTACTTAGCAGCACCGTTGAGATGGCTTTATCCAAATTTTCAACGATATACATAGCTTTCTTGCTGCCACGTTTTTCCTCCTCTACGTAATGGCGAACTCTAATCTTGCTCAAATTAGAAAATGCCGCTTCCATCGATGAGAAAAAGGCGGACAGCAAAATCAACGCTCCTAAAATAATGAGCAATGATAAGGGAATATCGTCCAACAGATCGTCACACTCCTATTAATTATGAATTTTAAAAAAGGTTATTCCTTATATTATAATACCAATCGCGCGCACATAACAGACCCTTTCCAATAAACGGATTTTGATAAAATTTTAAATAACGAATATCTGGCGTATATCGGACCAGAAATATCGTTATAGACCAGGAAAAACCGAGGCAAAAGCGCCCCGGTTATCCATCGTTGTATAGGATGATCGCGATTGATCAAACTATATATCTCTGCGCAACGCACGCAGCACATCAATTTTAGTAGCCCGCTTAGCCGGCCGATAGCCTGACAGCATGGCAACCGCCAAGGATATTACACAGGCCAGCAGCGCTAAATAAGGCGGAATAACTGAGAACTGAAAGTTGCTAGGCACCTTTTCATTCATTAATGATTGTATCAATACAGGCAGCCCAGCATTAACTGCGATAGAGATTATATAAGAAACGACCGTTCCTACTATAGCTCCCAACAAGCCGATCATGCTGCTTTCGAGCAAAAATACTTTGCGGATGGCGGACGGATGTGCACCAATCGCTTTCATAATGCCTATATCCTGCGCTCGCTCTGTTACAGCCATCGTCATCGTATTAAATATACCGATTGACGCAATCAAAACAGCAATGGTACCTACAAATATAAGTCCGATCGTCATGATCATAAACATCATATTTACCTGCTCAAGCTCGCTTGCAATGGAATGGTTGTAATAGCCCTGCTCACGAACCGTTTCTGCCAGCGCTTTAACGGACTTGGCATGATCAGCTATAATGCGCACTCCATTGTAGCTGCGTTCATCGCCAAGCTGCGGCACGGACTCCAGCTCTTCCTTGGTAGGCTCCCCATCCTCCTGCTGCGGCGGCAAAGCCCCGAATTGTGATTTCGTTAAAGACTCAATTTGGCCCATCGTATCGAGCCCTATATAAATATCTTTATCCTTCAGCCATTCTCTGGAAGGAGCCTCGGCAACGCCAACGATCGTTACCTGCATTTTTTGGCTCTGTTTTTTCTGCTGCTCATAATAAGTTACCTCGAGCTCCATTTGCTTGCCGAGCCAATCCTTGGCAGGAAGCAGCTCGCTCTTGACCGTGTCGCCACCCGCCGTACGTCCGTCTTCATTTACTGTCTCACGAATATGATAACCTACAATGACTTCATTTTTCCCAGTTTCGGGCATGCGACCAGCACTTAGCTTAAATCCGGTCTTCGCTTCTGCTTCATAATCAATCTGCTTGAAGGAGCCGCCGTTAACCGCCTCACCCTCGACTGCAGGATTAAGCCACTGCTGTACATAATTCGTATACAGAACCGCCTTTACATTAGGCAATGATTTAAAATAATCAATATCCGAATCTGTCATCTGATTGCCTTGAAAATTTTGATCCTTGTCTACTTTTCCGTGAATACTTATTTCAGTAACCAATCTATCCCCTACAATATTATCCACAATACTTTGCTTAAGGCCGAAGCCTACCGATGCCAATACGATAAGAAAAGCACAACCCATTGCGGTAGCGAGCACCGTCATAAACAGCCTCGTTTTATTTTTTTTCATATTTTGCCGAACGAATCGGAACTGATCATTGAACTTCATAGTAATGCCCTCCTGCCAGTGAGCTAGAGCTTTTTGTAATTTTGCCATCCTGTAATGTAATGGTACGGTGTGCAATGGCAGCGACTTGCTCATCATGAGTAATAATAACAAACGTTATACCCAGCTCGTGGTTGAGCTGCTGGATCATCGTCAGCAATTGCTTCTCGTTCTCGCTATCCAAACTTCCGGTAGGCTCGTCCGCCAAAACGATTGGAGGCTCCAATATTAATGACCTTGCGACAGATACACGCTGCTGCTGCCCGCCAGACAGCTCGCCCGGATAATGATCCGCATACTCAGACAGTCCAACTCGCTCAAGCATCTCCAGCACCTTTTTCCGCCTCGCTTTTCCTTGTTCGCCCTTTAGTACAAGAGGAAGCTCTACATTCTCATAGGCCGTCATGCTTGGGATAAGCTGAAAGCTCTGAAAAATAAAACCGTAATGCTCCAGGCGAAAATCCGCCCATTGACCTTCATTCATAGCTGTTACCATATGACCCAGCACGTCAATGCTGCCTTGCGACGGACGGATATAGCCGGACATTAGATTAAGAAGTGTTGATTTTCCGGAGCCGCTTCGCCCTACTATCGCCACGATTTCACCCTTATTGACGTGCAGATCAATGTCGTGCAGTACAGGAACCACTTTTTCTTTCCCTTTTTTCCCTATTCTAAATTGATGGCTTACGCCCTTCACTTTGATCATTTTGAATCCCCCTTTACTGAATTCGCGCTGCGTGACTAGTTAACTGTATACAATATAACAAATTGAGCTTGCGAGATTTTAAAGAAAACCTTAAGACATTCTATAGATTTCATACTTTTACTAGCTGCGAGTACATATCCTATACGTCCAATGATAAATGACGCAGCATCCTTCACTTGAGCGATTGAGTCATGTTTACCGGTTAAATACATATTTTGATCGAAAATGTGGCAATGTACTAGTAGCATTAAATTAAAGGGGACATAACATGACACATAATCAGAAGAACAATCAACCCGCTCTTTCTAAAAATGTAAAACGAGGAAAAATGCCATTGGCCCAGAAGAGCCATACGGAATTTGCAGAGGAGCTTCCGGATGCAGCCATTCTGAAGCCTAATCTTTATGGCGAGAATAAACCGCAATAAGTAAGCGCAACAACACAGCGCGGCCTTGCCTAAGGACGCGCTGCTTCTTAATGAGTAATGGCAATGTTCTTTTAAGCTTTTACTCGCGACATATTTAGCTTTTTCGAACTGAGTCTCGCTTCTTCAAAAGTCTTATGAATAAATTCATCGTCCATAATTGCAAAAGCTGCCGTTTCTTTCCAGTGCAGAAGAGTTCCCCCATTAAAGCTTGTTATAAAATTATCCGTATCGATTTTATTTATAGCAGCTATACCTTTAGGAAATTGACGATTTAGCTCCATATATTTTTCAGAGATATAATCAAACACGAATTTGCCATACTTTATAACCGCTTCTTCTTTAGGAAAGATTCCTTTATGTGTAACATCATTTCGGAAAGATATACAATCACTAGGTATGAGAGTAGGTTTTCTCTTAAAAGCAACTAAGTAAAGAATCATAAAAGCACCATATTGTCGCTCTGACTGCCTCGACATCTCCTTCCATGTTTTCTGAAACTCGGAATTAAACTCTTCAGCATCAAAAAAAGCTCCTGAATCTTGGCATTCTGTCACATTACTCATAACTTTGACGCAATATTCATGAAATCTTTCAAGAGCAGTTGCAAAGTTAAAAGCTGCTTCTCTCGTGTAGCCATCCTCTAAAGCACGCAGGCCCATTTCAAACAGAAGTTCAAATTTTTGCTGAGGTAAAATAATAGCATTTTTATGCCCATTGGTGCACTCTACCGGAAAAATTGTATTTTCATCCGTTAACTCAAATTCAAAGAAATAATCTAGTTCCTGCAGCTCGCAATCGGAACATTGCACAGTAATTTTCATTTCATTTACCCTCCAATTTATTATTCATCGTTCACCGTTTAAAATACGAATAGGACTAGTATCAACAATTAAACCGTTAATATTTACTTTTTCAAATTAAGCGATAGTGACCAAGGATAAACGGCTCCGCCGTCCTTTGGACAGGCGCGTTTACCGGTGAAATATAAGAGCGGGTATAAGAATACAAAAACTTATACTTTCTTATATATCAAAAAAAGAGCCGTAATCGGCTCTTTTAAAAATTTCATTATTGTTTGGATGAAGCGGCAAGCACTGCCTTGCGCATTTGCTCGTAGCTGATCGCGCCTATATGGTACTTTTGTACAACCCCTTCCGGATCTATGACGAGAGTAACCGGAAAGGCGCGTACACGGTAAGCTTGACTTATGGAGCCCGATGGATCGAGCGCAACCGGAAAGGTCAGCTCACCGTTTTCTATATATCGCCGTGCTTGTTCGGCACCGCTATCCTGGCTTGTTGCGTTAATTGATAAAATGACGAAATCCTGTTCCTCCAAGCTTTCGTGCAGCTTTTGCACATGCGGCATCTCTGCCTTGCAAACGGTGCACCAAGTCGTCCAAAAATTGAGCAGCACAGTTTTTCCTTTAAATTGAGACAACGAAACAGCTTCCCCTTGCAAATTAACTGTCTGGAAATCAGGAGAGTACTGCCCCGGTTTAATCCCTATATTCTGCTCGGCCGATCCTGATACAGGCGTGCTGCGCCAGTTATTTTCCACTACATCGTAGGCAAAATAGCTCACAAGCCCTGTAATCAGCAGCAAGCCCAGCAATTGCGGAAAAGCCTGCTTCAAAGCTGCTTTTGGCGGCTTCACAACACCTATCGCTGCTGCGATTGACCAAGCAAGCAGCAAGTAATGCTGGAACGACGGCCAGTCAGCGAATAAAATTTGTGCTGCACTGTATACCGCAAGCCAGCCAGCAATGAGCGCAAGCAGCAGCTTAAACGCGGTTTTAGCGTTAGCCGCCTTAATAAATTGTAACGTTGCAAAAGCTGCGCTAATAACAGACGCGGCAATCAAGCCCTTGATCCCGCCATCAAAAAACAACAGCGATTTCCAATTATCTCTGAAGGCTGAAAAATCAAATACGATAAAGCTTGCTTTCCACACAACAATCCAGATCCAAACCGCACTCCAGGCACTGGATACGAAACGCGAGGAAGCTTCCGACGATCGGCTGCTCAGCCAAACCAGCAGCACGCCCGCTGCTCCCGCTATTAAATACAAGAGAAGCTCCGTATTGAGTACGAGCGAGCCCAGTTGCAGGTTGGGCATAAGCTGCACCTCCTATTTTACTCCAATTATGAAGACTGAACGACGGCATCGCTTTTTTTGATCTGCTTGCTTCTTAGCTGACCGCAGGCTGCATCAATATCCGTACCGTGCTCCAATCGAACACTGCAGCTGATTCCTTGCTTCTTCATGACATCATAAAACTGTCTTACCGATTCCTGTGTACTGCGCTGATATTGGCTATGCTCATCAACAGGGTTGTAAGGTATTAGATTCACATTTATTTGCCGTTTGCGCGGCTGCATCAGCTCTGCAAGCTCTAACGCCTGCTCCGCCTGATCATTAACATCCTTCAGCAAAATATACTCAATCGTAACCCTGCGATTCGACTTCGATATATAATAATCAATAGCATCCATTAATTTTGCAATCGGGATAGCCCGGTTAATTTTCATAATTCTTGTTCTCAGCTCATCATTGGGAGCATGAAGAGAAACGGCCAAGTTAACGTGAAGATCGCTATCGGCAAACTCTACAATCTTGTTGGCAAGTCCGCTCGTGGAAACAGTAATACGTCTTGCCCCAATGGCCAACCCTTTATGGTCCTTCACTACATGAATAAAATCCGACATATGCTTATAATTGTCGAATGGCTCGCCAATACCCATTACTACAATATGGCTTACCTTTTCTTCCTGCTGTCTTGCATCCAAATAAAATTGAACCTGCATAATCTGCTCTACAATTTCTGCACTCGTCAAATCACGGCTTTTGGCAAGCAATCCGCTGGCACAAAAGCTGCATCCAATATTGCAGCCTACTTGAGTAGTTACACATACCGAAAGTCCGAATTTATGGCGCATCATGACCGTTTCGATCAAATTGCCGTCGCTAAGCTGGAATAAAAACTTGATCGTTCCGTCATTCGATTCCTGCTTCGTGTGCTCCTTCAATGTTTCCAGCACAAACTGTTCCTTCAATAATGTAAGGCAATCACCGTGCACCTCGTGCATATCATCGAAACTTCTAATTCTTGTTCTATACAATGCTTCCCAAACCGCGTTAGCCCGCGACTTTTTATGTCCATTATCACTCAGCCAATTCGTAAGCTGAGCGAATGTCAATCCGTAAAGGGATGGCTTGCTCATGTTTGACCTTCTTTCCGTTGCTCAATGTCCTTTAGCTATTTTCCCAAACTTCGCAACAGAATACAAGGGCATATCCCTGATCATCGCTGGAACAAATTGTTACTACAAGGCACTGTTATTTATAGGATTTCAGCAGCTGCCAGCTAATGAACAGCCATATCACGCCGCCTAGCGTAAAAAAAGGAACAGACAGCCATACTCCTCCTAACAAAAAACCGACAACGGCACACCATACCGCTATAGCAGGCAGCATAATCAAGCCGCGGGAAAGCACGATGCCATAATTTTTTTGACGATCCGTCCAGCTGTATTGCGCTATAAACTCCTCAGCGATCCATTGTGACCACTGCGCACGCAGCCAGTTGGCGCCCATCGCCGCAAGCGCGATAATAAGAGCTGCAGCAGCAGCTGGCGGCACCAAGGTCAGTGCTACCGATGAAATGGATATAAAGCCGAGCCATACTTGCAAATGGGATAGCTTTCTTGCATACGCCTTGAGACGCATCTCGGCAAGTATCGTACCAGCATCGGAGGTTTTGAAAATACGCTGAGACTTGGTCCATAAAAACGGCTTGCGAAAGTTTATTTTGGGCTTTGATTCTATCACCTGGCTCATAAGCAGCTCCGTTGTTTTAAGCTTTGCAGACTGCTCCCGCTCCACCTCCAGCTCAATATTGAGCTTGGCGCGCAGAGCCGCCATTAAACTCATAACAGCTGCAAATAAAGTTAGGATTAAAGTAACTGCCGGGCTAGAGGAGAGCCATCCGGCCGATACAAAATAAAAAACGGCGATAACTGACACGCAGCTTAAATATACAGCCCATTTGCGCCAGCCTAGCAGTACATTTGCTGTAACATGCTCAGTTGCGGCTACGATCATGCTAAAGCTCCATGCATGCAAATAATAAAGCATGAGCGTGCTCCAGCTTAACTGCTCTGCCTTTAACAGAAAAGGCAGCAAAAGCACCAATGGCAGCAGTATAGCTGCAGCTTGCTTCAGACCGCCATACATCATCCCATATCGCCGCAATGCCTGAATCCAAGCAGGCCTTTGCAGCATGAACAAACGGTCTGCCGCCTCCAGATAAACACGAATGCGAGCAAGCAATATCATAATGAACAGGCTGATCTTGGCAAACAACAGCCAAGGCATAGCTTCTGACCATGCAGGCAAGGTTTCCCACAGTTCCAGATACATCCCGCCGCCTATAATTATCGCCGGGATGAGCAAATATAACCAAACCGTCCAATCCAGTGCACTTGCCCATGCCTTTGCTTGGGTCTTCCAGTCTCTTTTCAGACGGGTGAAAAACAATCGACGCTTCGTCATCGCCCTCACCTCCTTATGTCAGCTGGTGGAAGCAGTCGAATAAAGAGGCTTCAGCAGAAAGAGCAGCAGCTTCACGCACATCATCAATCGTGCCGGAGGCTACCATGCCGCCATTATTAACGAGCACAAAACGATCACATATTTTCTCGGCGGTATCAAGCACATGGGTGCATATTAAAACACCCGCTCCTCTTGTCAGCTCCTGATCCAGCAGTTCCAGCAAATCCTTCGTTGCGCGGGGATCAAGACCAACAAATGGCTCATCCACAATATAAACATCCGGCTCCAGCAAAAATGCAACAATCAGCATCAGCTTCTGCTGCATCCCTTTAGAAAATTTGGCGGGATAGTCATGCCGATTTTCAGATAAGCGAAACAACTCCAGCAGCTGCTCGGCTCTTGGCGTAAATGCATCTTCGTTAATATCAAAAGCAGCAGCGGCTAACCGCAAATGCTCCCATAGCGTAAAATACTCGTAATAAACCGGCTGTTCTGGAACATAAGCATATCGCTTATGAACACCTCCAAATTCGACTTTACCCTTTATGTATGCCGTCAATCCGAGAATGGATTTGATCGTCGTGCTTTTTCCCGCCCCATTCGGTCCAATCAGCCCTACCATCTCACCCGGGGCTACTGTAATTTGAATATTTGAAATAGTTGCCTTCTCATTTTCATATCCGGCCTCTTCCAATGCAACTTGCAATACAGGTTCCACAGCTCTCCACCCCTTATCGATGTGTATATGACAGTAATACGATACAAGCAGTAATTTGGTATCAACCTTTTCATTGGACCAGCACAAGGATAAACGGCTTCGCCGCCCTTTGGAAAGATGCGTTTGCCAAGGTGATACGGCTGTATCAACGGAAAATTTATACTTTCTAATATGTAAAAAAAGCCTCGATCCCGCTTATTAGGATCAAGGCCTCTGTGACAATAAATACAATCAATCACTTCTTCTTTACATGATAGCTCAACGGCTCATTATCAGAAAATAAATCCGGATACTGCCTGAGCAGCGCTGTAATCTGCTCTGTCAGCTTTACGGTATCGCATACCCACATCAAAGCATCGCCCAGCTTGGCGCGATAAATCGCCCCTTGCTGCTCAAGCAGCTCTTCTACCTTCCAAAAATGCTCCGACCATGATAATCCGCAATGCCTGCGTGAAGGGACTGGAATTTCAGTGCCATCAGGCAGCACTGTAATAAGCTGTTCATGTGTATCGGTCATTCTTCCAGGAATATCAACCCACTCTTCAATACCGTGAATAAAGGTGTTGCGCTTCTGGTCAACGCCTACCAATATAATCGTTGCTTTACGGTCAAGGAGCCTGCCCCATGCCGATTCGCGATGACACGGCGTATCGAAGCGCTCATCGCCTGCTACAAAGGCTTCCGCGTCCTTCCCAAGCGCCGCGACAGAATGCGTGGGATGACTGGAGCGATACACCTCTTTGCGGCTTCGAAACAGCTCAGGCAAAATGCCGACACATACAGGCGAAGTTGCCACGTAAAACCGGGGATTGTCAGCTTTAATATAAGACCAGGTATGAGTCGGCAGAACGAGTAAGCCCTCCGCCATATATTCAGACAAAGCATCCAGCACGGTGTCCGCTCCGCCAGAAACTTCTCCTATGCTTTTCATAGACGAGTGCATGAGCAATGTGCCGCTGCCATTAATATGTGCAGCTTGCAATTGCTCCATTAGACTTTCCTTCGTGTGCATATTGTTTCCTCCCGCATATTGTTATGAACATTATAGCGTTGCGGGCAAAAACTTCAAGCGTCGGCACATTCTTATATATCAACGATTCTAAGGGTTGCCACAAACGCTATTCGTGCAAAAATGACAGCTTGAATTTTCTAAAGGTTGCTATTGCGCTTAATTTCCCAAAAAGCATTGATTTTGCTCGGAAATGGGACAATAGCGCTCGTGGCAACCGTTAAATGCTCAAATGAGCTAAAATAATCGGAATAGCAGCGATGGCAACCGTTAGAGCAATTTTGCCAGTTGATTATAAGGAGTTGCCTTATACATTTTATAATTTCAAAAAAGCCGATAAGACAGGTGCATTTGCCCATCTCTCGGCTAACTCTCAGCTATTTCTATTAAGCAAGCATTAACTTCTCAAGCTGCAACGGCTCGATATATTCGCCATCCTTATAAGCTCTCATGTTGCCGCCGGAAATCTCATCGATAAGAAGCACTTGATTGTTTTGGCGGTCACGCCCGAATTCAAGCTTGATATCATAAAGCTCTATGCCTTTGCGGGCAAGCTCGTCCTTTACGATGCCGCTAATTTGCTTCGTCAATCGCTTCAAATCAGCATATTCCTCATGTGTCAGCACATTCAGCATAGCAAGCGCATCCTCGCTGATAGGCGGATCCTGACGATCGTCATCCTTAAGCGTAACCTCTACAAAGCTGTCCAATGCTTGTCCTTCCTCTGCATACATGCCATAACGGCGCAAGAAACTTCCTACTGCACGGTAGCGGCAAATAACCTCAAGCCCTTTGCCAAATACAGTTGCAGGCTTCACTGTCATTGTAGCATCCGCAATATTCGCATCAATATAATGAGTAGGAATATTCGCTTCCTTCAGCTTCTCAAAAAAGAATTTAGTTAAGCTTAGGCCAGCGCGACCTGCTCCTTCCATTACCAGGCCGACAGTGTTGGCACCCGGATCAAAAACACCATTTTCACCAGTGACATCGTCTTTAAACTTCAACAGGTAGTCTCCATTGTCCAACTCGAATACGTCTTTTGTTTTGCCAGAGTAAATTGGTTTCATTATAATAGTCCTCTCCGAATAAATTGGATGTATCCCATATATCGCATTATAGCATAATTAGCAGCCGCAAGAACAATCAACTTTCGCAATTTATTCGAAAATTGCTCTTTTTTTTGTGGAAACAGATGAAATCATACTCAAAAACACTAGTAAATCTTAATATTTGAACATTTTTTTACGTTATTGTCCGTTTATAAGCAAAGCTGCCGCTAGCTGATATCTTTCAAAAACTACCATATAGGCACCATTTGAAAGTGGGCATAATATGATATTCTAGGCATTGCAAAATGCTCGAAGGGACGTGATGATAATGACAGCAACACAAAATCTGCACTTCATGGCAGAGGCAAATACTGCTGGAGGCTATAAAAACAGATGGGAGTCTTCCTTGCAGGGCATTGACCGGGTTTTTATTATTCAAAGCAAGCTGCAGCAGGATGTTTCGTTATTGCTTCATCAAATTGCATTACAAGCTGCACCGCAAGCTGCTTGGTATGTGCATAATCCGCTGCAATCAGACCTGTTGTCGGGCATCGTTATTCCAGAGCTGAAATTAGCTGTCATACAAGAAGCAGCTGCCAGCCAGCTTTCGCTGCCGGATAAAAAAATCATTAAGGTAAATATGGAGAGTGCCATTAAGCCTGGTTTGCTTGCGCAGCAGCAAGCCCGATTGGATCAGCTTCAGGAGCAGATTGCAGCTGCCAAGCAGGCGGCATATTCCGGCTTCGCAGATGCATTACTTATTCATGATGATTGGGAAAGGCTTTATTTGCCTCATATTGACTTTGACAAAACTAACAAGCTGACTGAACAATATATTCAGCTTTTACTCGGCGAGCAGCAGCCAAGCGAGAATCAAAGCAGAATCGATGACCGCTTTCTGGGAACGGCAACCGCCAAAGGAGCTGTCGACTATGTTTCCCAGCTTACGGATGATCTGCAGCGCTACCATTTAAAAGGAAGGCCTGGTTCTGGAAAATCAACGATTTTACGTAAGCTTGCAGCTGCAGCGATAGATCGAGGATACGACATTGAGGTATACCATTGCGGGCTTGATCCTAAGAGCATCGATATGGTTATTATAAGAGAGCTTGGCTTTGCAATATTCGACAGTACTGCACCCCATGAATATAAACCTCTGCAAGAAGAAGTTATCATTGATTTATATGAGCTGACTATAAGTCCCAATACGGACGAAAACATTGCTGAGCAAGCCGAACCGGTCAGCAGCCGGTATGCGGCCTTGATGAAGACGGCCATTGCCCAGCTTACGCATGCAAGCTCGCTTCAGGATGATTTCGACGCCATTTACAAGCAATGCTGCGATTACAGCACGTTTAATAAAGTATCTCTAGATTTGCTGCAGGACATTCATCAAATTAAACAAGCATCCTTGTAAAAAGACGAGAGGCTGAGTCATGGCACGAATGCCTGACTCAACCTCTCTATCGTTTATTGCGCTGCCTGGCTAGGCAGTTCATCCCATTTATTCGTTTGTGCCGCGGGCACATAATTGTTCATCTTTTCAAGCAGCGTCTCTACTTGAGCTTCGCATTGCACGAGGCTTAGGTTGCTCTCTCTCATAAAGCCGGCATCTACTGTTTTTTGCAGCATAGCCATTAACGGATCATAAAAGCCGCGTACATTAAGCAAGCCAACCGGTTTTTTGTGAATGCCAAGCTGCGACCAGCTAAGTACCTCGAATAATTCTTCATAAGTGCCTAAACCGCCCGGCAAGGATACATACGCGTCACATAGCTCAGACATTAACGCTTTACGCTCATGCATACTGTTTACTTCATATAATTTAGTGAGTCCTTTATGAACCATTTCTCCAGTAAACAAATTTCTTGGCATAACGCCAATTACTGTGCCGCCAGCCTCGAGCACCGTATTTGCCACCCGTCCCATCAAGCCGATTTTGGAACCGCCATAAATAAGCTCATATTGATTGGCAGCAATCCATTGGCCCAGCTGCATAGCCGCTTGTTCATACTCAGGTGATACTCCGGCATTTGAGCCCGCAAATACACATATTTTTTTCACAATATTTCTCTCCTCTTCTGTTCCGCACTAGAAAATATTTTTCTTTAGCCGGTTCTAGTTGCGCGATCAATTTCATCCATAAAAGATTGCAGCGTGCTTGTCACATACGCTTCCTTGCGACGAATAAATACAGTCGTAATATCATGAAAAGGCTTAGGAATCGCATGCGCGTACACCTGCTTTTCAGCAACATACTGTGCGACGGACGATTCAGGCAATATCGTTATTCCTATTCCTGCCGCAACACTGCCGATAATCGTGCCAAAGGTGCCGAACTCCATAATTTGCTTCGGAACAATTCCTTCAACCTTCATCCAGCTCTCCAGCCGGCCTCGATACCCGCAGCCTTTATTATATAGCAACAACGGTTTTTTGGTTATATCCTCGACAGAAAATTGGCTTTCCTTTGTTACAAGCATCAGCCTTTCCTGAATGACATCAATTTGATCGATTTGCGGATGGGTAATTGGCCCGGTAACGAAGGCTCCATCTAGCTTCATAGTTAACACATCCTGCAGCAAATGCTCCGTCACCCCTGTAGAAAGAGAAAGCTCGACATTCGGATACTTGCTGTAATAAGCGTGCAAAATTCCAGGCAGTGCAATGACCGTTTCAATAATGCCGATATCCAAAATACCGCAAGGCGAATCATGAGGCACAAACATACGCTTCACCTCATCGACCTTTTGCAATATTTCACGAGCATGCTCCAGCAGCCGCTTGCCATCTGTATTCAATATCATGCCGCGCTTATGGCGCTCGAATAGCGTAGTTTGCAGCTCCAGCTCCAAACGCTTGATGCGGCCGGTAACATTGGATTGCACATAATTCAATTGCTCCGCCGCTTTACTGACACTGCCATGCAAGGCTACAGCTTCAAATATGACTAGATCGTTCAACTCCATGCAACCAACCGCCTTTCCGATATTATAATATCATTAATAATGATGGTTTACATTAGTTTTAATCAATTTACCAATAGATTGCAGTTGATTATGATAAGAAGTAACACGAGTGAATCGGATTTTATTCATACAGGAGCGAAGTTGAAATGTCTAAGAAGTTAGCTATAGCAGGAGCATTGCTCTGCCTCGTTGCAAGCATGTCATGGGGAGCGATGTTTCCGGTCGCGCATGTCGCATTGCAGCAAATTGATCCCTTTTATTTTTCGTTTATACGTTATTTTTTCGTAGCTGCAATTTTAAGTGTCATTTTGTTGATGAAGGAAGGCAGAACGGCCTTTAAATTGGAAGGAAGAGGAGTTCTTCTTACTGTCTTGGGGACGTTGGCGTTTACCGTATACAATATGTGCATTTTTATGGCGCAAGCGATGATGGGCGAGGCAGGCGCGATCGCAGCATCAATTACTGAAGTATTAATGCCGATGATCTCTGTTATTATTATGTGGCTTATTACGCGGAAAGCACCGAAGCGCTATACGATATGGAGCGTCGGCCTTGCTTTGATCGGCGCCCTGCTCGTCATTACAAATGGCAAGCTCTCCTTCTTCCAAACGGCTGGCCAGCATCTTTTCCCTTTATCCATGATGCTTATAGCTGTCATTGGCTGGGTTATTTACTCGATGGGAGGCAGCCGTTTTAAGCACTGGTCAGTACTGCGCTATTCCACTTTAACCTGCATTCTGGGCAATTTTGTTTCATTTATCGTAGTCGCGTCGGCCTCTGCAGCAGGAGCATTGCCAGTACCGACACTGGAGACCTTATGGAATATCAAATACGAAATGGCTTTTATGGTGCTGCTGCCTGGCCTTGCCGCCTTGCTGTCATGGAATCTTGGCATGAAGCTGCTGACACCGGTCAACGGCGTATTGTTTATTAACGCAGTACCGATTACAACCTTTGTCATCATGGCCTTCCAGGGCTATCAGATTGGACTCTTCGAGCTGTATGGCACCGCGCTTATTATATTCGCGCTAGTCCGCAACAATATGCAGCAGCGCAAAGCGGTTATAACAGTAAAAAGCAAGCCTAGCTTAGGTACAAAATTATCCGCTTGATCCGACAGTTGTAATTGATTCTTCCTCCTTGGGGATACGTTTTTATATTTA
>NZ_JAZHCT010000028.1:0-70562 GCF_036541265.1 Paenibacillus sp. IITD108 | reverse complement strand
TGTAATAGATATTGCTCATCATCAGTTTGTGATTTTGTTTACATATGAGGATATATTGAAAAAAACTAGTGAAATAATTAAAAGTATACTTGTTGTATCTTTTATGAGGAAACAAATTGCTCCAATTAATAAAAGTCCAAATAAATTAAAGGATAGGAGTCTAGCCAAAAAAGAATTTTTTATTATTTTAGCTACAACGTACTTTAAAGAACTAACTAAAGTATGAAATATATATAGACTTAAAAAAAATAAGGAGAAAACAGCAAAACCAAGATCTGAAGTATAAGAATTGGAAACTAGGGAGTTATCCATGGTTGTAACTAAGAAACTATACACTAAGCTTAGAATTAAGGAGAGGATTATTGCATCAAACAAGAATTCTTTTTCTAGCGATTTCATCTTCAGTGCTCCTTTAACTAAAAATTCCCTTCCCAATAATCAGCGATCATATTGCTTTTTAGACGCTTATTGCTAGGTAAATGTTTTCTAAATTTGCGAAAAGTGTTGGAAAGTTCAAATTTTCTCCTTATACCCGTTCCTATATTTCAACGGTTAATGCGCTTGTCTAAAGGACGTCGGAAGCCGTCTATCCTCAAATAATGAAAATTTCTTCCAATTACACCTCTGATGAAATAAAATTTCAACGAATCGACATAAAGCACCATACATTTCTTGTGAATGATTGTAATATGGCAACAGCGGTCGGAAGCCAAACTTGCGCACAGTGCTATTCCTTTCGGTTGCTTGTTACCCTATTCCCTACGAATCAGCAGTTCGACCAGATCAATACTTTTATGGAGAAACAGAAATATACTAGTAAAAATAATATGTAGAAGGAGGGAAAGAAGGTTGCAGCGTACCCTCTATTGGAAGCTTTTCGCCAACTATTTCATGCTTATTCTTATTCCTCTCCTTGCAGCCAGCTTGCTTATTCACCTGTTCGTCGTGCAAATGATCGAGAATGATGCCGAGCGCTACAACACAGTTATTATGAATCGTTTCTCCGAGCAGACGGACACGGCTCTGCACCAATTACAAACGAGCATGATCCATTTGCTGAGCACATCGAATTTGAAAAGCTTGCTGCTCCTCCCAGACCAATCGGAGGAACACTCTGAACGCCGAATGGAACTGCTTCATTCCTTGCGCGATCAGCTGCAGCAGCTGGAATCGAATGAAATGGTCGATCATGCCTACTATTATTTTGCCGGTAAGGATTTGATTGTCGCCGCTGAAACCTATACATCCAAAGCCTATTATTACGACGAACGGCTGCAAATTAGCAAGCAAAGCCGAAGAATGCTGGAGGCAGAGCTTTATGGGAAGAAAATGATGGACTTTCTCGAGACTGCAGCTCTTACAACGGCAGTAAGCTATCCGTTTAACAGCAACGATCCAGATGTATATTTGCTTGTAGCGCTTCGCTCCGACAAGCTGCGCAAGCAAATTACAATCGATGAGAAGTGGGTTACGGGGACGGCGATTATGAATGCTGCAGGCAAAATAATAGCCGATGCAGGTTTGTCCCCACAGGTGCAGGAGGAGCTGACCAGGCGGATCAGAGCAGGGAGCATTGATGGAAGCAGTCGTTTTATTGTGGATGGACAGATGGGGCAATCCTGGATGAAATCTGTTTTTAGTGAATCCTGGCATTATATCAGCCTGGTAGATTTGAAAGCACTTATGAAGCCTGTCCGTATCGTACAGGGGGCGAGCTGGCTATTCTTTATTTTTTTTCTTATTATCGGCGGTTTTGTTTCCTATCAGCTGAGCAAACGCCTGTATCGGCCTATCCGTGAAATCAATGATGAGCTGAAGCTGCATCACATGCCGGCACCGGGAGCTAATCGTGAGGGCAATGAGCTGGATATGATCAAGCGCTATTCACAGTCTATTATGGTGAAAAATAAAGAGCTATACCAATTGGTTTCAGGAATGCAGCCTTTTATGCAGGAGCAATTTGTTACGCAGCTGCTGCTTGGCCAATATAGAGATGAGCTGTCAATAGACTATTATGCCAGAGAGATTGGTTTTGCTTACAATAAGCATACGCCAAGAACGGTGATTGCTATTGCCTTGCACTTTAATGCTGTTCCGTATGCGTCCATCTCCGAAACCTCCAAAATGTTCTGGTTAGCTGAACTGAAGGATAAAATTGCTGACGCGGGTACCGGCCATCTATGGTTTTGCCTGACCAAGCCGGACGTTCTTGCCTGTGTGCTGCATCACAAGTCTGATGCTTTAGCAGCGTCAAATGAGCACTCATTTTCAGATTATGATTCGGCTGCTCTCAAAAGTGAGGCATTACGTGTGGCGGAGCGTATACAAGCGCTTCTGCTGCAGCATGGCAAAGATTATTGCAAGGCTACTATCGGGGTTGGCAAACCGGTTAAACAGCTGGATTCCCTTCATCGCTCCTACGAAAATGCAGTAGACCAACTCATTTATCGCGGCCTTAAGCAAACGGTTGAAATATGCGTGAATGATTTTTCTGAATCGAAAGAAACGCAGCAAGCCGAGGCTTTTTTATCGAGCCAGGAAGTAGCTCAAATGATGAATCAGTATAAAGCGGGGCAGCTGGATGAGCTGCTGCAATTTGTATTGAGATTGCTGGAGGACGGGGAGAAGCGGGATACAACCGCTGTACAAATTAAATATTTATGCACGGATGTGCTGCATACCTGGATTCGCGCATTAGAATTGGAGCGTCATGACTGGAACGTCCCTTATTACTACAATTTGTTTGACAGAATCAATCGCTGTATGACCTGGGAGGAGCTGCGCAGCAGCTTTACTGAAATTCACCGGCAGTTATTCAGCAAGCCACAGAGCAGTAAAGGCGGGCAGTTTGCAGAAATATTGCTGTATATCGAGCAGCATATTGACCAAGAGCTGTCCATTGAACACTTTGCAGAGCAAATGAAAATGTCGACGGGTCATTTCAGCCGCAAGTTCAAAGAAGAGGTTGGAGAGAAGTATGTAGAGTATATTGCGAAAATAAGGCTGAACCGTGCTAAACAGCTGCTGCTCGACACGGATCTGAAAATGGATGACATCGCGGAACAGGTAGGCTATTGGGGGCGTAATTCTTTAATACGCGCATTTCGCAAGTACGAAGGCATTACACCCGCCAAATATCGCTCGATTCATATGCCTGATTAAAGGGCATTTATTTTCCGAAAGTCTCATTATTTTCTTGCTGCATGGCGCTGAAGTGCCATTTTCCTGCGTGGCAAATGAAGCGCCTTTATACAAATAACCATGCTTTACGGCGGTCTGCAATCCATATATAGTTTGAGCTACAACAAATTTGTAAGGGCTTACACGGCGGAGGTGAAAAGGAATGACGCGCCTGGGACGAATGGGTTACGTGCTGAAAAAGCACAGGACGCTATATTTGCTCATGCTGCCCGGTATTTTGTATTACATCATTTTTAAATATGTTCCGATGTATGGCATCATTATCGCTTTTCAGGATTATTCCGTAGGCCGCGGCATTTTGGGCAGCAGGTTTATTGGCCTAAAGCATTATATTGAGTTTTTCTATGTAACGCCAGATGCGTGGAAGCTTATACGCAATACCATCATGTTAAACGTGTACGATTTGATCTTTCATTTCCCTGCGCCGATTATTCTAGCCATTTTATTCCATGAACTAAGAGGGAAATGGTTTAGGCGTTTTGTGCAAAACATCAGCTACTTGCCCCATTTTCTTTCTACTGTTGTTATTGCCGGTATTATGGTCACTTTTCTATCCCCCACAACAGGCGTTATCAATCATTTGCTCGTACAATGGTTCGGCATCGAACCGATTATGTTTCTCGGTTTGCCCGAATGGTTCCGGACGCTGTATGTAGGCTCGGAAATATGGCAGAAGGTCGGTTGGGGAACGATTCTTTATTTGGCTGCAATAGCCGGCATCGACCCGCAGCTGTATGAAGCGGCGAAGATGGATGGCGCTAACCGGTTTCAGCAGATGCGGCATATTACCTTTGTCGGTATGATGCCAGTCATGATCATTTTGTTCGTGCTTACACTGGGCAATTTTATGGAGGCGAGCTTTGAAAAAATATTGCTTCTGTACAACACGATGAACTATGAGACTTCTGACGTTATTAATACTTTTGTGTATAGACGCGGTATTTTGGATGCTGATTTCAGCTTTGCGACAGCGGTAGGACTATTCCAGTCGGCAATTGGGTTTATTTTGGTCGTAACTGCAAATCGGATTGTACGCAAATATTCGGAAACAAGCCTATGGTAATGGAGGTGTGAGATGAGAAAGCAGGAAACATTCGCCTCGCGGCTGTTTGATGTTGGCAATATTTTGTTCATGCTGGTGCTGGTAGTCGTCATGATGTATCCGCTGGTTTACGTATTCTCTGCCTCCATCAGCAATAACGCCCTTGTTGCCAGCGGTGCTGTACTTCTTTTTCCGAAGGATATTACATGGATTGCCTATGAGCAGCTTGTTAAAAGATCGGAGCTGTGGATCAGCTACTGGAATACGATTCGTTATGCGTTCGTTCATATGGTGTTTACGCTTGCGGCAACCTCTGCTATGGCTTATCCGCTGGCGAAGCGCTGGCTGCCCGGCCGCAGACTAATATTGATGCTGGCTGCTTTTACATTGCTGTTCAGCGGCGGAATGATTCCAACCTTTCTAGTCGTGCAAAAACTAGGCATGCTGAATACAATATGGGCGATTGTGCTGCCTACGCTGATCAGCACCTGGCATTTGTTTATTATGCGGACGTTTTTCGAGGCGCTGCCAGCCGAGCTGGAGGATGCGGCAGCGATAGACGGCTGCGGCCCGATGCAAATACTGATGCGTATCGTTGTGCCGCTTTCATTGCCTGTATTTGCAACGATCAGCTTATTTACAGTCGTCAATCAATGGAATGCATTTTTTAACGCTCTTATCTATTTAAGCGATCGCGATATGTATCCTCTGCAAATTATGCTGCGCAATATTTTAATAGCCGGACAAAATGTGCAGGGTGAAGGGGATATGACTCATCTGGAGACACTGAAATACGCCATGATTATTATCGGAACGCTGCCGATTCTATGCATGTATCCGTTCGTTCAAAAATATTTTGTGCAGGGAACGATGATTGGCGGCATCAAGGGGTAACTAGGGGCGGTCGATTAATTGTGGGCAACTATTTAGAAGCAATGAGAAAGGGGGAACGGAGAGCGAGATTGGGAATGGAGAAGCGGCAGCGTCCGCCTTTGTAGGCCAATTTTATCCTTTACTGGTGTTATTGATTGAAAAAATTGGACTACAACAGCGGTCGGAATCCCAATCTTGATCGCAGTGGAGTCTTTTGCTATTGCTTGTTGCCCTATCTACAATTAATCGACAGCCTCAGTTAGTTTGATAGTTATGGATCAACTCGATCCATTGCTATATGCAGTTCAAATGAAGAGGGAGGTTAGGCTATGAAGCGATCCTGGTTCACTACAGCTTTAGCTGCGATTATGCTTGTCTCTTTGGTCCTGACGGCTTGCTCTGGCACAAAGGGCGGCGATGGCAAGTTAAGTCCTGACAAACCAGTCACTTTCTCGTGGCTCGTCTATGACAGGGTTGAAGGGAAAGTGCGGGATGATTGGGAGATTTTCAAAGAAATCGAGAAGAAAACAGGCGTGAAAATTCAATTCCAGATTGTCAGCCAGGAAGGGCTGGAAGAGAAGCGGCAAATTATGATGGCGACGAATTCCACGACAGATTTTATACATGTTCCTACACAGGATGGCAGGGAGCATGGGCCTGATAAGGTATTTTTAAATTTAGAAAAATATTTGGACAAAGCGCCAAATCTGAAAGCCTTCTATGATAAATATCCAGAGGCAAAAGCGCTTGCGACAGGCTCGGATGGCGGGCTGTATACGGTGCCTCAGCTCGAGGGCGATGCGGAAGGAAAGGGCTTCAATTTTATATGGTATGGCAGAAAGGATTTAATTGATAAGTACAATCTGCAGCCGCCGACTACTGTAGATGAATTTTATAACTATTTAAAGGCATTAAAGGAAAAAGAACCGGGCACTTATCCGTTGATATCTAACGCTATAGTGGGCGATACCGGCTTGTATACGACCTTCGGCAGAATTTTTACAGGCATTCATGGCTTCTATAATATTGATCCAACATCTGACCGTTATGAATTTGCGCCTTACCATGCCGGCTATAAAGATATGCTTGTGTTTTTGAATAAGCTGTATGCCGAAAAGCTGCTTGATCCTGAGTTCTCCCTGCTGACGCAGGCGCAGTGGGAAGAGCGGATATTGACGGGCAAGTCGCTTGTAACTTACTTCTGGAAAGCGGATATGGAGATGCTTATCTCCAAGGCCCGCAATGCTGGCATCAGCGAATATGATTTGGATGCTACGCCGCTCTTCGCGGCTGACGGCATTAAAAACTATCAGTTCTCCAGACCGATCGTAGGAACGACGGGAAGAGCCATTTCCGCCAAGGTAAAGGATAAGGAGCGGGCCGTTCAGTTTCTCGATTACCTGTTGAGCGAGGAAGGGCGGAACTATTTATCACTAGGGATTGAAGGCAAGACCTATACGTTGGAGGATGGCAAGCCAGTGTACAATCCTGAATTCGGCACATCGCCGTTTGCGATTCTGCGTAAGGATTGGGGCGTTTGGTACGATATGGTTACGCTTGACAATGCGATATCCAGAGAGGTGTGGGAGCGCGGGCTGAGCGATAAGAGCAAGGAGATTAATGCCAGCTACGAACAATATATTATTCCTTCTCCTAAGCAAATTGTAAAAACAGAAGAAGAGCTGGAGCTGGAAAAATCGAAGCTTAACAACCTTAACAAGTTTTTGGAGCAAAAAATAACCGAGTTCGTTACAGGCAAAACACCAATTAATGACGAGAACTATAATCAATTCATCGACCAGGCGAAAAAGCTCGGTTCTGATGATTTGCTGAATATGTACAACGAAGCTTACACGAGAACTTACGGCGGAAAATAAATATAAAAAAGCGGAGGATATAACAGCATGGACGATTTCAAAATCATTGATGTCGATGTCCATAATGAACAGGATGACGCCGCGCTGATTCCTTACTTGCCTGAGCCGTGGCGCTCCCGCGTAGCGTCTTCGGGCATCGGCTACGCCGGTTCCGGCTATTACTCGCCTATCGGCGTCATGAAGAAGGACTCGATCCCGCCTGGAGGAGGCAAAGCAGGCTCGGACGCTGATTTTATGATCAAGCAGTTAATTGAAGGGTATAACCTGGACTATGCTGTGCTTACCGGCGTCGTGTACAACATATCCAGCACACACGACCCCGACTATGCGGCTGCCATATGCTCAGCCTACAACGACTATTTAATAGCGGAGTGGCTGGGCAAGCATAAGGCGTTCAAAGGCGCCATGGTTGTTGCCACGCAGGACCCTCTGCTCGCGGCGCGCGAAATTGACAGGATTGGCGGTCATCCTGATATTGTTGAGGTGATGATTTCAAGCGCGGCGCGCTCGCCGCTGGGGCAGCGTCATTACCATCCGATTTATGAAGCGGCACAGCGCAACGGCTTGCCGTTAGCGATTCATCCAGGAGCAGAAGGCGGCGGCAGCTCGACTGCTCCTACCGCTGCAGGCTATCCCTCGCGTTATATAGAATGGCATACTTGTTTGTCGCAAATGTTTATGGTGCACTTGGTCAGTATGGTATGCGAAGGAGTATTCGTTAAATTTCCGAATCTTAAAGTGGTGCTGGTAGAAGGGGGAGTAGCCTGGCTGCCTGCCCTGATGTGGCGGCTTGATAAAAACTACAAGGCGCTGCGCGCAACGGTGCCATGGCTGAAAAAACTGCCGAGCCAGTATATTCGAGAGCATTGTTATTTATCGACCCAGCCGATTGAAGAGCCTGACAATCCGCAGCATTTAGTCGATTTGTTTAATATGATTGATGCCGAAAATATGCTGTTGTATTCGAGTGATTATCCGCATTGGGATTTTGACTCGCCTACTCAAATATTGCGGAAGCTTAGCCAGGAGGCTCGCAAAAAGATCTTTTACGAAAACGCAAAGCAGCTATATAAACTGTCATAATGCGCAGGTAGAAGGAGGATGGCTATGGCGGTGCATTATGTGCTAAAGGAAGGTGACATTCCAAGGGGCGGGCATGCCGTTATTGAAGTCGAAGGAAAGCAGATTGGCGTGTATCGGCTTGAGGATGGCTATGCAGCTATTTTGAATTACTGTCCTCACCAGGGAGCGCCGATGTGCTCCGGGCATGTCACGGGTACGAACCTGCCCTCGGGCGTATACGAATATGACTATGGAAGAACAGGAGAAATTATACGATGCCCATGGCATGGCTGGGAATTCGACCTTCGTACCGGCAAATCCTTGTTTAGTGACAAGACAAGAGTGAAAAAGTATGACGTGGTTGTAGAGGACGGGAAAATAGGCATTGTGACCGGTAAGAATTAATGCGCGGGATGCTGGGAATTTCCCAGTTGGTCAGTCGTTCCGTTATTACGTCCCAAATCGCAGTTTTGAGGTGGCAAAGTGACAGGCGTTCCGTTATTGGTCCATAAATCGCAGAAAAAGCACTATTGAGAGCCGAATAGAGGAATGTGTGTCCGCGAAAATGAAAAAATGGCTGTTTTAAGGCAAATAGCGGAATGTGTGACCATCTCGCGGCCGGTAAAATAATAAAAAGCACGCAGCGCCTAATAGGGGGAATGCGTGCTTTTTATTGCTGCGCTAGCCGCTTAGCATGATCAATTCATGATCAATTGTTCAGGCGGCTAATATAGCTTGAGACAGAATCAAAAGGCAGTCTGATTTGCACGACGCCATTGCCAAAACGTTCTGTCGCACCGGACCAATTCCGGCATTTGGCGATTAAACGATCATTTTCATATTGCTCTTGCGAAATCCAAAACGAAAGGGTGGTCGTATCTGGGTGTTTGTTTTGAATCAGATCAATAAGCGAGGATAAACATTTTGAAAATAGCCGGGTTTTACGGCTGGCTGCTGCCAAATAACAGACCTCAATCTGGCATATTTGGGGGTCAGCATATTCCTGTTCGCTCGTGCCATGGACAATGCCGAGGGCGCCAACCAGCTCATAGGGATCTTCCTCGAAGACCAGCAATACTTGGCCAAGGATGAGCGGGCTGCTGATCAGGCTCAGCTTCATGCCGAAAGGATATGGCAGGCCCAGCTTGTCATGATGCTGCAATAAGAAGCGTAAATAAGCATCATGATTCTTTTCAAATCTGGCAGGATGAATAATGAATGGCATAATTATGGCTTAACAACGCGCAAAGCATCGTTGGCCATTACAATTTTTTCAATTTTAACTCCACTCTTTGTTCCTTTCAACGATGGTGGTTGAGGTACCATATTTGTTTCCTCCTTTTCAATATAAAAGTTTTATACTGTCTCATATTTCATCGGTAAACGCGCCTGTCCAAAGCCGTTTATCCTTGACAGTTACTACTGATAGAAACATTATAACAAAGAGAATTTTGCAAGAAAAGATTGAAAATGAGAAATAGGTGCCGAAAAAACGCGCTCATCGCCAATCGTTCCAGACCGGTCGAAATGGCTTGTAGTAAGCTTGCCGTAAAGCTCGCACAAATACTCATTATCAACGAGTGCGGCAAATTGCACCTCTTCTACTGTTGAATACTCTGTCGCTATTGTGTGGATCAAAAAACTTAGGCCGCGCATAAACATTCGGCTCAGCTTATATTCTTTTTTGCATACTGCGATGTCTACATAGGCAATTTGCTTGTTGCGAAATTGTTCATCCTCCGTGCCGATGAAAAAGGCGGTGACGCCAATAATATCGCCGTTTCCGTCCTTTACTGTGATGATATGCCCATTTGTAACGTAACCGTATATTAGGGCCACCATATCTGTTGTTGTATAGGCGGGATGAATCATATGCTTATGCTCTATTATAAACAATGCAGCCTTTGCCAGATTGTGATCGTCATTACAAATTGAAATAAACATTTGGCGGCCTCCCTGTTAAATTTACTCAGATCCTCATTGGCTAGTTGCTTCTTTCATCCTCTTCAGCAGGGTACGCTCCAGTGAATCCAGCAATTGCGGGTGCTGTTCTACTAATCGCCCAAAGGATTCCCTTCTAATTGCCATTAATATGCCATGTCCCATAGATTTGACTGTAGCTGTGCGCGGGATATTGCGGATTAGGGCAATTTCGCCGAAATAATCGCCATCCTGCAGCATTGCAACTCGTTTATTGGATAGATCGGCTTGCTGCTTTAAAATTTCAAAGCGGCCATGCGCAATTAAATAAAAGGTATTGCCCTGTTCGCCTTCGCGAATCACTACTTCATCAGGCTGGCAGGTTACAGTTGTAAAAAGGGAGGACAGCTGCTGCAGAGCTGGCAGCTCAATGCCTGCAAAGAATGGCAGCATAGCAAGCCGCTCCGCTTCTACGGCAGCCAGCTGCCCATCCTCGGAAAGCTGGAAGCCATGCTGCTTTTCCCATAAAGAATGAAATAATCCCTGACCCTCCATCAAATCTGTAAAACTTCCTTGCTCGGCGATATGCCCGTCTTGGAATACATAAATATAATCAGCATCTCTGGTAGAGGCCAGGCGATGGGTGACGGAAACGATCGTATGCTTGCCTTTAAGCGAAGCAATCATCTGGTTGATTTCACTTTCATTAATCGGGTCAAGCGCAGCGGTCACTTCATCCAGCAGCAGCAGCTTGGGCTTGCGCAGTAGCGCTCTGGCAATCGCTAGCCGCTGGCGTTCGCCGCCGGACAGCGATGCGCCATCATGCTGGATGACGGTATTATAACCCATAGGCCAGTTCGCAATCGTAGAGTGAATTTGTGCTTGTGACGCAGCGTCCACCAGCGCTTCTTGACTATTGTCAGCAGCAGCGATTTGCAGGTTTTCTGCTATTGTCGTGTTGAACAGGAAGGTGTCCTGCGTAACCATCGTCATCATCTCGCGCAAGGAGGCATCCTCTGCTTCACGCAAATCGACGCCGTTGAAAGTGATCGAGCCCTGTACCGGATCATAGAAGCGGGCAAGCAGCTTCAGGGCGGTGCTTTTTCCGGAGCCGCTGGGACCGACGAAAGCAATATAGCTGCCAGGCGCAATCGTAAGCTCGATTTGCTTCAGCAGCGCAGCATTGCTTTCATAGCCAAAGGACACCTGCTGCAGGTGAACTTGCGGCAGCACAGGCTCAAGCTTAATGGGATGAGCCGATTGAGGCAGCTTCGTGTCCTGCTCCAACAGCTCATTGACACGTTTGAAGCTGACGGCGGAATCTATCATTTCGGGAAGAAGCACGCTAAGATTTGTTGCAGATTGGCCAACGCTCATAAATAAAGTGAAAAAGGCCATAAAGCTTCCAATCGTTAATGCATCTTGAAAGATGAGGTAGCCGCCAAAGCCGATCATAATGCCGTTAAGCAGCAGCAGCGAAATAAGCGGCAGTCTGGTCATCCAGGTATGTATAAGGTGAAGTCTAAGGCCGGAGCGGTAAATGGCGCTGATCTGGCCCTCAGCCTGCTGCTGAAAGGACGCTCCTAAATTTAAGTTTTTAATAGTGGAGTGGCCTTTGATCATTTCATCAATGGTGTTGGAAAACTGTTCTTCCGATTGCTTGTAGCTCTCGGAGGCCTGTTCTGCTTTTCCTTGCAGCAGCTTCGGGCCGATAAACATGAGCGATGACCCAAGCAGCATGACAAGCGTCAGCCGCCATTCAAGCGAAAGCAAGAGGCCAAGCCCAAGGACTAGTGCTAATGCTTCTTTTATGAGAAAAGGGCTGGTCGTACTTATAACGCGATCTATTGCATCCATATCGCTTGAGAAGCGGGATACGAGATCGCCTACTCGAAATCGGGAGAAGAAGGGAGCTGTTTGTTTTTGAATATGCTGGAATAAGCGCTTGCGCAAATTTCGGATGGCGATTCCGCTTACTTTTCCGATGGAATAATCACCAAAGGCGCCAGCAGCAATGCTGAGCAAGCCGCCAATTAGAAGCAAGGACAGTATAAATATAAATACTTGCCAGTCTTTATTGGTAAAGGCGTCGTCGACAATATATTTCAAGCTTAGCGTTGAAAAAGAGGCATATCCTATCTCGATGAAAACACTAATGACAAATAGTATGGATAGCCACTTCTGCTTTTTTACAGAGCTGCTAATTAACTTCCCGGATTTCACGCTTGCCGACCTCCTAATCTATCTATTATTTTTTAATATATAAGAATTATAAGTTTTTAACAATTGTACTCCTTCATTTCTTTGGAGGAAATGCCATCATTATGTCGAAATAATTGTTTTAAAAGGAGTGAACATGATGAAGCTATCCTTTACAACGCTAGGCTGTCCGAAATGGACGATAGACGAAATTATTGAACGTGCAGCACAGTATGGGTTCGATGCGATTGATTTTCGCGGGCTTGGCGACGAGCTGGATGTGTTCAAGCTGCCTGAATTTACGACGAATTTAGAGCAGACGAAGCAGAAAATATCGGCGGCAGGCCTTGCGGTCTCATGCTTTTCCAGCTCTGTCCAGCTAGTATCGGAGCAAAATTTTGATAAAAATTGCAAGGAAATTGAAGAATATGCAAAGCTATGTGAGTATTTTGGAGCGAAGTATATTCGTGTATTTGGCGGCCGATTCGAAATGGATCGTGAGCAAGCGGTGCAAATTGCAGTCCGTCAGCTTCAGCAAATGGCTGATATTGCAAGCCCTCATGGCGTAAAGCTGCTTATTGAAACGCATGACGCCTGGATTTCATGCGATGAGCTCGTCAAAATTATGGAGCAGGTCAATCCGCAGCAGGTCGGTATTCTATGGGATGTGCATCACCCATACCGTATGGTGCAAGAGGATCCTCAGCGCACATGGGAAGTGCTTGGCAAGTGGATTGAATATGCACATGTGAAGGACTCCTTGCCAGCGCCGGATACAACGTTAGGCTTCCGTTATTGCTTGACGGGAGAAGGGGATGTTCCTCTTGAACAAATCTATCGGCTGCTCACACAAAACGGTTATGATGGCTATTACGCGCTGGAATGGGAGAAAAAATGGCTGCCAGACCTGGCTGAGCCTGAGATTGTCTTCCCGCAATATGTAAGCTTTATGCGTGCATTGCGCAGCGGACAAGTTGTATAAGTTTAGTTGAAAAAGCCTGCATTTTAAACCGATACATCGGCTTATATGCAGGCTTTTATAATTCGCAACAATGTTTTTTTCAGCGGATCTTGGGCAGCGTCCTTGCATTTATCGAGAAACTATACGTTTTTGGACAAGGTCGGTGTAACGCGTTCCTTTTTACGGTCAATCGTTATCCATATCAATCCTACAGCCATAAGCGCTGCGCCGGCAATTTGCATCATGGCGATGCTTTCATCGAACATAAAATACCCTGTAATAACGGCGCTGGCAGGAACGGCATAGCGGAAAAAGTTAGAGCGCGTCGCGCCTACTCTGTACATCGAAGCATTCCAGACAATGAAGGCCAGAACGGTACAAATCAGCACATTGTAGAAAATGATGCCGTACTGTTCAAATTGCAGCCGGCCCCAATCCGTTTCACCCCATCTGCCTATTGTAAATGGAACAATAAAGATCGCGCCGAAGAAGATCGTCCAAGTGCTTACTCTTAGAGCAGAAAATTGTCGCATAAGCGACATGGAGCTTAAGTTGAACAGCGGTCCTATTATACTAATGGATAATGCCATCGCATTCCCGATCATAAGGTCAGAAGATAGACTGAAGCCTTCCTCGCCGCCTAGTATGACAAAGCTGACTCCGAATAGACAAATAGCTCCGCCAATAATAAGCTTTGGCGTAATTGCTTCTTTTATAAATAGGGGAGACAACAAGGCCGCAAAGATGGGCCATGGCGCCACGTTAAGCAGCGAAGCATTGGCAAGCGTTGTAAACTTGATTGCATACATAACGATAATTTCAAGCGCGGTTACGCCCAGCAAGCCGACAAGCGCGATTTTTGGCACAAGCCGCCAAGGTATGCCGATGCTCCCTTCCTTCCATTTTAATAGAATAAAGAAAAAAGGAACGGCAAGACCGAACCGCAGCAAGGTGAATACGATCGGATGGAAGGATTCCATCGCCAGGCGCGATACTCCAAAATTAACGCCCCACGAAACCGCAACTAAAATAAGTCCACAATAGCTTAGCCACGCTTTATTCATTTCTGCTCTCTCCATCACTCAAATTATGTATCTGCTAGAACACTAGAGATGATTATACATCAATTCCAATAATGAGCAATGGGATAATTATGCGTGGACCTGAAAAGAAGTGTACAATTTTTTTCTTAAGCAAAATTTAGCCATGGTGAACGAGAGGACTGGGTATCAGATGCGGAATAACTATTTTTGCCAATGCACGTCTATATAGATATATTGTGCATTGTTACTCAGAGAGGAAGCATTAGGAAATGCGAATTTTGTTTATTGAAAAGTGCAAATTAAAGGGAGAAATTGAAATGAGATTTTAATTATTATATTAGTGAGTTCCATAGGATTAACGGGATGTGAAAAGAAGGTACTTTATTATTATGACGTCTAATCATTACCAAAAGTTTTAATATTACCTAAAATAAATGGTAAATACTTATTCAGAAGGTCCAGTTCTGCGACCAAACGATCTACAGACAGTTGTGCCTTCTTATGCTAAATTGCTCTGATATACCCCGGCAGTAACCATGAGTCTCCATCATCAGAGTATCCTTCACCATTTATTTTTTCAAAGGCTAACGGTTGCAGGAAGCGCTAAAGTGTGGAAATTTGCTCATTTTTAATTCTAACGGTTATAAGAGGCCTTATTTGCCTAAATCCCGTCATAAATAGGGCAAAAGTTCATATATAGCGCCTGTCGCAACCGTTAAAATTTCAAAGCCCTCTTTTTTCGCGAA
This sequence comes from Paenibacillus sp. IITD108, assembly GCF_036541265.1. NCBI lineage: Bacteria > Bacillati > Bacillota > Bacilli > Caryophanales > Paenibacillaceae > Paenibacillus > Paenibacillus sp. IITD108. The sequence continues at coordinate 55,638 of NZ_JAZHCT010000028.1, read as the reverse complement.
ATAGCGCTTCCCACAACCGTTACAGTGTTGATGTTGCCGATTCTTCGCGGTACCGTGCTGGGAGATGCACACTTTGGTGAAGAAAGTACGGCGAAGAGCAAGAGTGGAACTGGAGCGCAGATTCTGCCTTTACAGAATTGACTCCATGGCAGCATATGTAATATAATGGGCAAATGAAACCTTTTGGTTTCATTATTTCAGAAGGTTTTAGTCGAACTAACAATCTAACTAACATCGGAGGGCAATTATGAGCAACGATCAAAGCAATTTTCATGAAATTCGTCAAATAAATGTATTTCGCGCGCCAATTCAAAAGGTTTGGTCAGCTGTAGCAACTGCAGAAGGCCTTTCGGCATGGTTTATGCCAAATGACTTCAAGCCGATTGTCGGCCACAGCTTTCATCTGGATGCAGGTCCGTTCGGCCATTCGCCATGTACGGTAACTGAAGTCGAGCCGCCGAATCGTCTTTCATTCCATTGGGGCAAGGATTGGACACTTACATTTGAGCTGCGGGCAGTCAATGAGCAGGAAACGGAGTGCATCCTTATTCACGGTGGATGGGATGAAGCGAAGGTGACAGAGTTTGGACAATCGCATACGCAAATTCGCGGCAATATGAGCCAGGGCTGGATAGGTCTAATGAAAAAGCTTGGCGGCATGGTGGAGGAAGGGCAGTAATGAACGCTCCCTCCAAAAAGCCTGATGTTTTTCAAGCGATTGCCGATCCTACAAGACGCAAATTGATTCAAATGCTCTCTGAGCAAGAGATGGCCGTCAATACGATAAGCGGCCATTTCTCTATGACTCGGACAGCTGTATCCAAGCACTTGCGCATATTAACAGATGCCGGGTTGCTTCAGGAAACAAAGTTCGGCCGGGAAACAAGGTATAAGACAAGCCATGAGCCGCTGCTTGAGCTGAAGCGCTGGCTCTCCTACTACGAACGATTCTGGGAGAACAAGATGAATATGCTGCGCCATTATGTGGAAAATGACGAGCAGCGGGAAAGCAGCGAGCGCCATACGGAGTAGCTGCTTCTTAACTCCTTGATCAATCAAATAAAACTGCTTTATTGGGGTCCTTTAGATATTCAAACATTGAAATAATCTGTGACTTGGTGTTGCGCGATTGAGAAAGCTCGGGCAAGCTATGCTCGGAGAAAAATGCGACCTCGCTTGTTTCCAGCCCGCCAGTCAGCTCGCCGCCTATTATGGCGCAGTGAATAAATATTTTATAGACATGGAATGGATCAGGCGGGTGTTGATGGCATTTTTTATCCAGAACAGCAAGCAGCTTTATTGGCTCGACCAGCAAGCCGGCTTCTTCCTGAACCTCCTTCATCGCCACCTCGGCAGGAGAGTAGCCGATATCAGCCCAGCCGCCCGGCAATGCCCATGCATTGTCGGATTTTTCGCGTACGAGCAGGATTTGATCCTTATGAAAAATAACAGTTCTTACATCAACCTTTGGAGTAGCGTATCCTGTATCACTTGCGAAAGTAAGTTTAATTTTTTCGTGGCTTATTCCTGTATAGCTGGCAAGTATGTCAACGCTAATATCGCGCAGCTGTTCGTATCTCTCTTTGTCATACGGATCTTTGCAGTAGGTTAATCCGCTTTGAGCAATTGCCTGCAATTGCTTGCTCCACTCCAGCCATTTGTGTTCCATTCGATCCCTCCTATTATTCGTGCATCCCCAATAATTGTAATTCAAAATGGTAGTACTTAGGAAATAAAATTGTTTGACAGTTAAATTAGGCGATGATATAATACTAACTAATCCAAGTGGAAAGCTTTGAATTATCATGTGATACAATTATAGGTTCTTCTCATTTAGGTATATAGACAATAATATATGATTGAAAAATGGATAGGAGTGATTCAAATGGCAGCAGTTCAAACGTTTAAAGCGACAGCGCATTTGCAAGAGGGAGTTCGTGTTGTTACAAAGGCACGTCAATTTGAATTAATTATTGATGAGCCAAAGTCATTGGGAGGAACGGATACAGGAATGAATCCTGTAGAGGTGCTGCTTGCTTCTCTAGGCGCCTGCCAATCTATCGTTGCCCGCGTATATGCTCCAAAGTTCGGCGTTAATCTTGAAGATTTCCAAGTAGATGTTGAAGGTGATCTTGATTTGGACGGCTTCTTCAACCGCAGCGAGGTTCGCCCTGGCTACTCCGATATCCGTTATGTGTTCCGTATCAAGACGGATTCGCCGCAGGATAAGGTAGAAGAGTTTGTAGCCTTCCTGGAAAGCAAATGCCCGGTAGGCGATACGATTGCCAACGCCGTTAACTTGAAGCTTGACCGTATTGAAATTGAACGTCCTTTATTGAAATAATAATATATTTTATACTTATATCGGAGCTCCTTGTTGATCAAGGTCTCCGATTTTTACTTATTGTTAAGCGAGACGATCTTTTTATTTTTGCGACCTAAAGCGGTAAGCCGTCGATTCGTTGTAGTAGTTAAATGTAGATAAATAACCGAGCATAAGTTGTAATGCCTTCTGTTTAGAATTGTAACGGAACTGAGAGGCTCTATTTAGCAATAAAAAGGTGTTTTAAAACTGTAACGGAACTGTGGAGCGCTATAGGTAATCTTTTCCCCGTTCAAGTAGTGAATTTGAGTAAATAAGGTTTCTCAGTTCCTTTAGATTTTAGAATAAGCTGATTTCCGTACAATAGCGTGTCTTAGGAGACTGTCGATTCATTGTGGATAGTTGCAACAAGCAATAGAAAGGGGTATCACTGCGATCAAGATTGGGATTCCGACCGCTGTTGTAGTCTAATTTTTATGATTAAATAACCCCTGTAAAGGAAAAGGCGGACGCTGCCGCTTCTCCATTCCCATTCTTGCTCTCCGTTTCCCCTTTCTCATTGCTTATCAATAGTTGCCCGCAATGAATCGACAGTCTCCTCAGTTCCGTTAGCGTTTTTCAATGCATTTAGATTTCATTTTTCTTCGAGCTTACTAAGGTCGCAGATTCTTAGTTTGGAAGCACCGATATTCGCATCGCGGATAGCGGTGCTTTCTTTTTTTTAAATGAATTGTGTATAGTATAGCTAATTGAACAAAGCTATCCAATAACCTATAAATGTGACTCTGCACAGCAAAAGGGGGGATCATATGCTCAAGCTGGGAAAACTGAACACATTGCGCAATCAGATTTTTTTAGGATTTTTAACGGTCATGTTTATCGTCCTTGCTACGGTTGGCGTTGTCATTTTTGATCAGGTATCTGCCGTGCTGCGCAGCAATGCGGAAAAGCATATTCAGCAAACGGCTGTCCAGGCTACCGGCAAGCTCGATGCGCTGCTGAAGCAAATGGACACTTTAATGGCTCAAATCGCGACGAATGCTTCCACCCAGTGGCTGCTGTCTCAGTCCATGGACGGTATGCAAACCACCTTTCAGCAGCGCCAAGCTCTGCAGCAGGAGGTTCGCAAATTCGAGGCGTTTGCAACAGGCATTCGCTCCATTGATTTATATACACGGGATTATCAGGGCCTGCTTCCGCTCGATACAATTCCTTTGACGAGCCGGATGCCGCAAGAATGGATGGAACAAGTTGAACGGGAAAAAGGTCGGCTTGTATGGTTCGGAATCGATCCTTACAATTCGGATGTGGTTATAGCAGCCAGGAGCATAAGGCTGATGGATCGTTCTTTTTCTCATGGCGGGTATTTAACGGTGCGCATAGACAAAAGCTATTTTGAGTTTATTGATGCGAAAGCCGGTGAGAGCGGAACGAGAGAACTGATGGCGTTGTTCGACAGCGGCGGGCATATGATTGCTTCAGATTTTGTAGCTAAGGTTGATGCAGCTGAAATGTTCGATCAGGAGCAGCAAACGATTCAAGTCGAAGGCAAAACGTATATACCTATACGCCAGGAAGCGGCTACAACGGGCTGGACACTCGTTATTTTGACACCTTCGGATTATGCAGTGGAAGGCATTTCTGTACTGCGAACGGCCATCATCGTTGCGGGCTTGATTGGAGGCTTGCTGTTTTTAATTATGACCTTTATTTTATCAACGATGATTACAAGGCCAATATTGAATTTGATCAGGGCGATGAGAAGCTCTAAAATGGGGACGCTGCAGCCAAGCACCGTTACTACGCAGACGATGGAAATTAACGAGCTTAATAATACGTATAATCAATTAGTTGTTCATTTGAACGAGCTGATTGAAGTGGTGTACGAGAAGGAAATTACACAAAGCCGAACCGAGCTCAAAGCGCTGCAGGCGCAAATCAATCCTCACTTTTTATTTAATACGCTAGAAGCGTTTTATTGGTCGCTGGATGAGAAGGGCGAGGAGGAGCTGGCTGAAATTGTAGTCGCGATGTCCGGTATATTCCGCTACGTCATTAATCGGACAGATGAGGAAGAATGGGTTACGATCGGGGATGAGCTGGATCATGCAGAGCGCTATTTGAAAATTATGAAAATGAGAATGCTCGACCGCTTAACGTGGCATATTGATGTGGATGCAGCATGTCGGCAGACAGCGATTCCGAAGCTGCTTATTCAGCCGCTCGTTGAAAATGCGATATTGCATGGCGTTGAGAAAAGACGTGGTCAGGGCGTAGTAAGACTTACGGTCCGACGATCGGCTAGGGAAGGGTTTATTTATATTGCAGTCAAGGATGATGGTCCGGGCATGTCGGACGAGCAGCTTAAGCAGCTGGATGAAATCGTGAAGGGTGCTAGCAAAACAAGGGGAGAAAACGGAATCGGCATGGCCAATGTGCAGAAACGGCTGCAGCTAAGCTTTCCAGCAGAAACTGCAGGTTTAGTTATAACAAGCAAGTCGGGTGAAGGCACGACCGTATCATTTGAAATTCCAATAAATCGTTTGGGGGAACGGGAGCAATGAAAACCATTTTAGTTGTAGATGACGAGCCGCGTACAAGAGAAGGGGTTCGCAAAACATTAGAGGGCTGGTCAGCGGGCAAATATAATATCGTGCTTGCGGAAAGCGGGGTAGAGGCGCTGGAATGGCTGGACTCCAATCAAGCCAATTTGCTCATAACAGATATAAGAATGCCTGAAATCGGCGGCTTGGAATTGGTGGAGAAGCTCAGCAGCCTTGCTCATCCTCCAGTCGTTATTATTATATCCGGCCATCCAGAGTTTGATTATGCACAGAGGGCGCTGCAATTTGGCGTTGTCGAATATTTATTAAAGCCACTCGATAAGGTCAAGCTAGTAGAAGCCGTAGAGAAGGGATTGCAGCGCGAGCAGGAAATGAACCGGATTGTGCGTATGGAGAAGCTAGTAGATGTCAAACTAATGGAGACTGCTCAAGAGGAAAAGACGTACAGCGCGCAGGTGCGCGAAGCGCTGCAATTTGTGGACAGCCATCTTGGCGAAGCCATCACAATGCGGGAGGTAGCCGAGCATATTCATACAAACGCAAGTTACTTCAGTGTTTTATTTAAAGAGCAGACAGGATTGACCTTCAGTGATTATTTAACCAGACGACGCATTCAAAGAGCGAAGGAGCTGCTGACCAATACACAGTTATCCATTGCGGATATTGCCGAACAGGTCGGCTATCAGACAGCGAAGTATTTCGTCAAGGTATTCCGCTCGCATGAGAATTTGAGTCCTTCACAATATCGCCAAAGCAATAAGGATTCCTCCGCCAGCATCGAATAAGCTGTAAATGAAAGCGAAACCAAAATTAGTGGAATTATACCCAATCCCTATTACCTTATGGCATGCCGGGCATATTGATAAACTGTAAATATGCAGTGCAATGCTTCTTAACTTCAAATGAAATGGGGTTGTAAACGTGTTCAAAAAAAAGACAATGGTGACGTTAGCGCTTGCTTTATGCCTGGCTCTTGTAGTATCCGCATGCGGCAGCAAATCCAGTGAAAATGGCGGAAAAGCAGATAACAACACGGTGACGGTTAAGTTTATGCACTTATGGCCTGAGGGTGTATCCGCAGGACAAAACAAAATTGTAAATCAAATTATAAAAGATTTTGAAGCTGAACATACGAACATTAAAATCAAACAGGAAGTGCTTGATAACGAGCAGTACAAAAATAAATTAAAAGTGCTTTCTTCATCCAACGAGCTTCCGGATGTAGGGGTAACTTGGGCAGCTGGATTTTTGCAACCATATGTAGAGGGCAATTTGTTCTCGCCGGTTGACGACTTGCTAAGCGGAGAGCTTAACGGCAAATTCGTTGCAGGCACAACCGAAGCTTACGCGATCGACGGTAAAACTTATGCATTACCGCTTGAGTTCAATATCGCGCCTATTTACTATAACAAAGAAATTTTCGCTAAATACAATCTTGAAGTTCCTCAAACCTATGAGCAGTTTCAAGCGATTGTGAAAACGCTGTCCGATAATGGCGTTGCACCTATCACGCTAGGCAACAAAGACCGCTGGACAGGATCGTTGTGGTATATGTATATGGCTGACCGTATTGCAGGCCAAAAAGCATTGGCAGATGCGATTAGCGGCGCGGGCTCCTTTATGGATGAAGGTCTTGTCAAGGCAGCTGGAGATATTCAAACACTTGTTGACAGCAAGGCATTCGTGAAAGGCTTTAATGGCTTGTCCAATGAAGAAGCGAAGTCCGAGTTTCTAAACGGCAAAGCCGCCATGTTTATGATGGGAACTTGGGAGCTTCCTAACTTTACAACCAATGAAGATATTCCAAAAGAATTCCGCGATAGCGTTGGATTTTTTAAATTCCCTACGGTTGAAGGCGGAAAAGGCGATATCAATAGCTGGGTGGGCGGACCGGGAGTTGGCTTGTTCGTAGGTGAAAACTCCAAAGTAAAAGAAGAAGCAAAAACGTTTGTAGAATACTTCGTTAAAAAATGGGGAGAGCAGGCTGTTACAGGTGCAGGTGTCATTCCTGCAACGAAAGTGGACACTTCTACTCTAGAGCTGCCTCAGCTATATATTGATTTGTTCAATGAGATGAATCAAGCCAGCAGCATTACCTTGTTTGCCGACGTTCAAATGAAAGCTAATGCAGCAGAAACCCATTTGAACAACATTCAAGCGCTGTTCGGCAAAGAAGTTGCACCGGAAGCATTCTCGACAAATCATGATACAGCGATTAAAAAAGGAAACTAAACTTTAGCGCGCCCGAATCAAACGGTGCATGATGGAGCCTTATCTATACGCTTATAGGTAAGGCTCCGCTTTTAAAAAAGATGCTTAAGTTTTCTTCTTATGAGGTACGGAAAGGAGTGCTCGCAAGTGGATAAAGTAATGTCCAATAAAAAAGTAATAGCGTTGTATGTACTGCCGGCTTTGCTTCTCATATTGGCTGTTGTCTATATTCCAATCGTCTTAACCGGCTACTACGGCTTGCATAGCTGGAACGGCATTGGAGCGATGAAATTTCTAGGGCTCGATAATTATAAAGAACTGATCGTGGACGCCAAATTTTGGAGCAGCGCTTGGCATTCCTTTTTGCTCGCATTATTTTCAACAATAAGTCTTGTTATTTACTTAGCTATTGCAATGGTGCTTGCTTCGAAAATAAAAGGCGCCAATCTGTTTCGCAAAATTTATTTGATCCCAATGCTCCTCTCGTCGGTAGCCATTGCACAATTATGGCTTAAAATTTATCATCCGACCAACGGAATCGTTAACAATATTCTTGAATCTATTGGTTTCGCAAATCCTCCCGCATGGCTGGCAGAGCCAAAGCTTGTCATGTTTGCGCTGTTTGTGCCTATTCTGTGGCAATATGCGGGCTTCTATATTTTGATTTATTATGCAGCACTTAAGAACATTCCGGCATCCTTAGAAGAAGCAGCCAAAATTGACGGCGCGAGTGCATGGCAAATTGCTTGGAAGATCAAGCTTCCGCTTGTTATGGAAGTAGCCAAGGTTACGATCGTTTTGGCAGTAGTCGGTTCATTGAAATATTTTGACTTGATTTATGTTATGACGGACGGCGGTCCTAACGGGGCTAGTGAAGTAATGGCGTCCTATATGTACCATACGGCATTCCGTTCTTATGATTTCGGCTACGGCAGCGCGATCGGCTTCTTCCTGCTTGTGATCTGTCTCGTAGCTACATGGCTCATACGCAAATTTACAGCATCCAAGGATACGATTCAATACTCATAAGGAGGGACGCTTCATGGTAACTGGAACCGCTGGCCGGCTGCAGGACAATGAAAAGAGCGGCAAAAGTGCTCTTGGCAAAATAGGCATGCTACTGCTGTACGCCGTACTCCTAATTGTCGCGGTCCTGCAATTATTTCCTTTAGTATGGCTTTTGTTTTTCTCGCTTAAAAACAATCAGGAAGTTTTCAACATGCCGCCGCTTTCCTTGCCGATGAACCCGCGCTGGGAAAACTATGCCAAAGTATGGGATGTCGGCAACATTAATATTTACTTTTTAAATAGTGTGTGGATAACGGTAGCAGCTACTGTAATTACAGTTGTATTGGCAAGTCTCGTTACTTACGCGGTAACGCGTATGAAGTGGAAGGGCAGCTCGTTTGTGCTAGGATTGTTCATGGTTGCGATGATGATCCCTGTCCACTCCACCCTCATTCCATTGTTCAACATGTTTAATAAGGCAGGTCTGACTGACCATCCTTTGACGCTCATCATCTCATATGTCGCGTTTAATATGCCGATTACCATTATGATATTGCTGGGCTTTTACATCGCTCTTCCTCGCGAAGTAGAAGAAGCTGCTGTAATTGACGGCTGCTCGGTCAATCGCATGTTTGCTCAAATCGTATTTCCGATGACCAGCTCCGTTCTGGCTACGACCGCTATTATTAATATCATTTATAACTGGAATGAATTTATTTTCGTCAATACCTTTATTAGCTCAGATGTGTATAAGACATTGACAGTAGGCGTGCAAAACTTTATCGGCCAGTATTCTACGGACTGGGGTGCGATCGGCGCTACACTTATGATTAGTATTTTGCCTATTCTAGTTGCATTCCTGTTCCTGAGCGACCGTATCGTGGAAGGAATTGCGGCTGGATCGGTGAAGGGGTAAGGTCAATCCTGCAAAAGTACATGATTTTTTTGGGGGTTAAGATGTTTGCAGGAGAATTCTCAAATTTACAGGAATTTCAAGCTTTTTCGGCAAAAAGAGGTTTATTGCTCATAAATCCTGCATAATCCAGGCCGTTGAAAAATGCTAACGGAACTGAGACACGCTATTGTACGGAAATCAGCTTATTCTAAAATCTAAAGGAACTGAGGAACCTTATTTACCCAAAATCACTACCTAAACGGGGGAAAGATTACCTATAGCGCTCCACAGTTCCGTTACAGTTTTAAAACACCTTTTTATTGCTAAATAGCGCCCCACAGTTCCAATACAATTCTAAACAGATGGCATTACGAATCGACGACTTCCCGCTTACTGCTTTAGGTCTGTTATATTCATCGAGAAGTGGTACCTCCTTAGTCAGAACGTGCAACTTTACCCTCGTTTGTTTCCTTTTGAAGGACAAGCGAGGGTTTTTCGTATTTATTGCGGAGTTTCCTTAAATACAAGTTTTATTAAGCGTATTCTAACCATTAATCTTCGTCAAATTGGTGATATTAGCTATAGAAGTCTATTACTATAGTGAGAGGTATGTTACCATCAAGGCTGGAAGCAAATGGAGGTGAACCAACTGATGAAGAATCAAAAAGGTATCATCGTCGCTATCATTGTTGTAATTGCATTAGCAGGCATTCCATTATTAAGTACATCTTTAGAAACATATCTTATTACAGTTGCAGTCGCCTTGTTAGCGATCCTACTAGCCCTATTTATGAGAAAAAGGATAAAAAACAAACTGATTATGGGCCATCTAGGAGCAGTTATTTTATTTCTTTTTTTATGGTATATGGATCGATTTACAAACTCTAATGTGTCATATTTTGCTGTAGTTTTATATTATTTATTTATGTGGATGTTTTACTTTATGGGCAAGAAAAAGTGAAATCTAACGAAGCTGACAAGCGCTATTTCAACAAAAACAGCTCATTTGAAAATGTAACGAAGCTTAGCAGCGCTATGTGTGAACAAAACACGTTTTTAGGCATCTTTTACCTCAAATAAGGACGCATATCTTCGTTAAATTGTTAAAACGAGCACTTACTGTACAATAACGCTTCTGATGAGGGTAACGATTAATTGTGGATAGGGCAATAAGCAATCGAAAGGGATGTTACTATGATCAAGTTTGAGATTCCGACCGCTGTTGTAGTCCAATTTTTTTGATTACATAACCCCTGTATAGGATAAAGTTGGCCTACAAAGGCGGACGCTGCCGCTTCTCCATTCCCAATCTTGCTCTTCGTTCCCCTTTCTTTTTGCCATTAGTTACCCATAATTAATCGACACCCTCCTGCTTCGTTAAAATTTCTGAACAGTAGCATTATTCTGCACGATCGTATAAGTAAAAGCCTCCGTGAAAAGGAGGCTTTTTGAATATAGAAAAGTAAAGCCTATTTCTCTTTATAGATAAAATAATCAAAGTCTGCTGGCGCGCTTTGGCCTGACGTATCCTGGCACTGCATGCCGACGAAAGCGCCTGTAAAGAAGCCGCCGCCTTTAATATAATCATCGGACAGCTTATAGGACGGGAATGGAATTTCGATGCGAGTCCAGCTGCTGCCGTCCAATGAGTAAGAATAATGATATACATCGTAATCGACATCGACGCGCAAGTATACATATTCTGCACTGTTCGGCAATTCAATTTCTTTGCCCTGCAGCGGCTGCGCGAAAGAGAAGTTATCTGCTGCGACAAGCTCTAATATTCTGCCTTTCTCTTCATTCCACGAAATATGGCAGGCGGTCCAGTTCTGTGTGTTGTAGTAGTTCACAAGCCCAGCGGATTGCTGGAACGTTGTCGGCTGGAACGCGACCTTCGTTTCTGCTGTAAAGTTGAAATGCTGCCAGCGTCTTGCTACGAATGCTTGTGTAAATTTCGACGTTAGCGATTCCTTGCCGTACAGGCGCAAATGGCCAGGGCGATCCTTGAGCGATACAATATGCTCGCCAAGCGGAATGCGCAGGTTTTGAAAATGCAGGTTCAACTGCTCGCTATCGAAGTCATCCTTCTCCGGATAGTCGGGTTCCCATACCGTTTCAGGTATAGCAGGTCCTTCTATTGTCAGCGAAGGCTGATTGCCGCCGACTACGTAAGGCCAATCATTTTTCCACTCCAGGCGCTGAATAGCAGTTTCCCGTCCGAGCGGGCAATAACCGCGCGGATCAAGCAAAGGCTGACCCTCTCTCGATAAAGGTCTGCCCGTCAGATGCACGAGGAACCACTCATCGGTATGCGTATGAACGATGGACGCATGTCCTGCCTTTTGCAGCGGGTTGCGCGGATGCGCAAACGATGAAATAAGCGGATTGTCGGGATGTACTTCATATGGTCCGCGCAAATCCTTGGAGCGGGCAAATGTAGCGCAATGATCATATTTCGTGCCGCCTTCAGCCGTCAGCAAATAATAATAGCCGTTAAGCTTGTATAGATGCGGAGCTTCCGTCAGCATAATATCTGTGCCTTTGAAAATAATGTCCTGCTTGCCAACAAGCTTGCCAGCAGCGGCGTCAAACTCCTGCAATACAATGCCATAGAAGCTGTGGTTGCCTTCACGCTGATCCCATACCATATTGACCAAATACTTTTTCCCATCGTCATCATGGAATAAGGAAGGATCAAAGCCGGAGCCGTTCAAATAAGTAGGCTCAGACCACTCACCGTCAATTGTCGCACAGGTTGCGAGGTAATTATGGCAGTCCTTCCAGCGTCCTTCAACAACTTTTACATCCGTATAAATAAGCCAGAACATGCCCTCTGAATAGGAAAGCTGAGGCGCCCAAATGCCGCCAGAATCAGGATTGCCTGTCATGTTGAGCTGACTCAAGCGGTTAAGCGGCCTAGATACGAGTCGCCAGTTTTTTAAATCCTTGGAATGGTAAATACCTACGCCAGGAAACCATTCAAAGGTCGATACTGCAATGTAATAATCTTCCCCTACACGGCAAATGCTCGGATCAGGATTAAAGCCTGTCAAAATCGGATTTTGAATTGTAGCCATATCGAAGCTCCTTTTCTTTGAAAATAGTAGTATGAGAAAATGTGGGTAATTTTATAAAACATAAAATTTCATTTCTGCTGATTACCCATCTTGTGCACATACAAGAAATGCTTGTGTGGTATGATAATTATATTGTAACAATGGCTCATGACAGATCCTATATCCATAGCATGTCGTTATTTACCCAAATCAAGCAGGAGGGGGAGAAAGTGTGCTGGAGCAAGGCCCAAAACGCATATTCGCAGAATCCATGCTGCCGGACATCGATTCGACGTTTCGTGTATTTGCCGCGCATTGGAGAACGGTTGGCCAGGAATGGAGCTATCCTCTGCATCGCCATCCTCTGTTTGAAGTTAATCTTGTATTGTCAGGGCAGCAGCAAATGACGGTGAATGGAAAAGTATATTTACAAAATCCGGGAGATTTACTGCTGCTGCGTCCTGGCGACAAGCATGAGAGCCGAGCGGTGGGCGAAGCGGAAATGACCTATTATTGTCTGCACTTTGATGTTGATGAGCGGTCTTTTCGAGAGCTGCTTAACCGCAATCCAGACTGCTTTTATCCGTCAAGCAGCAAGCTTACAGGCACCATTCGTCCAGCTCTTGATAAGCTCATATCCTTAACCTCGCAAGAGGCAGTCGTACAGGTCGAGACAAGAATGAGCATTTTATCGGCTTTATTTGAATTATTTTCCGGACTTAGCGGCTCGCTGCCGCGCATCAATAAAGGGAAGTCATCTGCTTCGATCTCTTCAGCAGCTGCCCAGATCGCGTCGATGCTGGAGCAGGCTGTCGAGCAAGGGCCAGGAGAAGGCGGAGAGGAAGGCTCAAAGGAAACAATCGAATCGATTGCCGCCGAAATAGGCTATAGCCCATCGTCCATCAATCGCATGTTTACAAAATCGTATGGCATGTCGCCGAGGCAGTATATGTCCTCTTTGATGCTAAAGAAGGCCAAGCTGCTGCTGCTTGATCCAGAGCTGACAATCGAGGAAATATCGCTGCAGCTGGGCTATCGCAATATTGCCCATTTCAGCAGGCAGTTCAAGCGCTGGACGGGGGAGTCGCCCAGTTCATTCCGTGGGCGAGTCTAAGCTCTTATCGTACAGGTGAATTGCCTGTCTGGCTAAAAAAACAAAATAACAAAGCTCATAGGACCCACCGCCCCCTAATGTTAATTCCAGTATACAGAAAGGTACCCATACTCTAAACGCTTTTTTTCTAGTGTCTAGTGGTATGGGTACCAGTTTAGCGGTTCCTATTTTCTCTATCTTTGTTATGTTGATCTAAAAGCTTTTGTTTATTTGCTTTATACCTTTTTATGGAATAAATAAGACTGATTATTCCTGATGTTATCACAATGAATAGAAGAAAAAATTGAGGTGCTTCAAGTCCATTATTTCTAGGCACACCAGTTTGAGGTTTACTCATTTCTAGTACAACATAAACAACAGTTAATAATGGGATAGTGATAGCAATAATGCTTAATAATATACTCAACTTATCACGATTCATTAAAACTCCTCCTTAAAACCTAGTAGTCTCTCGGCATTCGCTGTGGTAGACAAAACAAGAGATCTCGTTTTCCCATTTAGCTTTCATGTCATGCTGTCAAATTGAATCGAACGATCTGCCCTGCAGGTATTCGGACCTCCATGTCCGACTTCGCAGCAACCTGCAACGATAACACTTATCTCCGCTCCATATATTCCATTCTTTGCAGTACGCTTTGGTACTAACTATCAACTTTCGTAAGCTGAGTTGCTGTTATAGGAATCGCCCAGGACTGTGAGCTTACTAGAATGCTGTTCTATATAATGAAAATAATTGCGTTCTGCAAGCTGCAGCAGTTCGAATTTAACACCCCGCTTGGGAATAGTAAGCGCAGGCTGGCGCTTGATCGCTTCCCGCTTGCGCAGCAGTTTCATTTTATCAAGCAGCAGCTGACGGTTGCCAATCCGGTTGACGATGATTTCATCCGGGCAATGCTCGGCATCATAATGAGCGATAAAAGCGTCTGATAGCTCCGTGCCGTCGTTAGGCTCTTTTTGCAGCTGTTCGATATGAATGCCAGTTATCAGGCCATGCTGAATAGCAAGGATACATACTTCATTTTCGCCAAAATAGAGCACAGCTTGTCTAGTATCCGTTTGGCGTTCGACGATTTGTTTCTCCTTCGCCGCTGCTTCCAGGCTTTGCGCCGTCAGCAGCAGCTTTTGCGCTTTTTCGAAATGCAGCGCATCGGAGCATTTTTGTATTTGCTCATATAAGGAAGCAATAATTTCATCCGCGGGCCTTGAAAGCAGCAGCGCAGCCTCTTCAGCCTGCTGCTGGTATTGCTCTTTGCCGATCAGCCCTTCGCAAATGCCGCTGCAGCGGTGGATATGATAAAGCAAGCATACTTTTTTTGGCATGGCTTCGCAGGAGCGCAGGCCGAATTGTTCCGTTATGTAGCTTGCCAGCTCGTCACGGTAACGGGAGCTTTTGAATGGGCCGAACTTTTTGGCGGCTGCCGGTCTGGAAGATGAATCATCACGATTTCTATAATAAACAGCTAGACGTGGAAATTCCTCCTCTGTCAGCTGCAAATAAGCATATCCGGTTTCCTCTCGTATCAAGGCGCGATTAAAGGGAGGCTTGTGCTGTTTAATGAGATTATTTTCGAGGAGCAAGCTTTCGGCTTCATTATTGACGAGCATTACATCTATAGAAGCAACCTGCTCAACCAGTTGTATTAACTTGCGCTCTGTGTGCTGACGGGTGAAATAAGAACGAAGCCGGTTTCTAATGTTTTTTGCTTTGCCGATATAAAGCAGCTCGCCTTCCTTATTTCTCATTAAGTAGCAGCCAGCGCTTGTCGGATATTGATCAGCCTGAAAGTGAAACGGCATCGAGCCTCCCCCCCTTGGTTATTGCTTAATAGCAGAGAGCCTCTAGAAATGGCCCATGCTTTTATCGTAATAAATAAGAGGATGCTTTACAATATGAATTATTTACATTTCTTGTCTTGCCTGGGCCCACGGCGGTTTGTACATCTACCGACTATAGATCCCGAGGTGGCTTGTCCAACTGATTGGAATTGAGATATGATGAAACTACTTTACGGCCGGAGGTTAATGTCATGAAGTTGTTCCGCAATTCGATGCCTAGAAGCGGTTTATTCCTTACTTTGCTATGTTCATATATTTCGATTTTCATGTTGCCCATGCTCATCGGTGTATTTATGTTTCAGCAAATCCAAGGAAATATGATTCGTGATTCCAATCGGGTGCATCTAGCCATGCTTGAGCAGGTGAAGATTGCTGCGGAAAGCCAATTTAACCAGCTGGATAAGCTCATGCTGCAAGTTGCTATGAATCCTAGAGTGCAATGGGTGCTAGGTGAAGGTATAAATGATTATTACGGCAGCAGACAGATGGATTTTTTAAGTGTAATTCAGGAATTGGGTACGGTTCAGAATCTGAACCTATTTGTCTGGGATGTATTTGTTTATCTGAAAAATACGGATAGTGTGTTAACGACAACCGGAAAAGTGGATGCGGATACATTTTTTAATGAGTTGATGATCTATGACGGTAAGAATGCCGAAACAATTCGTGCTGATTTATTCTCAGGAACGCGCTTTCGGCAGTATTATCCCAATGTATCGGTTGCGAATCGGGATGGCACGAAGCGAGTGTTAGCGTATGTGCAATCGCTTCCACCGGGTGAAGGGACTCAGCCCAAGGGCTACTTTGTGGCCTTCATACACGATCAGGAGTTGCGCAGCTTGTCCAAACAAGCTCAGCAGATCGACGATGGGGACATCTATATTGTTAATGAACATCAGCAGGTACTCTTCTCCACGGCCCCAAGTGATCAATGGGAAATGGACTTCATGATCGACTTGCCTAACGGAAGCGGATCAAGAGAAGAAATCATTAGCGGGGAAGCGAGGATGCTTTCCTATACGACGGATCAGAAGGGATGGGCCTATATCTCGGTGGTGGACAAGGAGTCATTACTGGCTGATGTCCATATTATTAAAGAACGCGCTATGTTGCTTCTGCTGTTATGTCTAGTAGCTGGCGCTTTCGGCTCATATGTATTGGCCTATCGCTATTACAGTCCCTTGCGAGAGATGGTTCGCTCGATTAGGCATTCAGACGATCAGATCAAGCAAGAGGGAGTCAATGAACTTGATATTATTCGCAAATCGATTGTTCGTTCGTTTGAGGAAAACAGCAGGTTGAGCCGCACCTTATCCCAACATATCCCTGCATTTAAGTCTAACTTTCTATCCCGGTTATTGGCGGGTCAAGTCACCCTGAATACGATAGACGATGAATCCTTGTCATTTATGGATGTTCGATTCGAACATGACTGCTATGCGGTAATAATTGTACATATCGATGATTGCCGACAGTTTGTAACAGAAGATACGGAGAAGGAATGGACACTGGTTAGATTCGTACTATCTAATCTAAGCAGTCATCTGCTTTCGGATGATGGATATACGATAGAGCTGGGGCGGAATCGCTTAGCGCTGCTAATTAACTGCGAAGAGCCTTTAGAAGATGTCGTGCAGCGATTGGATTCATTCATTCGTGAGTTGAAGCAAGCTGCCAATGAACGCTTTCGGATGCAGATTACGATCGGTGTGAGCGATATTCATCAGGGACTGGATGCTCTTCCTGCATGCTATCAGGAAGCGCTGGAGGCTTTAGACTATCATCTGATCTATGGACAAGATGTAATCATCTACTATCGGGACGTTGCCCAGCTTCAGACCCTATATTATCATTATCCTCCCGAGCAGGAAGCGCAGATGATTAATCTGGCTCGGAGTGGAGATGATGCTGCTGCAGACCAACTGCTTGACGATATATATCAAGTGAATATGGCCGCAGGAGCTTTATCTCCAGATATGGGGAAATTGTTGTTCTATGATTTAATGGGGACTTTGATGAAGATCGTCAAGGGACTGACGCTAAGCGAATCCGAGCGAGCTGAGTTAACCGCGGATTCATTGCGGCAATTAGCGGAGTGCTCTACTGCAGAGGACATGCTTGTTCACACGAAGCAGATGTATCAGAAGGTATGCAAGGTTGTGCTGGAAGCAAAAACCGATCGACGACATCAGTTATATAACAGTATGACAGTGTATATCGAACAACATGTTCAGGATAGCAATTTAAGTCTTACTTCCATGTCGGAGCATTTTCAGTTAACGCCGCAATATTTATCTACCTTCTTCAAAAAATACAGCGGCCAAAATGTAACAGATTTTATTAGCCGGCTTCGAGTGCGTAAGGCGAAAACATTATTGCTGACGACCACGTTGACCGTCTCTGAGATTGCTCAGAAGATTGGTTATGCGAATGAAGTCGGATTTATTAGGTTGTTTAAAAAAATGGAGGGCGTAACGCCCGGCAAGTATCGCGATATGGCTGAAAACGAGCCAAATCCATAGATTGTATAGGTGAGATTTAAATTGTATAGTCCGAATTATATAGATCGGACTGTGCATCCATAGTAAAGATTCTGTCTTTGCCAGGCTAGCGGAAGTATAGTTGAACCGTTGCCTGGCTACTTTGTATATTCAGGCTGCAAATTCAAATTACAAATTATACAAGGGAGGTACTAGTTATGCAAAAAAAGAGAAAGATTACCGTGACGCTGTTGGCGACAGTGGTAGTCGCGGCCCTGGCTGCTTGCAGCCAAAAAGATTCTTCGCCTGGCAACTCGGCAGCACCATCAGTTGATCCTACGTCGACAGGCGAACAGAATGCGTCGACGATTGGATACCCGGAAGCGTTTACCTATTGGGTGACGAAAGGTTCCACTACATTAATGAACAATAGTGAGATGGCGATGTATAAAGAGATGGAACGAATCACAGGCACAAAGGTGAAATTCGAGCATCCGCCAACAGGCCAGGAACTAGATCAATTTAATCTGATGATGGTATCCGGTAAAATGCCAGATGTTATTTTTTATGACTGGATCAATCATTATCCGGATAAAGCGATCACGGAGAACAAAATTTTGCGTTTGAATGAGTTGATTGAAGAGCATGCGCCGAATTTATCGAAATTATACGAAGAGCGTCCGTATATTAAGAAAGCTGTGATGAGCGCGGAAGGCAATATGTATGTGTTTCCACTGATTGGCGACGATCCGCGATTAACAGTCTTTAATGGTCCGATCATTCGACAGGATTGGTTGGATAAGTTAAAACTGGATGTTCCAACTACGATTGATGAATGGGAACATGTCTTAACAGCTTTTCGCGATGAAGATCCCAATGAAAATGGCAAGGCCGACGAGATCCCGCTATTGTACAATATCGTGAATACGGAGTACAGCTATGCATTTATGGGAGCATTCGGCATTACTTCTGGTTTTTTTAAAGATCAAGATACGATCAAGTACGGTCCTTTTGAGTCGGCTTATAAGGACTTCTTAACGGTCATGAATCGCTGGTATAAGAATGGTCTGATTGATCAGGATTATGTGACGGTCGATGGCCAACTGATGGACGCAAAAGTAACGGGCGATCAGGTGGGAGCATTTGTCGGCTGGTTGGGAGGCAACTTGGGACGGTATACGAATCTGATGGCGGATAAAGGTACAAGTTTTAAACTATCAGGGACGCCATTCCCTTCGCTGAGCCAAGGAGGGACCTCACTTGCTAATCATGATCCTATTTTCTACGGGCAAGGTGCAGCGATCTCGGCGACTGCCAAAGATCCCGAGAAAATTGTGAAGTGGCTGGACTATGCGTATGGAGAAGAAGGACATCTCTTGTACAATTTTGGGATTGAAGGAGAAAGCTACACGATCGTAGATGGAAAACCGACCTTTACAGATCTGATCATGAACAACCCGAGAGGGCTGAGCATTCCTGAGGCATTGGCGGAGTATACAGTAATGGGCACCCAAGGTCCATTCGAGTTTAATGCCGATGGATATGAGCAATACATGACGCTAGCGGAACAGAAAGAAGCTCAGGCCCAGTGGTCCAAGGCAGATTTTAGCAAATTAATGCCAACTCTGTATATGACGATTGAGGAGCAAACCCGATTTAGTGCTATTATGGCTGACCTGGAAACTTATCGTCAAGAAATGACGAACAAATTCATTATGGGCGTCGAAGCGCTCGACAAGTTTGAGGATTATATCAAGACCTTGGAGAGTATGGACATCAAAGAAGCGATTCAAATTCAGCAAGAAGCGTATAACCGATATCTGAAGTAATCATCTGCGATTCACGAAAACTATAGAGCTGACGCTTGCAGTTCAGCTCTATAGCGGCTCGTTTTAACAATGTAAACCTATATAATGGATTAAAAGGGGGTATTTCCTTGAAGGGTTCGGTAGAACAAACCCATAAATGGATAACAACGAGACGGGATACGTACCGAGCTCGACTAGTTCGGGATATCCGCTTGCATCGCTATGTTTATATGATGCTTGTGCCGGTTGTGCTCTATTATGCGATCTTTCATTATGCTCCGATGCTTGGCCTCCAGATTGCATTCAAAAACTATTCGCCGATGACCGGTATAGCAAAAAGTGAGTGGATAGGGCTTGCTCACTTCTACGATTTTTTCTCGAGCTTTTATTTTTGGCGACTCTTGAAGAACACCCTGTTACTTAGCTCGTACGATCTGGTTTTTGGCTTTACCGCACCGATTATTCTGGCGTTATTATTGAATGAATTGCGAAGCATAGCGTTTAAGCGGATCGTTCAGACGATTACTTACTTGCCGTACTTTGTGTCATTGGTTGTGATTGCAGGACTGATTGTAGATTTTCTGGCAAGAGATGGTCTGATTAATAATGTCCTAGGCAATCTGTTCGGTATGGAGAATCGCGCTTATCTATTGGAGGCTAGTTCCTTTCGTACCATATTTATAAGTTCGGGGATTTGGCAGACAGTCGGCTGGGGCTCGATTATTTATCTGGCAGCGATGTCTGCGATCGATCCATCTTTGTATGAGGCGGCCAAAGTAGATGGGGCCAATCGTTGGAAACAAGTCTGGCATATCACGCTTCCAGGTATTATGCCGACCATTATTATTTTGTTGATTTTGCAGATCGGCAATTTAATGGCAACCAATACAGAGAAGATTCTGTTGTTGTACAACACATCGACTTATGAGACAGCTGACGTGATTGGGACATATGTGTACCGTAAGGGCTTGCTGCAAGCCAGCTTTAGTTATAGCGCTGCTATCGGCATGTTCAATTCTGTAATCAATTTCGCCCTGCTGATAGCCGCTAATTCTGCCAGCAAGCGATTGTCAGGAACTAAACTGTGGTAAGGGGGAGGAGCGGATGCGGCATATTTCGTGGAGTGGAAAAACGTTCGATCTATTTAATTATCTAGCATTAACGTTACTGATGTTAGTCACACTATATCCCTTTTGGTATGTATTGGTTTCATCGCTAAGCGACCCTCTTTGGGTGACCGCTCAGCGCGGGCTGATTTGGTGGCCGGAAGGCTTTCATCTGGAAGCTTACAAATCCGTTTTTAAGAATCCGGTCATCAAAAGCGGATATGTTAACACGTTAGTTATTGTGCTGGCGGGCACCGCGCTCAATTTGGTACTGACTTCACTGGCTGCCTATGCCTTGTCACGACCGAATCTGATGCTGAAGAACGCGATCACGTTTTATATTGTGTTTACGATGTTTTTCAGCGGAGGCTTGATTCCATTTTATATTGTTGTGTCGGAGCTGGGGATGATCGATAGTCTATGGGCATTAATCATTCCGAATGCAATGAGTACGTTTAACTTTATCATTATGCGAACTTCGTTCCAGGCCATACCTGTCAGTATGGAAGAGTCGGCTCGCTTGGATGGAGCCCATGATTGGACAATCCTGCTCCGCATCGTCTTGCCGTTGTCGTTGCCGGTTGTCGCTGTGATGATCTTGTTCTACGGCGTAGCCCATTGGAATTCCTGGTTTAGCGCCGCGATTTTCTTGCGTAGCCGAGAGTTATACCCCTTGCAGCTTGTGCTGAGAGAAATATTAATTAACAACAATACAGAACAGATGATGAGCGGCATTTCCGCCAACAATCGTGCGATGGTAGGGGAAACCATCAAGTATGCCACGATTATTGTGGCAACGGGGCCGATCCTGCTTCTGTATCCATTTCTGCAGCGTTATTTTGTCAAAGGCGTTATGATAGGAGCGATTAAAGAATGAGCGACCATTTAATTGAAACGGACAGCTTAGCCTATTTCGATTGCAATGCTTTCGTTGGTCAATACGGCTATAAGCATCATCGTCAAGTATGGCGAACAGAGGATGTTGTCAGCGAGATGGAACGCTGCGGCATCGCCGGCGCGATTGTCCATCATGGACTGTCTCGCACGCATGCACCCGACTACGGAAACAGGCGATTGGCTGCGGAACTCGACAAAAGCCCGCGGCTATTTGGCTGCTGGGCGGTCTTGCCGGATCATGCGACGGATTTTGCATCACCAGCCGAGTTAATAGAAGCGCTGCGGGAACATGATATCCGTGCAGTCACGATGTTTCCGCGCACGCATCAGTTTGAACTGGACAACCGGACAGTCGGCGCTTTACTGACAGAGCTGGAACGTGCACAGATTCCTTTGTTTATTCAATCCGATGAGATTTCGTTTGCTCAACTTGACGGGATCTTAGACCGGCATCCCCATCTGTCGGTGCTTCTGCTAGGATGCTGTTGGGGACAAGAACGCCGGCTATTTCCGCTGATGGATGCTTATCCGCGGTTAGGGATTGATCTGTCCAGTCTGCAGAGCAATCGAATCATAGAAACACTCTATCAGCGTTATGGCGCCGAACGTATATTTTATGGAAGCGGCATGCCGTATAAAAGTCCGGGTGCAGCCCGAGCGATGATTGACTATGCCGATATCCCCTACCGTGCCAAGCAACTGATCGCTGGCGAGAACTTGAGCAAACTGCTGGGAATTAAGCCGCCAACGGCGGTCTTTCAGGCTGATGCCATTACATTCCAAGCTGCCAAGGGGGTTGCGATCGATGCAGTGAATGTACTTGATTCACATACACATCTGATTGAAGATGGCGGGCGTACGGGGAGCGGGCTGCCGATGCTTGGCGGGGATATCGATGCAATGATGGCGATGTATCGAAGGCTGGGGATCCGCTCTATGTCGATCGCTCCTTGGGCAGGCATCAACGGTGGTGATGCTGCAGCCGGCAATGTGATAGCCGAACAAGCCCGCAGCCGCTATCCGCAAGAGGTTAACTGCTACGCAGTGATAGATCCGAACTATACGCGTGATGTAGCCGCAGAAGCACGCAAGTGGCACTTGGAAAAGCAATTTGCAGGTATGAAGCCTTATTATTATTTGTCGCATACAGCGTATACGGACCCCGTATACAAGCCTTGGTGGGAACTTGCTAATGAACGGCACTTATACGCGCTGGTAGATCCTGCGTTGATTGCCGACCAGCAGTATGTCGAATGGATTGATGAGTTGGCTACTTGTTACCCGCAAGTCCAGATTTTCATGGATCATGCGGGACGCAGTTTTGAGATTGCAGATTTGTATGCCGAGGTAGCTCTGCGTCATGACAATGTAACCTTGCAATTAACCTATACATCAGTCCCACTGGGCGTAATCGAATATTTGACCGAACAGGTAGGCGCTCGCAAAATCCTGTTCGGCACGGATTCGCCTATGCGTGATCCACGGCCGCAACTGGGATGGTTGGCCTATGCCAACCTATCACTGGAAGATAAGCGTCAGCTATTTGGAGATAATTTTCGTCGGATTTTGCAACGTTGCAAATTGAAATAATCCATTCATTAGGACGGAAGGGGCGCTATATCACGATGAATTCAGGAAAACGAATGATCTCGATTTGGATGTCTTTGCTTCTGGCAATTAGTTTTTATCTCCCGTCAGGAATTGCATGGGCAGGAGAGGAAGAATTGACTGAACCTGTTATCCGAATGTCATTTGAAGGCGATCTAACGAATTCAGGCAGCAGCGGGCTGACGCCTGTTCTCGCAGGAGGAAATTTAACATACGAGACAGAGGGTGTATCTGGTCAAGCGGTTGCATTCGCTAATCGATTTCTGGATGGTGATGTGCGCACGGCCTATATCGATCTTGGTTCGGAGCTGGGATTTGGCGAGGACGTCGATTTTACAATCGCCTTCTGGATCAAGGCTGGCGAGTTGGATAGGTGGCCGGCGGTCATATCCAATAAACTGGCGATGGATGATACGGGACTTCAGCTTTTCCTAGATGTAAATGGTCAATTGAGGTGGCAATTGACGACAGAGGGAAACGAAAAGTTTACGGATGTGTATATGGGGCAGGTAAATGATGGGTTCTGGCATCATGCTGCGGTTACGCATGATCGGGATGGATTTGCTCATTTTTATTTCGACGGTGTCAAACTAGAGAATAAATCTGTGGATCTGTCCCAACGGCCAGGCAGTGTGGATTCAGAATATTCGTTCAAGGTTGGCGCGTCAGGTGCAGGCACAATGGTGAATTACATGGATCAGTTAAATATTAGCCTTGATGAACTGCAGATTTATCGCAGGGTGCTAAGTTCTGAAGAAGTGGAGGGATTGACCAAGTTGCCCGTTCAATTAGAGCTTGATCATCTTGGCGCCATTGCAGTGGGAGATCGTATCAAACAGGGTGCTGCTTTTCTGTACGGCGACAAAACTATGGCCTATGCAGCCGGCGGGGTGACCTTTCAAAGTAGTGATAATGCAGTAGCGGAGATCGAACCTTATACGGGAATGATTACGGCGAAAAGTGCTGGTGAAACAGTGATCTCAGCCCATTATGGCTCTTTATCAGCCCAGTATACGCTTGAAGTGAGCGTAGACGCAGGCAATCCAGATTGGCTGAATCGTCTATCGAGCCAGCATCCACGCTTGATGGTTACCGATGAACTATTGACTGAATTCAACACCAATCTGTTGACGGATGCGCATCTGCAGTTATGGTATGAAGATGTGGAAGGGCAAGCTCAGAATATCCTGGAAGACGAAGTATATGATCCTTTGAATATTAAGCGGATTGAACTACTGGCATTTATGTATCAAGTAACAGAAGATCAGGTCTATGCAGAGCGGGGATATGAAGAGCTTGCCAGTCTGGCTGCGAAAGCTGGATGGTCACCCGATTACTTCCTGAACCATGCAGCCTATCTAATCAGTGCAGCAGTCGGGTATGACTGGTTTTATCAGGCCTGGACGGAGGAGCAGCGAATGGTGATTCGAGATGCGATCATTACGAAGGGTTTACTGCCAGCTCGAACCATCTATCGTTATGAAACAGCATCGCCTTATCTCCAAGCTGAATGGCCAGGTAGAGTCGATAACTGGAACGTCGTAGGCAACAGTGGTGTGATCATGGCGGCTCTTGCCGTGGGCGAACACGCTCCGGCACTAGCGGATGAAGTGCTTGCCTATGCGTTAAACTCGCTTCCTGTCGCACTGGCTAAAACAACGCCGGATGGTGGTTGGTATGAAGGTATTTCGTACTGGAGCTACATGTGGAATATGCTGGTTCGGGCATTGGCAGCTCTAGATACGGCGCTGGGCGAGGGTTATCATAACCTGACTGAGATCGCAGGTATGGCCGATACAGGCAACTTCCCAATTTATATGACAGGCCCGACACAACGAATGTATAATTTTTCGGACAGCTACAGCGGGACGTCAGACTTTTATCAGATGTTCTGGTTGGCGCGGCATTATGACAAGCCGGAATTCACGCAGTATCAAGCGTTATACACAGATATAGCAGCTAATACCTGGGGTGTATATCCACTTTCATCGCTTTGGTATCAGCCTGAACACATGACACCATCGATCTTAGGCCAGGTGCCGCTCGATCGATTATTTTCAGATTCTCAAGTTGCTTCAATGCGAAGCAGTTGGGAGGATCCTGAAGCTATATTCGTAGCATTCAAGGCGGGCGACAATAATGGATCTCATGCCGACTTGGATCTAGGTTCTTTCATTGTTGAGGCGGCGGGGGAGCGCTGGGCAGAGGATATGGGAATGGGTCGCGATGATTGGACTTATTATTATAACAACGGTCCGAACGGATATCGTTGGCAATATTATATTAATCGTGCCGAGGGTCATAACACACTAGTTATCAATCCTAAAACGACAAATGACCCATGGCAGTCTGTCCCCGACCAGAATCCCTTGGCATCGACAGCCCTGACTGAATTTGAATCTAGATCGGATCTGGCATACGGCATCATGGATTTGAGCACGGCCTACAGTTTGCATGATGCGGTTGATGTGAAGCGAGGAATCGCACTCCTGAACGATCGAAAACAAGTGCTTGTGCAAGACGAAATCATGCTGGATGAGCCGGGAGAGATCTGGTGGTTTATGCATCTGAATGGAGAAGTGACGGCTGAGATAGCGTCAGACAAACAATCTGCCATCTTACAGAAAAATGGTAAACGGCTGTGGGTAGGGCTGGCCGAAGCGGTAAACGGCGCCGAGTTCGTTGTGCAGGATGCCAAACCGTTTCCAGGTTCGCCAAACCCATCGGATCAAATAACGAATCCGATTACACCTGATCAGAGTTCACACACACCTTCGCAGAAATTGTCGCTCCATCTGAGCGATACAAAGCAAGCGAGATTGCCAGTGCTGATGCAAGTGCTTCAACCGGGGGAATCGGCGCCGGCCAAGAAGGATCGGCTGACCGCTGTAGCGTTATACGACTGGGCGGAGGCGTTGGGTCAGCCAACTGAGGAACCAGGGGTTCCGGTGGAGCCTGCACAGCCGCCTCAGTCTGAAACTTCATCTGATCCGACGGAGCCCGCAGATGTGCAGGAAGAGAAGGAAGTGCGAGATGGGAGTCAGACGGGATATGAACAAAGCCGATTTCTGGATATTCGAGGACATTGGGCCGAGGAAGCGCTGAGCAAAGCACTTGAGTTGAACTGGCTCAAAGGATATGAAGACGGGCTGATGCGGCCAGATCAGGCAATAAATAGAGCACAGTTTGTAGTTTTATTATCGAGGGCATCGGCTTGGCCCAATGAAGCCGTCAGGCTGAGCTTTACAGATAAACAAAAGATTCCCGCATGGTCGGTTTCGGCGGTCTCCACAGCAAGTCGGTTGGGAATTGTTGTTGGTTATGAGGATGGCAGTTTTCGACCGTCCAACGCCATCACAAGGGCTGAAATGGCAGCGATGATCGCCCGTGCCATTAAAGTCCCAGCGGCCGGCAGTCCGACAACTGGATTTGCCGACGATGCTGCATTTCCGAATTGGGCTAGAGGCTATATCGCGGCTTTGGTTCAGGCTCATCTCATCCAGGGACGGGAAGGGAACCGGTTTGCAGCACATGAAATGGCTACCAGAGCAGAAGCAGTTGTTATGCTGCTTAGAGCACAGAGCGGCCAGCCAGTTTCATGATATATGCAGGTAATTCATTGAAACTTGTTCCCTTGAAATAGTATGGCGAAGGGCAAAATGCTATCTAAATGTATAAATGGAGGCGGAGAAAATGCTGGCTTTGCTAGGTGGTACAAAAACGATTAAAGAAGAACATGTGGAAATGTTCAAGTGGCCCATTATAACAGAGGAGGATGAGATTGCAGCTTTGGCGGTCATTCGCAGCGGAGCGATGTCTGGAACCGACATTACGAAGCAATTCGAGAAGGAATTTGCCCAGTGGCTCGGTATGCAGTATGCTCTTGGTTTTAATAACGGCACAAGCTCCTTATTGGCTGCCATGTATGGCTGTAAAGTGGGAGTGGGCGATGAAATTATTTGTCCGAGCGTCACCTACTGGGCTTCGGCATTGCCAGCCTATGCCTTAGGGGCGACGGTTGTATTCGCCGAAATTGATCCAACCACGCTATGCCTTGACCCGAATGATCTCGAGCATCGTATTACAGAGCGCACCAAAGCAATCGTTGTTGTACATTACTTGGGTCATCCGGCTGATATGGATGCGATTATGGCCATTGCCCAAAAACATAATATTAAAGTGATAGAGGATGTCTCTCATGCAATGGGAGGCTATTATAAGGGCCAAAGAGTGGGGACGACCGGTGATGTTGGAGCAATGTCGCTTATGTCGGGCAAATCACTTGCGATTGGAGAAGCTGGTATTTTTGTAACAAATGACAGGGAAATTTATGAACGTGCTATCGCATTTGGCCATTATGAGCGATTTAACGATGATATCCAGACGGAAGAGTTAAAGCCGTATGCCGGCCTGCCATTTGGCGGTTACAAATTCCGCATGCATCAAGTCAGTTCTGCGATCGGCAGGGTTCAATTGAAATATTATGATGAAAGAATTGCAGAGATTGACAAAGCGATGAACTATTTCTGGGATTGCTTGGAGGGAGTTCCGGGGATCAAGGCGCATCGGCCTGCCAAAGACTCGGATAGCACGATGGGAGGCTGGTATGCGGTTCGCGGCCATTATATCCCTGAAGAGCTGGACGGACTATCCGTCACTCGGTTCTGTGAAGCAGTCCGGGCGGAAGGAGTCCCTATTGATGCAGGCTGCAATCTGCCTCTTCATCTGCACCCACTACAGCATGTGGTCGATGTGTATGGCCACGGCAGACCGACGGTGATTGCTAATAGCGTGCGTGATATTCGCCAACCAGCAGGCAGCTTGCCTATATCTGAAAATATTGCGTCGCGCGTCTACACCGTTCCGTGGTTTAAACAGTATAAGCCAGATATTATTGATCAATATGTGGAAGCTTTTCGCAAAGTTATTGCAAACTACAAAGAGTTACTGGACGGGGACACAGGTAATCCGAAGCGGATTGGCAGTTGGAACTTTTTTAAACAAAAATAACGGCGGACTATGAAAATAACAAGCACAGTGAATTGGATGGTCCATGGCGCTGTGTTTGTTGTTTGTGCCATAATGGCAAGGGAATGAGGATGGGAAGCGTCTAAAGGATTTATGCAATTGATGTTCACAGGAAGATAAAGTATATTAATTGATATATTATTTATATTAAAAGGCGAAAGCAACAATATTAACCGGGTTGTCCGTTGATGCAATCGCCGCAGCTCGGATGGGAGATTTCGATTAATTGTGGACAATGATATGTGAAGCAAGGAAAGGGGAAGCGGAGAGCAAGATTGGAACTGGAGAAACGGTAGTGGCCGCCTTTGTATCACAATTTTACCCTTTAATAGGGCTTATGTAACCTGAAAATTGGCGTACAACAGCGGTCTTAAGTCCAGTCTTGATCGCAGCACTGTCCTTTTCCAGTGCTTGTTGTCTTATCCACAATTATTCGACGTTTCAACGGGAGGGGTAAAGATGGAGATATTTACGCATTTCTATGAGCAAGAGGAGGTTGCAAGACGCGCCATAGATATAGCATTGCCTGGGGAACTTGCGCATAAAACCGCGCTGTTCTACATCCATGGCGGAGGATGGTCAGCGGGCGAAAGGGAAGCCTTTCATACCCATTTGCAATATTTCGCAATGAAAGGGTATGCATGTGCAACAGCAGGGTACCGGCTTGCTCCAACTGTTCAATTGGCTGATCAAATGGGCGATATTGTTGTCGGTTATCGGTTATTTGTTAACTGTTTGAGAGATCAGTATGGGAATGAGATAGAACGGATAATTGTGCTCGGTAGCTCTGCCGGTGCACATCTTGCTTCACTATTGGCTATGACAAAGCCTGATGAGTGGGTTATTGAGACTGATCTGAGGAGAAATTGGCAGTATCCCGCTGCTTGTGTGTCCATCAATGGGCCGGGTACGTTAGAGGAATGGAAGGATATGAATGAAGAAATTAAAGTGAGCATTGAGCAAGTTATAGGTGCGCGCTATGGAGAAAACGAGCAGCTATTTCGGCAAGCGTCTCCACTAGCTCGAGTTCACCCAGATGTGCCCGATTTCCTTTTTCTTATTGTCGGCAAGGAAGAGTATTTTCCGCATAGTTATATTTATGAGTTAGAGAAAGAGATTAAGCAGCATGGTTCATATGCCGAGACTGTTTTATTTCCTGAGGCGGAACATGGTTTCTTCTATGGGGTAACGAGTAAGCAGCAGCAAGAAGCATTAAGCATCTTGGAAGCATTTCTCGCTCGATACGAGTAGGGGAATAAGTCAACAGCTTTTGACAGCATCAAAATACGCGTTTCCAAATTTATCTTGTATCTCAATCTCAGGATAAATTCCGAAACGCGTATTTTCGTTGGGCGGATTGCCAGAAATATAATTCTCAGTATTGTTTATGACTTCGGTCATACCGCAAGCGAAATTCGTTGGGAGTAAGGCCTGTAGTTGCAGTAAATTGACGGGAAAAATGTCCAGGTTCAGCATAACCCAGCAAATCCGAAATCTGGCGCAGCGTAAGCGGACCGGATACAAGAAGCTCTTTCGCTCTTTCAATTTGCGATTCCTTTACAATTTGTTTGAAGGATTTCCCATAAAGCTGTTGGATGACACGATAGGTTTGTTTGACGCTCAAATGCAATTCTTCAGCCAGTTGCTCAATATTTAATGGTTGTTCGATGATTTTTTCAAAGAACAAATCAATAATTTGTGTACGGCTGTCATCTTTTGTTCTTAGCGGAAAGCGGGGCTGTTGCTGCAAAAAAGAAGTTTTGTACATTGCCCTCAACAGCTCTGCGAACAGCTGCATAAACAGTCCCTGCACCTTTACGTAGCTGCCGAATGAGTGTTCATGCAGTTCGTTGCTGATCAAGTCTTTCAGTCGAAAGATAGAAGTTGCCTGTTGAATCAGAACAACGGTTTGGACAGATGACAGCGCTTGCGAAAAATCATTGGCTTCAGCTTCCGGAAACAAGTCGTCCGAAGATTTGCGAATGGAATAAGTGAATTGCATGTAGCTCCTTGCCAAATCTTCGCATCCGTTGAATTTATGGTAGACATGTGGAGCAATTAATATGGCGTCTCCGGCTGCAATTGGCACCGTTTGACTTCCAATTGTGCATAATCCGCTGCCTCTTGTAATGAATTGCAATTCATAAGCCGGGTGGGTATGAGTGACGGTTGCAGAGAAATGCCGCACATCGGCAGAGAAGGCTTTGTCCAGCAAAATATCAAACAAAATAGGTCCAATGCCAACTTTAATGTTTATATTTTCCAAAGGAATCAGATCATTTGCTCTCATTGACTGCCTCCGATCATACCGTGATCTAGCCTTTATAATATCATATCGGCCAAGACTGCGTAAACGGGACAACATTTCGCATAAGATGTCCTTACCGTGCATTTTCATGTTAGAAAGATTGACTATACTTGGAGTTAAGCCTGTTGAATACATCTATTGTTCGGCAAGGCTGAAAGCTTAAATTGAGTAGATTGGGGGATACGGGATGAAGATGCGAATGAGATGGATGTGGCTGTTGATCATTGCAGTATTGGCGACAAGCGCTCCGCAAGCCGTTTTTGGGGATGGGGATGCCAGTAATAGCGGCGGGAATTTGGTAAAAAACGGCGGTTTTGAACAACAGCTTTCTTTTTGGAATATTCCGCAAGGTACGGCGTCAGTTGATTCTAACGTATTCAGAAGCGAGGGCAACAGCTTGTTCTATGAGAACAATGATGCCAATAACTATGAACTGTTTATGCAAGATATTCCGGCTAATCCTGGAGAAACGATTCAATTCAGCGTGTGGATCAAAGGGGAGGATATCGAGCAGCAGACTGGATTGCCACCCACTTCTGAAGATGGAGCTGCGGTATTTGTTCAAAGCTATGATGCAAATAACAAATACATCGATGGGGTGTTTCCCGCAGCTTTGCTTGGCACATTCGATTGGCAGGAAGTAAAGGGCAAGGCGATTATTCCTCCCAATGCCGCTCGTGTCGTCATAGGCCTCTATTTGCGGCCGCAAACGGTTGGCAAAGTGTGGTTTGACGATGTAATCGTGCAAAGGGAAATGCCGCAGCTGATGAAAACGTATTTGACTTATCCCAATTATCGTCAAATTGCGTTAAGCAGTAGTACCGAACCATGGAAAGTAGATTTAATTAACCGTCTGTCAGCTAATGAAACGGGTTTTTCTATTGGTCATGAAGTACGGGATGAGAACAATCAATCCGTATTTATGGAAACGCTTCCCGCAACGAACGGCAATTCAGAAATACAATTTCAACCTGCTGCTCCTTTGTCAGCAGGCAAGTATGTATGGCGAATTGAGCTGCTGGACAGCGAGCAGCAAATTAGACAAAGTGAGCAGTATGAAATTACAGTGCAGCAGCAAATGCCTCAAATTTATATTGATCGAGATGGTTTTACAGTAATTAATAATGAAAAGTTTTTTCCGCTGGGAACTTATCTGATTCGTGATTGGTCGCATAGCAATGAGAACCTGCAAAAAATAGCGGATGCCGGGTTTAACACATTGTTATCCTACACTTACGGCGAGGCAGCGGATGCCGTGCAGTTTTTGGATCGCGCCCACCAGTACGGCTTTAAGGTGATCTATAATCTGGTTGATATTTATTTGGGAGATGAAGCGAAAAACAGGAGTGATGGCCAAGATCCTTTCGAGGTTGCTGAGCAGTATATTACCGATTTGAAAGACCATCCGGCATTGCTCGCCTGGTATATAAACGATGAATTCGATTTAAGCTGGATGCCTGAATTTGAAAGAATGTATCAGCTTATTAAAGAGCTGGATCCCAACCATCCGGTCCTGCAAGTATCCAACACAATGGGCATATTGGAGGAGTACTACCCTGTAACGGATGTGCTGGCTACCGATCCTTATCCGGTAGGAGATCACAACGGCGAGGATACCGATCTGACGATGACGTCCACTTTTGCCAAACATACGGCTAATGTTACACGGGGCGCCAAAGGAATGTGGATGGTAGCGCAAATGCATGATCTGTCCGTTTATTACGATTGGCGTGCGCCCAATCAGCCTAATGCCGAAGAAATGCTCAATCAAGCCTATCAGGATCTGATTCATGGCTCAAAAGGTTTAATCTTCTATTCCTTCTTTGATTTGTGGTTCCCGGACAGGAACCGACTGCCGGATGAAGATACATTTTTGCAAAATTGGCCGTATGTCCTGCAAATGATGGAGCAGCTTGAACCGGTCATTCCTGTTATTATGACTAATCAACCCGTTGATTTGAACGTGCTGGATACAGATCCGGCAGTGGAAATTGCCGCTTTCGAGCATAGTCAGCAATTGCATCTGATCATGGCTAATCCTTATTACGAGGCAAAATCTGTGACGGTTGCCATGCCGCAAGGATGGAAGGTGCAAAATCAGACACAAGGCAGCATTGCCAGTGTTGTTCAATCAAATGCCATTACTTTTCAGTTGCCTGCAATAGGCAGCGGCGTCTTTGTTCTTGAAAAGGATTTGCCAAATAATCCGGGCTCTTCGCATAATCCTGTTTATACGTTATCTAATAATACTAATTTAAAATCGCTTGAACTATGGGCTGGCGGCGAATCTATCGTCATCAATCCTACCTTCGATCCAAAAGAAACTGCTTATCAAGCAGATACAAATGCGTCTAGGATTGTAGTAAAGGCGAGCAGTGAACATGCTGCGGCGCAGGTGACTTATCAGGATCGATTATTAGGGAGCGAAGAGGAAATTGAATTGACGGAAGGAGTGAATCTATTGACTTTTACCGTTCATGCGGAGGACAAAAGCCGAAAAACGTATACACTTACTGTTCATAAAACAGAGAATGCCGGGGGCAGTACAAACGAGGAAGAGACCCCGTTTGATGATATTCGGGGACATTGGGCGGAAAGCTTTATCAAGCGAGCAGCAGCGGCAAAGCTTATCCTCGGTAATAAAGAGAGAGCCTTCAAGCCTGATCATGCAATAACTCGCTCCGAGTTTACCGTAATGCTGATTAATGCCTTACAGCTGGAGGAAAAAGAGGGGGTGCTTGTATTTACGGACAGCGGACAAATGGATAGTTTGGCAAAGAAAGCCGTAGCACAAGCGGTGCAGTTAGGTATCGTAAACGGTTATAAGGACGGAAGCTTCCGGCCGGATCGTCCGATCACCAGAGCGGAGATGGCCGTTATGATGGCAAGAAGCTTTCATATCCAGCAAACGGCCACAAAAGCAGCAAAATTTGCTGACGAGGACAGCTTTCCAAGCTGGGCGAAGGATGCGATAGAAGCCGGCAGAAGTGTTGGCATTTGGCATGGACGGAGCAATAACAGATTTATGCCGGATGCTCAAGCAACCCGCGCTGAAACGGTAGTGCTGCTGTTAAGAGTGCTTGATTTGCAAAAGTAGTCGGACATATGGTCTAAGGGGGGATTATCGAGACAAAATCCGATCAATCCACCCCCCTTAAAATAAAGAAAAAGGAGACGTTTAAATGATTAAAAGGGGTAAGTTGAAGCATGTGGGCACCATTGCTGCTGTTATTTTAGTTTTATCATCCTTATTGTCTGCGTGCGGCAGTAAAAACAATGAGAACGGCGGGGAAGCTGAGGGAGATAAGCCGCCGCGCATTGATTTCTTGCTCTCGCATATTATGTCGCCTTATGCCATGCAGTATAAGGATGATAGCGACATCTATAGAGAGGAACTGTCAAAGTTGTCCGGTTATGATCTGCATTATGAATTTTTAGGTCATGGCAATGATTACACGCAGCAGCTGACGGTTCGTTTCGCTTCGAGTGATTTGCCTGATGTGATCAGGACAGACAGCATTATTTCGACTATGCATCCGGGAGCGGTTGAAAAAGATATCTTTACGGATCTGACCCCGCTATTGGAGCAATACGGCCAGAACATATTGAAAAATGTGCCGCAAAGCGCCTGGGAAAGTTCGAAGGTATCGAAAGATGGAAAAATATACGGTATTCCCTATCTGTCCGCTGTACCTGCTTATCGCGTCGTATATATCCGACAGGACTGGCTGGATAAGTTAAATCTGCCGCAGCCCAAAACACTGGATGAATATTTGGAATTTTTTGAAGCAGTTAAAAACAATGATATGAATGGTAATGGCGACCCTAGTGACGAATATGGTTTTTACGTCAGAGAAAATCTTGATTACGGCAGTGATCTGTTTTTTAAAGAATTTGGCGTTCATCCGGATGAATGGATATATCGCGACGGTCAGTTTGTTCCAGGGTTAATTCAACCGGAGATGAAGGAGAGTCTGGCATTTTGGAAAATGCTATACGACAAAGGCTATATCAATCCAAATTTGTTCACCAACAAAGGGTCGGATTGGCGGGCGGGAATCAAGCAAGGCAAAGCTGCCATGTGGACACACGACGTTCCGGAATATAATACCGAATGGCATTCGGATCTGTTTGTAAACGAGAAAGATGTGAAAATAGCAATGCTGCCAGGGCCTGTTGGTCCAAAAGGGCAGGGGCTTACGCCGCAGCACGAGCAGATCGGTTATGTATATGTGATTCCGTCCTCCAATAAAAACCCGGAGAATGTGATTAAATATTTGGATTGGGCATGGTCGTCGGAAGAAGCAGAGAAATTTTTTGCCTATGGTATTGAGGGACACAATTACTCGATAGAAGAAGGCAAGGTGAAATTTGATCCTACCCGTTATGCAAATGCAGAGATTGATGAATCTGAGATGTTCCGCACGGTGATTAATCCGCGGAGGGATGGAAGGCTGGAGCCGCTGGTGCTTGATGTAGATCCGAATGCGGAGTTGTTGAAACAAGGTCTTGAAGCGGCCAATCAATCGATATATCAGAACGAAGCGATGCATATGCCCGTACTTGAAGCGATGAAAGCTCGTCCTGAACTGGGACGGGGAGCGGGGACATTATTTCTGGATATGTTCGCCAAAGTGGTAACGGGCAAGGAAGAGATAGATAGCAGCTTCGATAAATTTGTGGCGGAGTGGAAGAAGCATGGCGGCGATGAAGCGATACAAGAAGCGACAGAATGGTACAAGAAGTCGAAGGGTATGCAATGATAGGAGGATTTCATGTTTAGAAAAGTCCGTCAGAAAGACGCCGTCATCCTGTTTTTAATTGCATTGCCGGGGATTTTGCATTTTTTGGTGTTCAATTATATACCTCTTGGCGGGAACATAATTGCTTTTCAAAAATACAGCATCTTTGACGGGATCGTCAAAAGTCCGTGGGTAGGTCTGGACAATTTCAAAATGATGTTCTCTATTCGAGAATTTTATCAAATTTTAGAAAACACACTTATCCTTAGTTTTTTATCTATTGTATTTGGCTTTCCTGCTCCGCTAGTGCTGGCGCTGTTATTGAATGAAATGCGCAGAATGTGGCTTAAGCGCTCCGTTCAGACATTATTATATTTGCCCCATTTCCTTTCATGGGTTATCGTAGGCGGCATTTTTATTAATTTATTGTCGCTAGACGGGTTTTTGAATACCATTTTGAGCAGTATCGGGGCAGCGCCCAAGGATTTCATTACGAATCCAGATACGTTTCGCGGCATGCTGGTATCGGTTGGAATTTGGAAGGAAGCAGGCTGGGGAATGATTATTTATTTGGCAGCGCTTGCCGGCATAAACCCGAGTCTGTATGAAGCGGCGATGGTAGATGGAGCTGGACGTTGGCGGCAGATGTGGTCCATTACGCTGCCCTCGCTAATGCCTGCCATTATTGTTTTGTTCCTGCTCCGCATTGGCAGTGTGCTGGATACGAATGTAGAGCAGGTGTTGATTTTTATTAATCCGCTCGTACGTCCCGTAGGGGAAGTAATTGACACCTATGTGTATCGCATCGGTCTGCTGGGCGCTCAGTTCAGTCTTACTACAGCGATCGGGATATTCAAGTCGGTTATCGGACTGCTATTTATAGTAGGGGTAAACTACCTTAGCAAAAAATCGACAGGTGAAAGTATCTATTAGCCTGTTGGTCTCAAGGAGGAGATTTTCATGCCGACTTATCGGTCCGATCGCTTGTTTCACTCTATTAATGACGTGTTATTAGTGATCCTTAGTCTGTCTATGCTGGCTCCGCTTATTCATTTGTTTGCGGTCTCTCTCAGTTCTCCCAAATATGTCGGAGCCAAGCTGGTTTATTTTTGGCCGAAAGAATTCAATATCGAAGTATACAAAACAATCTTCAATACGGATTCAATGTGGAGAGCGATGGGGGTTAGTGTTTATATTACCGTTGTTGGCACTTTAATTGCTCTCTTATTTACATCGACAATAGCCTATGCTCTTTCCCGGCCGCAAATGCCGTTTCGCGGTCTTGTATTGAAAGGGATTATTGTAACGTTTGTATTCTCTTTGCCGCTTATTCCAAGTTATTTATTAGTCAAATCTCTGTATATGGAAAATACATTATGGGCGCTTATGCTGCCTGGCGCATTGTCCGCCTTCAATGTCATCATTATGAAAACATTCTTTCAGGGTCTCTCTGGAGAAATTTTGGAAGCGGGAAAAATTGATGGCTGCGGGGAGTTTGGAAACTATTGGAGAATTGCGATTCCGATGTCCACTCCCGTAATTGCTACCATTGCATTATTTCATGCCGTGGGGCAATGGAATGCCTATTTTTCAGCGTTAATCTATATTCGAACCAAAACGTTGCTTCCCATTCAAGTATTGCTGCGAAACTTGGTAATAGAAGACAATTTGCAGACCATAACAACACCGGGAACAATGGATATCGTAAGACCAGCTACGCCCGAGATGATGAAAGCGGGAATTATTTTGTTCGCCACGTTTCCGATATTGATTGTCTACCCGTTTTTGCAAAAGTACTTTGTCAAAGGTGCAATGCTTGGTTCGTTGAAGGAATGAAGAGAGACAATGTTTTTAGAGAGGAGCAGAAACCATTTATGATTATCGATTCACATAATCACCCGTATTATCAGATGATGAATCTGGAGAAGACGCTGGAAAATATGAAACGATTCAATATAGACCGAACATGGCTGCTTTCATTGGAGACGCCTGAGCATGAAGCATGGCCTGTTTATCACCCGAAGACGTTTGGAACGGAGGATGCAGCCATACCTTTTGCCCATTGTTTGGAGTATGTCAGAAATGCCCCTGATAAATTTGTATTAGGATACGCGCCTGACCCGCGTCAGCCCCATGTTATTCAAAAGATGGAGGCGGCTATTGAGCTGTACGGTGTTCGGGTGTGCGGTGAAATTATGCTCCGGATGACATATGATCATCCGGATGCGATAAGTTTGTTTCGTTATTGCGGCGAGAAGGAACTGCCAGTTATCGTTGAAGTTAATTATGGCGTGGAGGAGGAAGGACCTTTCGCACAGCCAGGTTATTGGTATGGCGGAGGAATTGAGGCTTTTGAGCGGCTTGTCAGAGCTTGTCCCGATACAGTGTTTCTTGGCCATGGTCCTGGTTTTTGGGCACATATTTCCGGTGATGATCTCTATCAAACTATGAGTTACCCTCAAGGTGAAATAGTTTCCGGTGGCAAAGTGATTGAAATGATGCGCACATACGATAATTTGTACTGCGATTTATCGGCTTATTCCGGTTATAACGCCTTGACCAGAACACCTTCCTTTGGAAAAGAATTTTTGCTGGAATTTCAAGACCGTGTCCTTTATGGACGCGATTGCTGGGATAATAATTTGCAATTGTTTTTGAACGGAGCCGGATTTACTGAAGAAGTACTTTATAAAATATATGCAGGTAATTCGTTGAAGCTTGTTCCTTGAAATAGTATGGCTAAAAGATAACTCACTAGATAAAAATGGAGGCGGAGAAAATGCTGGCTTTGCTAGGTGGTACAAAAACGATTAAAGAAGAGCATGTGGAAATGTTCAAGTGGCCAATTATAACAGAGGAGGATGAGACTGCTGCTTTGGCGGTCATTCGCAGCGGAGCGATGTCTGGAACCGACATTACGAAGCAATTCGAGAAGGAGTTTGCCCAGTGGCTCGACATGCAGTATGCTCTTGGTTTTAATAACGGCACAAGCTCCTTATTGGCTGCCATGTATGGCTGTAAAGTGGGAGTGGGCGATGAGATTATTTGTCCGAGCGTCACATACTGGGCTTCGGCATTGCCGGCTTATTCCTTAGGGGCGACGGTTGTATTCGCCGAAATTGATCCAACTACGTTATGCCTTGACCCGAATGATATTGAGCACCGTATTACAGAGCGCACCAAAGCTATTGTTGTTGTGCATTATTTGGGTCATCCGGCTGATATGGACGCGATTATGGCCATTGCCCAAAAACATAATATTAAAGTGATAGAGGATGTCTCTCATGCAATGGGTGGCTATTATAAGGGCCAAAGAGTGGGGACGATCGGTGATGTTGGAGCAATGTCGCTTATGTCGGGCAAATCATTAGCGATTGGGGAAGCTGGTATTTTTGTAACAAATGACAGGGAAATTTATGAACGTGCTATCGCATTTGGCCATTATGAGCGATTTAACGATGATATCCAGACGGAAGAGTTAAAGCCGTATGCCGGCCTGCCATTTGGCGGTTACAAATTCCGCATGCATCAAGTCAGTTCTGCGATCGGCAGGGTTCAATTGAAATATTATGATGAAAGAATTGCAGAGATTGACAAAGCGATGAACTATTTCTGGGATTGCTTGGAGGGAGTTCCGGGGATCAAGGCGCATCGGCCTGCCAAAGACTCGGATAGCACGATGGGAGGCTGGTATGCGGTTCGCGGCCATTATATCCCTGAAGAGCTGGACGGACTATCCGTCACTCGGTTCTGTGAAGCAGTCCGGGCGGAAGGAGTCCCTATTGATGCAGGCTGCAATCTGCCTCTTCATCTGCACCCGTTGCAGCATGTGGTCGATGTATATGGCCACGGCAGACCGACGGTGATAGCGAATGCCGGGCGTGATATTCGCCAACCAGCAGGCAGCTTGCCTATATCTGAAAATATTGCGTCGCGCGTCTACACCGTTCCGTGGTTTAAACAGTATAAGCCAGATATTATTGATCAATATGTGGAGGCTTTCCGCAAAGTTATTGCAAACTACAAAGAATTGCTGGACGGCGACACAGGTAATCCGAAGCGGATTGGCAGTTGGAACTTTTTTAAACAAAAGTAACGACGTGAAATAAACAAACACAGCGCAGTGGATGGTCCATGGCGCTGTGTTGTTGTTTATACGGAACCACGCAATCGCTTGTTCTGGACGATGAACGAGATCCTCCTTGGTTAAATTTTATTAGTAGACAGCCTCTAGGTTTGGCCCATTTTTGTATCGTAATAAATAAGCAGATGCATTACAATATAAATCGATAGGAACTCAACACTAGAAGCTTGATTTTCTTATTAACGGGTACGTAAAGAAAAGTGGGGGCATAAGGGAAATTGTAACATGCTGAGACCTTTTATAGCCTAATCCTGCAAAAGTACATCATTTTTTGGGGATTTCGTACAGTTTGAAGGGGAATCCTGCAAATATACAGGATTTTCAAACTTTTCGGCTTAAAAAAGGGACTACTGATCATAAATCCTGCATAATCGCAGGATTTTTCAAAAATAGCAATAAAATTGGGGAAAATAATGTATTTTTACATCATTTTTAGGTTTTGGCAATGAAATAGTCAGCCGCGTAAGGCAGACTTGTCTATTTCGATCTGCAAAAGTTGAGTTAAGAATGTTGATTAGCGGTAAGTAACCTGAAGTAATAGAAAAGAGATCGTAGAGCAAGATTAGTATTTTCGAATGATTGGATTGACGAGAAAAATGAAACCAAATACCCCAAGGCAAAAAAGAATGAACAGGCAAGGGAGGGTACAATCGGCTAGAACTTGGATTAATTCATATACGGGAAAAAATATTGTAAGAGGTTATAGTAAAAGATATGGCGTTGATCTGCTGTGTGCTGTGAAGGAACTGGAGATATTAGGCGTCAAAACGGAGAAAAAATATATCGAGCAATTAAAAAATCAACAGAAAGCACATATAAAAATGAAGGAAAAACGCAAAAGAAAAGAGGATCTGGATTACGATCTTCCTTTTGAGCAGGACAACCGTTATTACTTCATTGCTGGGTACACTCCTAACGGATTTGCTTGTGGCATTACCTGGGAAGAATATGAGAAAATAAAGGAAGAGGAATATTAATACGAATAAAAGGAGTCGTCATGAAAGATTCAATGAAGATGTCAGTACCCGAAATTAAGAAAGCATTGAAGAGCTACGATCCTGAAACTTTAATTTCGATTATCCTGGATTGTTACAAAACGAGCAAAGAAACCAAAAATTATATACATGTTTTATTAAAGCCTGAAGAAGCTATTGCGGCGTTATATGATGAGTCGAAGCAAATAATTGAAGAAGAGTTTTTCCCGCAGCGAGGATATGCGAAATTGCGATTAGCACGTGCCAAGAAAGCAATATCAGATTTTAAAAAATTAAGTAATGATGAAATTTTAACCATTGATTTAATGATATGTTATGTTGAGCAGGGCGTTGATTTCACTAATGCGTATGGAGACATATCTGAGCCATTTTATAATAGTATGGTTTCAATGTATGCGAATGTCTTGAGGATGATTAACGGGAACGAATTGTTATTTTTAAAATTAAAGAAAAGACTTGAACGTATTGTGACCAAAACTTCCGGAATCGGATGGGGATTTCATGATGATCTTGCTTATCTATATACTGAATTGGAAGCAGAATTTCAGCACCAATAAAAACGTTATTAAATTTAATGTAGAACGTGAAAGAAGAGTTGCAACGTATCTATGGGATACGTTGCAGGAATAAAAGCTCCATGATATGATTAGGATAGAAATAAGGAGCCGGAATGCCATCCGACTCCCAGCACAACATTTTGGGTGGGAAACCTCCAGAATGTATCTAGAGCAAAATAACCCGTTCCCTTGGCGACAACCTGGGCGGGTTATTTTCGTGTTTTCAGATAAGTAAGGAGCGCGATTAGAAACAAACCGAACACCATTAAATCCTGAAATGAAAATAACATAAGCACCACCTCCGCTCTGGAGGCAATACTTTTCCACCCAAGTCTGTTGTACATCTGCATTATATCAAAACTGTAAATAGATTCATAGGCGCAGGCGAGTCTAACCTAGCTAATCTCTTATTTTTTTAACGACAAGCGGTTCGCCCTTAGTTAAGATGAACCGTTTCTTTCTGCTGTTCAATATAATAAAATAAGCAAGTTTGGGACTGGAGAAACGGCCCTCCACCCAAACTTGATCGCAGTGCTCATTCCTAGCAGCCGAAACTTCTACAGTAGCGCTTTTACATTCTCCAGCGACATTTTCACACTTTCATATCCATCGATTTTGATTCTGTCCTGCTCTACGACGACCCATTCATAACCTGAAGCTTGGGCTTTTGCCAGAATGCCTTTCAGGTCGAGGACGCCTGTTCCAAGCTCGGTCATTTCTTTGTCCTCTTTATTGACCATGTCTTTCAAGTGGACGGTTTTGCAGCGCGAGCCGAATTGCTCCATGATCTGAACAGGTTCACGGCCCGCATGCGTCGTCCAGAACATGTCGAGTTCAAAGTTGAACTCCTCTTCTGTTGTTGCTTCCTTCAGCATCTCCAATATTGGTCTATCGCCAAACTCATTGTTGAATTCGTGATAATGATTATGATAAAGAAGTTCCATACCGGCCGCCTTGATTTGAGGTCCGATTCGTTTCACGAGGGCAAGCAAGGCTTGAACGTCTTCCATCGATTCCATCTTATAGTAAGGGATTACGATATATGAGGTGCCGATAACTTGATTGTATGCAATGACTTCATCCGGGTTATCCAGCAATTCCTCAATCCGCGTATGGCTGCCCATCGCCGTCAAATTGTTTTTCTCGAGCATACCCTTCATTTCTTCTGCTGGAATATTTTCAAAGCCCGCAAATTCCACTCCGTCATAGCCAGCCTCGCTTACCTTCTTTAGCTTCAATGCGAAATCTTCCTTGTCATAATCACGCAGTGTATACAGCTGCAGCGCAACTTTTAGATTTGTCATGCTTAGTTCGCCTCATTCCTGTTAATAGTAAAATTTGTAGCCCTATCATAGCACCGCAGGCTCTTCTATGGTGTCTTCAGTCATAATAAGTCATTTTTCTGATTATTTAAGACATTATTTTTACAGATATGCATGCCTCTATTTGCTAAGATAGATCTAGTTCAAAATGGGAGGCTACAATAAATTATGAAACGATTGTTGGCAAGTATGCTGCTTATGGTTATGGTGCTTTCTTTGATTACTGCTTGTGGAAGCGCAAACAAAAATAATTCTGGCAGCGAAGACAATAATAAAGAAGCGGCTGCTGGCGATTTGAGAGAAAAAGATCTTGTCAAGCTGAACATTGTAATGATGAGCACGAATAAGGATGACAAGGACGAGGTTATTGAAGCTATAAATAAAATTACTAGAGAAAAATTGAATATTGAAGTTGATATTACGTTTATCGCTTACGGCAACTACGTGCAGCAAACTACGATGATGCTTTCATCAGGAAAAGGCGTTGATATATTACCTGTTTACATGACGCCGCTGGCTACTGTTGCGAACAATGGACAGATAATTCCGCTTACGAAATTACTCGATAAGTATGGTCAAGATTTAGTGAAGGCAATCGGGCCTGATTATCTTGAGAGCGGCCGTGTTGGCGATGATATTTATGGTATTACAACAGGACGCGACCTGGCTAAAGCTTACGGCTTTCAAATGAGAAAAGATCTGGCGGACAAATACGACATTGACTATGCAAACATTAAAACGTTGGATCAGCTGGAAGAAGCGCTGATGACGATTCATAAAAATGAGCCGAACATTATCCCTGTCGTTCCGCCTAACGGCGAGCTTGTTCGCAACTGGGGCTGGGATACGCTTGGCGACGATATGACAAACCTTGGCGTACTAATGAACTTCGGTAAAGAGCTGGAGGTTGTTAACCTGTATGAAACAGATTTCTATAAAGACTTTGTTACCCGCATGAACAGATGGTATAAAAATGGTCTGATTATGAAGGATGCCATTAACAATACAGAAATTACCGGTACGTTATTGAAAGCAGGCACTGCATTCGGCGGCTTCGCCAACTTGAAGCCTGGCTTTGATGTTCAGGAATCAAGAAACTACGGTTTAGATATCGTAGTATCAGAAATCGTCCCAGCTTACTCGACTACATCCGATGTGCAAATGACGACTTGGGCGATCAGCAACGGTTCCAAAAAACCTGAAGCGGCAATGAAGCTTCTTAATTTGATGTATACCGATCCGGAAATTGTTAATTTGATGATCTATGGTATTGAAGGCAAGCACTACGTTAAAGTAGGCGATGCATCTAACGGACAAGCCATTATCGACTATCCGGAAGGATTGGATGGTTCCAATACCGGTTACAGGCCAAATGGCGGCTGGATGTGGCCTAACCAGACGATCGGTCACGTTTGGAACGGAAACCCTGCGGATTACTGGGAAGCTCAAACGAAATTCAACGATACAGCTGTCCGTTCTTCGGCCTATGGCTTCACCTTTGATTCAAGTCCTGTTCGGAATCAGATGACAGCTTGCACCAACGTCGTTGCGAAGTACCATGATGCCTTGATGACAGGCATGCTTAACCCGGAAGAAACGCTTCCGATCTTCCAGAAAGAGCTGAAAGCTGCTGGCATTGATGACATTATCAAGGAAAAGCAAGCTCAACTCGACAAGTGGGCGGCAAGCAAGAAGTAATTTGATATTACAGTTCATATAACGGAGCTAAGAAACAGCGAAAAGAAAGAGTAGGAAATGGATGAGCGACAGCAGCAGAAAGTTCCACTCTTTCTTGAAGCTGTCGCTTATGCTTTATTGATTTTTCAATAAAAGGAGGGCGACAATGATGACTGCTCTTAAAGCTAAAAGAGCTGGACGAAAACACAATTACAAACGTTTCCTTCCTTTATATGTCATGATGATCCCAGGTTTGCTATACTTGCTCATCAATAACTACATACCTATGTCTGGTATGATTATTGCTTTTAAGCATATTAACTGGAACAAAGGAATTTTTGACAGTCCATTTGCGGGGTTTAGCAATTTTGAATATCTTTTCAAAACGAAAGAAGCGTGGATTATTACCCGCAATACGCTCGGATATAATATTGTATTCATTATTTTAGGGACGGTATTTGCAATAGCCATCGCTATTTTATTGAATGAAATCCGGTCAAAGTTTTGGAAGAAGAG
The DNA here is from genome assembly GCF_036541265.1 of Paenibacillus sp. IITD108. Classification (NCBI taxonomy): domain Bacteria; kingdom Bacillati; phylum Bacillota; class Bacilli; order Caryophanales; family Paenibacillaceae; genus Paenibacillus; species Paenibacillus sp. IITD108. Next base: position 11,443 of record NZ_JAZHCT010000028.1, on the reverse strand, counting down.
CTATCAAACGATTATCCTGCTTCCTTATTTGATTTCTATGGTTGTGGTGAGCTATCTCGTATTCGCAATGTTCAGCGCAGAGTCCGGGTTCATGAATCACAGCATATTGGAGCAGCTTGGACTTGAAGATGTGTCGTGGTATACGGAACCGAAATATTGGCCGTATATTTTAACGGTTGTGCATCTTTGGAAGACGATCGGGTACAGCTGTATCATCTACTATGCGACAGTGGTTGGCATCGACCGCGGCTATTATGAAGCTGCTGTAATCGATGGAGCAAATCGTTGGAAGCAAATGGTTAATATTACGCTGCCAGCTTTGAAGCCGACGATGATTACACTCGTGCTGCTGCAAATCGGTACGATCTTCTATTCCGACTTCGGCTTATTCTATCAGGTGCCGATGGATTCCGGTCCGTTATATGATGTGACGAATACGATCGATACGTATGTTTATCGCGGATTAATTAAGCTGAACGACGTAGGCATGTCTTCGGCGGCAGGCGTGTATCAGTCTCTGGTTGGCTTTACGCTCGTCTATATCGCTAACCGGATCGTTACCAAATACAGCAAAGAGAATGCTCTATTCTAAAGTAAAGGAGAATCGGCAATGGTTCAGAACGATAGAATGTTTCAATTGTTTGCGAATGCCATCATGTTTTTGTTGATGATATTTTGCTTGTTTCCGTTCTTGCTTCTGGTCGTGTCTTCCTTTACAGAGGAGGGCACGCTCATTCGCAACGGCTACTCGCTATTCCCTGATAAGCTCAGCTTAGAAAGCTACACTTATATGTTTCAAAGACTGTCTACGATTGCGCGAGCTTACAGTATTACAATTATTGTAACGGTTGTAGGTACGGTTACCAGCTTGCTGCTTACTGTATTGCTCTCGTATCCTCTTTCGAGGAGGGACTTGCCGCATCGCGGAAAATTCGCTTTTTTCGTCTTTTTCACCATGCTGTTCAATGGCGGGCTTGTACCTACCTATATTATGTATACCCGTTACCTCAACCTCGACAATACGATTTGGGCTTTGATTGTTCCGGCGCTGCTCGTTAACGCCTTCTATGTCATTATGATGCGTACGTATTTCGCGACCAATATACCGGAAGAAGTTATTGAGGCGGGCAGAGTGGACGGAGCGGGAGAATACCGTATTTTGTTCGGTATCGTAATGCCGATGTCGCTGCCGATGGTTGCTACACTATCGCTGCTGATCGGACTTAACTATTGGAATGATTGGAGAAACGGCCTATACTACCTGACCGACCCGAGCTTGTTCAGTATACAAAATATGTTGAATACGATGCTGCAGGATGTCAGATTTCTTGCAAGCGGCGGGGCAGGAAGCAATGCTAGCGAAATTGCCGCCAATATGCCGAGCGTAGGCATTAAAATGGCAATTGCTGTAGTTGGCGCTGTGCCGATTATGGTCATTTATCCGTTTTTCCAGAAATATTTCGTCAAAGGCATTACGGTAGGGGCAGTCAAAGGATAGCTAGCCAACCATATAAATGATAGGACAAGAAATGCAGCGTGGAAGAGAATTCCTTGCAGGCATCTTGTCCGTTTTTTAAATATAAGAGTGTATAAGTTTTGCACACTTTACTGTTGGGAAAGGCTGATTCCAGTAAGTGGCAACGATAGCGTTAGCTCTTTCTTCTTGATAAATGTATAAAGCTTCTTTTAAAATATAGGGACTCAACGAAACCGACGATCCATTGCTGGAGCCGAGCTGACTTTCTTCGTCGCAGAGTATACTAAGCAATGATGAATTTCTAAGGGTTGCCACAAACGCTATTCGTGCAAAAATAACGGTTTAAATTTTCTAACGGTTGCTGTTGCGCTTAATTACCCAAAAAGCACTGATTTTGCTCGAGAAAGGGTACAATAGCGCTCGTGGCAACCGTTAAAAGCTCAAATGAGCTAAAATAATCGAAATAGCCTCTATGGCAACCGTTAGGCAATTATGGCAGTTGATTATAGGGTGAAGAATAGGGATAAAACATGATAAAAAAGTATAGCACTTCATTTAAAATGAATGTATTACGTTCATTATTGCTTATTACGTTTCCGCTTATTGGGATGCTTCTAGTTTACAACTTCTATTCTTATCACGAGTTCAATGATAAGTTCATCGAATCCAATCAGCAATCCCTTTCACTTTATGCTCAAAATATGCATAATGACCTAAATGCATTAGATACATTTTTGTTCAATGTTACCGTTAACGATTATAATTTCCGCACTCTAAACAGCTCCGTTAATTCGTTGCAGGCTCATATTGCGTCCCATGAAATCATGATTCAGTTCAAAACAGCACTTAATTCTTATCAAAACGTGGATGCTTTTTTTATTTACAGCACCGTTAACGATGTTTATCGCGATATATTTGCGAGCGGATACAGCTATGAAACGAAAGAAAACATTCGGCAGAAATTACGCGATTTGACATACACTTACGATAATTACTATCAAACGGGTTGGATTTCCCTGGAAGTGAATGAGAAATACTATCTTTTCCGGCTGCTGGGAAAGGATGGCACTTATGCTGCAGTTATGGTCGATTTTGATCATATTCAAATGAATGAGCTTGTGCAGAAGGGCACGGAAGTGATTTATGCCGACAAGGCAGGCATTCCGCTCACGAATAAAGCATTTGTTGCAAAGCAGAAGCTTAGCTTGCCTAGCCAAGTTCAAGACCGTTACGCGATTGAAAAAAATGATAAATATATCGCCGTCGGAGCTCCGATTCAGAATAGCGATCTGCAATTAATATTTACCGTTCCGAAGCCGAGTGTATTCAAGGGGAGCTTTGCAGTTTTGTTTTCTTTATCGCTGTTTACAGTAGCGCTCGTTCTGATTAGTCTGTTTTTCTTAAATCGCTCGCTGCTTTCACCATGGCAGCGCCTCGTCAACAATATAGGCAAAGGATCTGGACAGGAGCAAAAAGAAGAATACCGCATTGAAGAATTCAAGCAGGTTGACGCTGCTTTTACGCAAATGTCGAACGAAATCAATCAATTGAAAATCGTTGCCTATGAGCATGAAATTGAACGGCAGAAGGCTGAGCTGCAGCATTTGCATTTGCAAATTCGCCCGCATTTTTTTCTCAACTGCTTAAAGAGTTTGTACGGTATGGCGGAGCAGCAGAGCTATAAGCGCATTCAACATATGATTTTGGCGATATCCAATCATTTGCGCTATAATTTCAAGGATAATTTGCAGCTAGTCTCGCTTCAGCAAGAGGTTGAGCATGTACAAAACTATATTCACATACAGCACATAGCGCATCACATTCCGCCTGTATGCGAAATTAGCATAGATAACGCGCTTAAGGGTTTCACGATACCGCCTTTATCTATCCAGGCTTTCGTAGAGAACTGTGTCAAGTATGCAACGAAGCCGAATGAACAGCTTCATATTCGAATTAAAGCCATTTTGCTGGAAAGTGATGATGGCGACTATGCGGATATAACGATTCAGGATAATGGGGAAGGGTTCGAGCCGACCATTCTGAATGAGCTTAATTGCGGTGACAATACGATCTATACCGATATTCATATCGGCATCAGCAATGTGCGGCATCGCTTGTCCATGCTGTATGGCGAAAGAGCAATGCTTGCCTTTTTCAATACACAAGAGGGAGCTGTTGCTGAAATTATACTTCCGATCAATTCCAGAATAAAAGGAGGGGAGGAGAACAATGAACGTTCTGGTCGTGGATGATCAATATGATGTTGTACAGGGAGTTATAGCCGGAGTAGACTGGCAGGCGCTTCAGATTAGTCAGGCGTATGCTGCTTATGGCGCAGATGAAGCAAGAACAGTGCTGCGAACGCACGAAATCCATATTATGCTGTGCGATATTGAAATGCCCTTGGAAAACGGCCTGGAACTGTTCAAGTGGGTGAAGCTTTATTACCCTGCTATTGCGTGTATTTTCCTATCCTCCTATTCGGAATTCGAATATGCGCAAGAAGCGATCCAGCTTGGATGCTTTGACTATATCCTTCAGCCCGCCAGATATGAAGATATTCAGGCCTCGGTTGAGCGGGCCATCCATAAAATTCATACGGATGCCGAAATGCAGCAGATTTATGAGTACGGTGCTTATTGGCGGCAAAATGAAGAAGTTTTGCTCGAAAACTGCGTACGCAGCTTTATGCTAGATTCAGGAGAGCACCATCAGCAGTTGCTTAGAGACTTGAATAATTTAAACATTTGTATCTCAGAGGATACGCGGTTATGTTGCATTTTGATCCAGCTTACCAATCCTAACAAGGAGCCTGCCAAACAAGAGCTGAGAACTATATTATCCAAGGTTATGGAGCCGCACAAGCTTGCGTTTTTATTCGTACAGCTGGATCGCGGCAATTATATGGCTCTTGTTTATACAGAAGGAATATTCGAGGTTCATTTCGAGAGCTTGATGATGCAGTTTATTGCAGACGCTCAGAAGGAGCTTGGCTGTTCGACGGCTTGCTATATATCGGATACAGGGCATCCCGAAAAATTGAAGAAGCATTATAAAACTTTAAGCCATATGCGCCAGCATAACGTTGCTTTGTATAGCAAGGTTTTTACAATGCAGCATATGAACGATATGAAGGAAAGCTCTTACTCTAACCCGGATATGCAAAACTGGTCTATACTCATTGCACATGGCAGCAGCAAGACTGTACGCGACCAGATTCATAGCTATCTGCTTCAACGAAAGCAGCTTGGCATTATCTCAGCTGAATTTTTGGCAAGATTCCATCAGGACTTTATTCAGATTTTCCTTACTGCAGCCAAGCAAATGAAGCTGGATATAAGTGAAATCTTTTTTGAAAAATACCCTTATACCGATTATATTGAGGCCTACACATCACTGGATCAGATGATTGACTTGGTCGACTTCGTGCTTGATTATGTCGATGAGCATGCAGCAGAAGACCGCCAGGCGCAATTACCGATTGAACGGGCGATTGCATACATTAACCAAAATATAGAGAAAAACTTCAGCCGCGCGGAAATTGCCGAGGCCATTTATTTGAATCCGGAATATTTGTCCCGACTGTTCAAAAGGGTGAAGGGCATATCCTTGAATGATTTTATCTCAACTCAAAAAATGGAAATTGCCAAATCGCTGTTAACGAATACGAATATTCCTGTTCATCTCATCGCCTCTAAGGTAGGATACTCCAATTTCTCCTACTTCTCGCAGGTATTCAAAAAGTACTGTGGACTGACTCCGCTGGAGTATCGAAGCAAAGTCATTGCGGATCCAGCGGAGTGATGGGGAGGATCGAACTGATGATTAATATAGTGGGCGCAGCCAAAAAAACCGGCCATTTTTGAAGATGTCCGGTTTTTTTGGCTTGTTCGGCTGCGCCTAGCGCTCGTGTCCGTACGGCAGCTCCACTACGAAGACGCTGCCTTGGCCGGGTTCGCTTTCGGCTTCCAGTGTGCCGCCATGCGCGAGTACGAGCTCCTTAGTAATCGCCAGCCCCAGTCCAGTGCCGCCGCCTTCGCGCGATCGGGCCTCGTCTGTCCGATAGAATCGATCGAAGATTCTCGCCAGCTGTTCGGGCGTCATGCCGACTCCCGAATCGGATATTGTAATCCTCAGCTTCGTATTTTCTCCGGCCGGCGAAGGCAATTCACGAATGGTCACCTTCACGGAACCCAGCGGCGGCGTATAACGGATGGCGTTGACGAGCAAGTTGAGCAGCACTTGGGTCAACCGGTTCGGGTCGACGGCGATCGGCTTCCCGTCCGCTTCAATCTCGAGCGACAGGGCAATGTTCTTCTCCGCGGCGTCCGGCTCGACATGGTCCATGACCCGGCGAACCAGATGGGTCATGCTTATCGGCTTCTTCTCCAGCTGCAGCTTGCCAGATTCCGCCAGGGAAAGCAGCTGCAAGTCGTCCACGAGCCGGGAGAGCCGGATCAGCTCGTCTTGCAGCGGCAGCAAGCTCTCCGGCGGGATGGATGCGCCCGCCTGCTGCAGCCCGTCCAGCTTTCCGCGAACGATCGTGAGCGGCGTTCTTAGCTCATGGGCTACGTCGGCTACGAGATGGCGCCGCGTTTCTTCAGTTTTGCGCAATTGGTCGGACATTGCGTTGAACGCAAGCGCCACCTTGCCGTACTCGTCTTTTGACAGAACGGGCGCCTGTACGCCCAGCTCTCCACGCCCCAATCTGTCAATGGCCGGAATCAGCCTGCGAAGGGGGGCTGTGATTCGCTTTGCGATCCAGTAAGCCGCGAGGAGCGAGATCAGCACAAACAAAACTGCAAAGAACGACAAGAGAAGCGCGACCGAAGTCGGGATGCCGATCCTTAATTTAGACATGTCGGCGATTTCGGCGTCATAATAAACCAATCTTCCAATTTTCCGTCCTTCCCAATAGAGATTGCGTTTCAGGCCCAGATTTTTAACCATGCGGGAAACAGTCGGCCCTTCGGCGTACACCTGCTCGCGATCATTGGACAATACGATCAAGCTCGCATCCGAATAATTCCTCCACTTTGCACCGTCCAGAACGATTCCCTGAAACCCTTCCCAGGAACCATTTTGGCCATAGGCCTGGACAACTTGTTCGGATATTGCGTCGAGTGCTTCTCTCCGGTTTTTCTCCGCCATCGTTTCAAACGATTGTTGTATGATCAACTGCGTCAATAAAACGAAGATGACGGCAAGCGACACGACGAACGAGGCGATCGCAACGAAAATCTTGCGGCTGACCGTCATTTGCTGTTACCGAACCGGTAGCCGAATCCGTAGACGGTCTGGATATAGATCGGATTAGCGGGATCGTCCTCGATTTTTTTGCGGATGCGGCTGATATGAGCATCGACTGTTCGTTCGTCGTTCAGGATATCATCTTCGAGCGCCGCCTGCAGAAGCTGAAGCCTGCTGTAGACGATAGACGGCTTTGCAGCCAGCGTGAGCATGAGTTTAAATTCCGTTGGGGTTAAGGGAACCTCTTCTCCACGCTTCCATACCCGGTATTGCGACTCCGAGATAGACAGCTCGCCGCGCTCGATCGTTTGAGTGGCGCTGTCGATTCCATCGATACGCCTTAGTACAGAACGAATCCGCGCCGCCAGCTCACGAAGCGAGAAGGGCTTCGTCAAATAATCGTCGGCTCCGACCTCCAGCCCGATGATCTTGTCGCTTTCCTCCGTCCGCGCGGTGACCATGATAATGCCCATTCCACCCAGCTTGCGAAGCTCCCGGCACACCTCGATTCCGTTCATGCCCGGCAGCATCCAATCGAGCACGACAAGCGAAGGTTTGGTCTCCTTAGCCTTCAGCAGAGCATCACGACCTGACATCGCTGTTTCGATGCAGTAGCCTTCCTGCCGTAAGAAAGACGCCATGAAGTGGATCACACCAGCTTCATCGTCGACTAACAGTAACGTATGCGACATGTTTTGCACCTTCTTTCTCACGAATTATTTTCTATAGTATAACGGCTAATCCGGCCCAAGGGGAAAATTTCACGGAAACCGTAACGCTTTGTCAAGAGTTCGCAACATTTTGTTGATAAGATGACGGCAAAGCCATCAATAACAGGAAGAGAATGGGGGATACCTTAATGAAAAATAAAGGTGCAATACTGCTTGGAGCGGTCGTCGGCGGAATCGTTGGAGGCTTCGTGCTCTCCGGGTTGATCGGGATCGCGGGTATGCTGCTGCTCGATCGGCCAGTCGGGATCAAATACCTTCCAATCATTCTGCCGATCATATGTGTGCTCGTCGCCCTGCTGTTTGTAAACATATGGACCCCGCGCAAATAACGGCCGAATTCAAAATCACTTATTTTGGAGGGACTTTATTATGGAAAATAGTAAACTGAGCGGGCGCGTAAGAACGTCGAGACTCACATTCATCATTCTCGCATGGGGATTGGTCGCCTGTATCGTAGCGCAAACCTTGCTTGCAGGCATGGCTCTGTTCAACGATCCGAAGCATTGGAGCCATCACGTCATCTTTGTGCACATCTTTGAATTTATTCCGCTTCTTATGATCATCTTCGCATTTGCCGGCCGGCTTCCAAAAGGAACAGCATGGCTGTGCCTCGCGCTGTTTGCGCTCATCTATGTCCAGTATTTTACGGCTAATTTGCCGGCTGCGGGCGCACTTCATCCTGTGATGGCGTTAGCACTTATCATTTTGTCCTTGCATGTCGCCAAGCGTGCGCATGTATCGTACGGAAAGTTATAAAAATTCACCGAATTAACATTGCAAACGCCGACTCTGCGGAGCCGGCGTTTGGCATCAAGTTGGCACTAGGTCACGATGACGATATATGTACCCAAAAATACATGTGCTTTTTGAAAATATAGGTAAGTATAAGTTTCCACCTGACGCGGAACCGTTTATCCTTGTCGAGCAGGAAAATACAGGAACAAAGTTGAAAAGAAAGTATATCTGATAAATGGGAGGTTATGAAATGGCATTCCCGACACATATCGTATCTGCAGGCGGAATTGTAGAGGATGGGAAAGGAAATATCCTTTTGGTAAAAGCTCATAACGATGGCTGGGTATATCCTGGCGGAATTACTGAAGTTGGGGAAAATCTGATCGATGGTGTGATTCGAGAGATTAAAGAGGAAAGTGGAATAGATGCGACCGTAAGCCATTTGATTAACATAGTTTCTAGTACAGTGGTACATAAGTGGTATGACGGCGTAACTGATGTGCCGACCCTCACTTTGTATACTCTGTTTCTCTCACTAATGATAATGAAAGCTCAGGATTTTTTGTAAGAAATGAAGGTATCAGTTTTCCTTATAACCAACAATGGGCAGATGACGAATTGCCATGCTTGATGCTTTCATTCCCCAAAGGTTTTCAGATTGATATAGAGGATGAAAAAGGAAAGTATTATATTTATGAGGATATACGGGAGCATCGGCCGTTAACCTATGCGTTTTTTAATGAAGTAGCGAACGATATCAAAAAAATGACGAAGCTGCTTCGCTTTTCAGTACCTGTAGCAGATGCTTTGCAAGAGCAAAAACCATCCGTTCGCATAAGCAAAGATACGCTAAATGACATGTGCAATTCTTGGATTTTTAAGAAATATAAGCTTGTTATAAATAACAAATAGGATCTTTTATAGTAAGTTTGCGTTGTTTATTCTGAGTCAGGGGAGATGCGATATGCAGAACGTTTATAGTAGGGATACAATCGAAGATCTAGTCGCCTATCTGCTGAACAAACCGGATACAGATAAGTTTCGACAGACCTTGTTGACGGAATTTGACCGTTTGTTTACCTATTCCAATAGTGCGGAATGGAACCAATTGGTGCGAATTTGCGAAGCACTGCGTATTGTAGGTTGGGGAGAGCGGGAACCGGTAGAAGCCATTTGTGAAAAATGGATCAGTGGCTCCTATTATTCACAGCTGCGGACGAAGACCTTTGCAGCGGTACCGGCGAGTGAACGCCGATGGGCAAGACAAGGCGACACCTTTGTTCTTGATGATGGAAGCGATCGGCACGACTATGGTATTGCGGCACTGGCCTCACAGCGCAATCCGCTGCCTAAAAACCCGGTTCGTTTTATCCGTTCGGGTAATTACCAGTTATCCGTACAACCTTTTGTCGATTGTTTACAGGTATTGCGTACGCGTTTAGACCAGCATATGCGCCAGGAGGAGTATGGGGATGATTTTGGCTACCTGGGCATCCATTGCAACTTTAGCCACCATGATGATCCGTCACCGTCCATGCGCTATGAGTACTTTCACGCCGAAGAGGATGTGCCGGAAGATTTGACAACCGGCTATTATATTCGTCCTCGGCTTCATTTTGGAAGGCTTGACCTCAAGAAGGGCCAGTTGAAGCTTGAAGTAACCCGCCATTATACACGAGCGGAAGGTGAATTGCCGCTTAATGAGCAAAAGGAGCTGTTCGCACAGGACCATCTTGAAATGGCAGGTGTATTGGCTCAAAAACTGAAGAAGAAAAAAGTGCAGTATCGCATCGAGCTGCTGGAAGCGGATTTGCTTGATTTGTTGACGCAATGGCAAAGAGAGGACTGACCTAAACACACTAGGAGGCTGTCGATCATTGTAAGCAACCTATGGTAAGCAAAAGAAACGGGTAACGGAGAGCAAGATTGGGACTGGAGAAGCGGCAGCGTCCGCCTTTGTATGCCAATTTTAACCATTATATGTTTGATAAGTGCCAAAAAATTGGCATACAACAGCGGTCGGAAGCCCAAACTTGGTCGCAGTGCCACCTTTTTCTAAAGCTTGTTGCATCATCCACATTGAATCGACAATCTCGCATGTTTCGTTAAATGGCAGCACAGCATGACACAGAAAAAATGTGACCGCAAATCGTTTTTAGCTTGGACATGGAAGTCGTCCTGTCGTATTCTAATAATTAGCACCAATAAAAACGTTACCCATAGGAGAGGAAAGCTTTTTATGAATGCTATTGAAAAAAGAATTCAAGATTTATATCAATTGCGCCCCGATCTTACAGCGCAGCCGGATATCGATCAGTTTTGGGAGCGCGCTCTGGAAGAAGCGGGCCAGCATCCGCTGCCGATTAGCAGTGAACGGGTGGAAGTGCCGTTTGATGGAGTGACCGCACATCGGATTGCTTATCGCGGTTTTGATTCTACACCGATTTACGGCTGGTATTTGATACCTGAATTTAAAAAACAGGACAAGTATCCGGCTGTCGTCATTTACCATGGCTACCATGGCGATAAGCTGATGCCGGAGCAATATTCATCATGGCTGCTGCTTGGCGTTGCTGTTTTGGCAGTAGATGTCCGCGGCCAGAATGGAGATACCGGCAACGAGCTGCCACAGGTCGGCGGCAAGGTCGGCGGCTGGATGACTCAGAATATTATGGATAAAGACAATTGCTACTATAAAGCAATTGCAATCGATGCTGTGCGTGCGGTAGACTGGCTGACGGAGCAGCCGCAAATCGATACTTCCAATATAGGAGTTGTCGGAGGCAGTCAAGGCGGAGGCTTGTCACTCTTAACAGCTATTTTGAATAAAAAGGTAGCCTATTCCGTGGCCGATATTCCGAATCTGTGCCATATGGATTATGGCGTGCTGCATTCTACCGGCTCGTTGACGGAGGTAGCAGCCTATATCAAGCGAAATCCTGATAGACTCGACAGTGTGCTGAAAACACTGAGTTATTTTGATCTGATGAACCTGGCTGACCGCTTGACCGTTCCGGTTATGGTTTCTGTCGGTCTCAAGGATACCGTTTGTATGCCGGAGACGATATTCGCAGCCTATAATCGAATAGAAGCGCCGAAGGAAATACATATTTACCCGTTCAATGGACATGAGCTTACGGTGCAGCATACACGCAAAGTGCTTCAATTTGTAAAAAATAAAACAGCTAATTCCTAGCTAGAGCACATAAAGAAACTCCGCCTTCCTTATTAATAGGGAGACGGAGTTTTT
>NZ_JAZHCT010000027.1:0-84335 GCF_036541265.1 Paenibacillus sp. IITD108 | reverse complement strand
CACGAGCGCTATTGTACCTTTTTCGAGCAAAATCAGCGCATTTTGGGAAATTAAGCGCAATAGCAACCGTTAGAAATTTCAAGCTGTCATTTTTGCACGAATAGCGTTTGTGGCAACCCTTAGAAGTTCATCATTGCTCGGTATTCTCTGTAATGAAGTAAGTTTTATACCAAAATTTGAGCTATAACATCGTTTCCGCAAGTCTGTACATACCTTCCTCTATTAGCTCCTCTTCTACTTTGGCAAAGCCCAATACCCACCCTTTACGTTTGCTTTCCAAGCAATAGGAATGGAGTTGATGCACTCGAACTCCGCCTTGAAGTGCGCGAAGGGTCATTGTATCCTCGTCAAATGTTTCATCCGCTTCCAGCAGTATGTGCAAGCCTGTTTCGATTCCTTGTACGGTAAATTTGTTATTAAGACCACTTGCGACAATTGCCTTTTGTACGATTTCATGGCGCCGCCTGTATATATTTCTGGCTCTCCGCATATGGCGCATGAAATACCCGTGCTCGATGAAGTGTGCTAATGTCACTTGCTCCATGATAGGAAGATGACGATAGGTAAATGCTTGAACGCGGGCCAGTTGAGCGATCGCTTCAGCAGGTCCAATAACCGCGGAAATGCGAATGCCTGGCGCAGTCAGTTTAGAAAAACTCATCAAATAGAGACAATTTTGCGGAAGCCTGCTATATAAAGTTGGCATCGGATCGCCGCGATAGCGAAATTCACTGTCATAATCATCTTCGATAATCCATGCGCGCTGCTGTGCTGCTTTATGCAATAGCTGTTGTCTGCGCGGCTCTGACAAGATTACACCAACAGCGCATTGGTGAGCAGGAGTAACGAAAATAAGCTTCGATTCAGATGGGATCTTCTCAACGATAAGGCCGTGCTCATCAACAGGAACGGGAGCAATCTTCATTTGCCTATACTTCATTGTCATCCAAGCGACGGGATAGCCGGGATCTTCAACCGCCACGACGTCTCCTTTGGTCAAAAGCGTTTGTGCAATGAGATCAATACTGTGCTGGGCTCCGGAGGTCAATAAAATTTGATTTGTTTGAACATGGATTCCTCGTTCCAGCGACAAATAACGTTGGATTTGCCTCCGCAAAGGCTCAAATCCATAAGCATCACCGTATGACCAGGAGGATGCTTTTAATTCTGAAGAGGTATTCAAATAAGATTTTCGCCACGCTTTTAGAAACTGCGCATCTATATAAGGCTGATAGGGGCTAAAATCGATGACTGATGCTTGGTTATCCTTACTTCTAAACCACTGCTGCGACTGGTCAACGAGCAAAGGCAATTCAGGGAATTGAGGCAAGATGAGAGGGGAAGCCTCTTGCTTCTGCTTGTCATTGAACTGTATCCAATCACTGACTCGCGTTCCGCCGCGGCGTGAAGTTACCGTATAACCTCTGGTTAACAGTTCTTCGTATACAATTTGCACGGTAGAACGAGACACACCCAGCTGCTTAGCAAGCTCCCGGGAAGGCATCAGCAGTTCTCCCGGCTTCCACACCCCATTCGTAATATGATCGATAGCCTGATCAAGCAATTGCTGCCAAATGGGTCTTTTGTCGGCACGATTTATGTTCATGGAATAGTTACCCCCTTATATAAGCAGTGATGGAATGAAATAACGTCTTTTGGATTGCTCAATTACATCTATTTTGGACATTCATAACCAATCCACCTATTGCTATACTAGCATAGTAATCTTTAAACAAGCAATATTTTACAGGCTGAATGTCTTTCGACAAAATTAATCTATTGCTGAATACAAGCTTGAAATTCAACCGTGCAGCTTTCACAGTTCACATAGAAAAGGAGGAAGGATCATGTTCAAAGTTTTGGTAGCAGATCCGATAAGTGATTTTGGATTGCAGCAGCTGATGCGTGCTGAAGATGTGGAGGTAGCTAAAATAACGGGGTTAAGCGAGGAGGAGCTCATAGCTATTATCGGTACCTTTGATGCGCTTCTTGTCCGTTCTCAAACGAAAGTCACACGGCGCATTATGGAGGCAGGTGTTCATTTGAAAGTGATTGGCCGAGCAGGTGTCGGTGTGGACAATATTGATCTGGATGCCGCAACGAGCCAGGGGATTATTGTCGTTAATGCGCCTGATGGCAATACAGTGACGACCTGCGAGCATACCTTTGCGATGATGATGGCAGTGGCCCGGCATATTCCGCAAGCTTATGCCAAAACCGTTGCAGGCCGCTGGGACCGCAAATCATTTCTTGGCGTTGAATTGCGAAACAAGGTACTTGGTGTGCTTGGGCTTGGACGTATTGGGATCGAAGTAGCGAAGCGTGCAGCTGCGTTTGGAATGACTATTATCGGCTACGACCCCTTTTTATCGGAGGAAAGGGCAAATAAACTGGGAATCAAGCTGGCGACAGTAGATGATATCATTCGAACAGCTGATTTTATGACAGTTCATACGCCACTGACGAAGGAAACGCATCATATGATTGCGAAGCCGCAATTTGATGTGATGAAGCGGGGGATGCGTATTATCAACTGCGCCCGAGGTGGAATTATTGACGAGCTGGCTCTTATTGAAGCGCTTGATGAAGGAATTGTGGCAGGTGCCGCTTTTGATGTATTTGAACATGAGCCGCCGGCGCCGGATCATCCATTTCTCAGTCATCCCAAAATGATTGTTACGCCTCATCTTGGTGCATCAACATTGGAAGCACAAGAGAACGTAGCCCTCGATGTTTCCGAGCAAGTTATTCATATCCTGCGGCAAGAACCGTTTAAAAACGCGGTCAATATGCCGGCCATATCAAACGATCTGCTGAACAAATTGCAGCCATACTTCACATTGTGCGAGCAGCTGGGAAGTTCACTTGCCCAGATGACAGATGGCGCCGTGCGAGAAGTGACGATGGAATGTGCAGGAGAGCTCGCTAATCTGGATACGTCGCCGCTGATCCCTTATGTGCTTAAGGGGGTGCTTTCACATCATCTCGGAGCAGAGCAAGTCAATATTGTCAATGCCGTTCATTTGGCAAAATTCCGTGATATTCATCTAGTTGAACGTAAATCATTGTTAACCCAAAGCTCGTCCAGCGAGATTACGATTCGATTAAAGACGACAATCGAGGAGAGATGGGTGACAGGCTCGGCATTGCCTGGTGTCGGGGAACGAATGGTCCGAATTGGCCCCTATCCCGTTGATATTCCACCTGAAGGATATGTTCTGATCATCGCACAAAAGGATAGGCCGGGAATCATAGGACGTGTTGGAACCTTGCTTGGGAATAGCGGTGTTAACATTGCGACGATGCAGGTGGGACGCAACGAGGTAGGCGGTTCGGCGGTCATGATTTTAAAAATCGATAAAAAAGCGCCAAAGAACGTGCTGGAATCTTTATTTGCGATACCAGAAATCAAGCGTGTACGTGAAATCTCCTTCGACTAGCTTTAATTGATGAGAAATTCAAAATAGAGTAATGAAAAAACATACAAATAGGATAATCAGGAGAGAGGCAGGAGAACGTTAATGAACACAACATCATCTTCGCTGAGCGGCCGCGATTTGATTTCACCAACTATAGCCGCTTTAATATCTGTTATTGTCAATTATGGAGGCACCTTTATTCTTGTGTTTCAGGCAGCAAAAGTCGCGGGTTTAAGTCCTGAAATGACCGCCTCATGGATTTGGTCGATCTCCATTGGAGTAGGTATAACCGGGATATGGTTAAGTTATCGCTACAAGGAACCGATTATTACGGCTTGGTCAACGCCAGGCGTGGCGTTTCTCGTCTCGGCATTAGCGGTAACCCCTTATCCTGAAGCGATTGGCGCGTATTTAATCTCAGCGTTAGGATTTATTATTTTGGGATTATCGGGCATGTTTGAACGATTCGTTCGGTTAATTCCTCCAGGCATTGCTTCAGGGCTGCTGGCGGGCATTTTATTGCAATTCGGTATTTCAGCATTTGGCGGAGCGAAAGTTGACCCCTTGCTTGTCGTGGTTCTGTTTGCCGCGTATATCCTATTAAGACGATTTACATCCCGGTACGCTATTGTCGGTATTTTGGTAATCGGACTTCTATATTTGATTACTATGGGAAAAGCAGACTTTAGCAATATTAAGCTGGCGATCGCTTCACCTGTATTTGTCGTTCCGGAGTTTTCACTGCATGCTTTATTAGGTGTTGCCTTGCCGCTGTTTATTATTACTTTGACAGGGCAGTACATGCCTGGAATGATCGTATTGCGCAATGACGGTTTCAAAACGAGCGCGAATCCTATCTTGACTGTGACGGGTTTGGGCTCGCTCCTTACAGCGCCATTTGGCTCACACGCTTTTAACGTAGCGGCTATTACAGCAGCAATCTGTACAGGGAAAGATGCGCACGAGGATGCGTCCAAACGTTATATTGCTGGTATTGCCTGCGGCATATTTTACATTGTTGTCGGTGTTTTTGGAGTCACGCTGGCTGCTCTGTTTCTCATTCTTCCAGCTACCTTTATCGCAACATTGGCGGGATTGGCATTGCTTGGCACAATTGGGGGAAGCCTTGCTAATGCTTTAACAGATCCAAAGGGACGCGAGACAGCGCTGATCACGTTTTTAGCAACTGCTGCGAATGTGACTTTGCTTGGCGTCGGCGGCGCATTCTGGGGACTTGTCGCAGGGATGGCAGCACATCTGCTGATTCATGGAAAATTTCGCAAAAAGGAATATCGTTCGAGCGGATTGAAACAAGTAGAGCAAAAATAAAAGAACTGGCGGGGATGCTTGAATTATATAAGCATCTCCGCCAGTCTATAAATACCTTTCTCGATAGCTGCTTCATCTACTTGAGCGAAGCCTAAAACCCATCCTTTTCGATCGCTTTCCAGGCAATAGTTGCTAAGCGGATATACACGGATTCCTTTTTCGAGCGCCAGGTTTGTCATCGCTTCTTCGTCAAACGATTTATCAGCTTCAAGGAGCATATGGAGTCCCGTTTCTACACCGGTTAATGTAAAGTATTTGTTCAGACCAGATGAGATAATTGCCTTCGTCATTGCTTCGTGTCTGCGCCGATATACATTTCTCACTCGTCTCATATGACGTGCGAAATGACCATGCTCGATAAAATGGGTAAGCGTTAATTGCTCCATAATCGGAAGATGGCGATACGTTAATTCGTGGATTCGGGCAAGCTGACGAACAGACTCTTTTGACCCAATGATGGCTGATATTCGAACACCGGGAGCAATCATTTTGGAAAAACTCATCATATAGAGCGTATTTTGCGGCCGCTGACTGAACAAGGTTGGAAGCGGATCACCTCGATAGCGGAATTCGCTGTCATAATCATCTTCAACAATCCAAAATTGCTGATCAGCAGCCATATGCAGCAATTGTTGCCTTCGTGGTTCCGACATAATAACGCCAACTGCACACTGGTGCGACGGGGTAACAAATACAAGCTTGGATTGCGGGTGAATACGGTCAACGCAAAGCCCGTACTCATCAACCGGAATGGCTGCAACCTGCATATGACGAAACTTCATTGCCATCCAAGCGGCAGGAAAGCCGGGATCTTCTATCGAAACGATATCTCCTTCATGCAAAAGGGCTTGGGCGATCAAATCAATGCTATGCTGTGCGCCTGAGGTTAATATGATTTGATCGATAGCTACATGAACGCCTCGTTCCAGTGATAAATAACGTTGAATCTGTTCCCGCAGCGGCAAATATCCGCAAGCGTCTCCGTAAGCCCAACTGTCCAGATTTGTTTCGGTGGACACCTGTAAAAATGATTGACGCCAATTTTTTTGAAATTGATCATCTATATAAGGCTCATGAGGATTGAAATCGATCTCCGCTGTTCGATTTATTTTGTCTCCGAACCAATTGTACAAATGGCCTGTTGCAGCATTTAATAAAGGCAATTCGGGGAGGACAGGCCCTTCTGCTGCAGTATCCTCTGCAGGACGATCTGTATAGGTCCAATTGCTGACTCTCGTCCCGCCGCGCCGAGAGGTTTCGGTATATCCGCGGCTGTATAATTCCTCGTAAACAATTTGTATGGTAGAACGAGATACGCCAATCAATAGAGCAAGCTCGCGGGAAGGGAGCAGCAATTCGCCCGGAGGCCAATTTCCGGTTGTAATATTATGGATCGCTTGGTCTAGCAGCTGCTGCCAGATAGGGCGCTCGTCATCTCGGTTTACTTTTAGCATATGTTCGCCTCCAGTACATTGCTGGAATTATGGATTGCTATTAATAATAGAAAGCCGTTGATTATTAACATTCCATTGCTTGCTATACTATCATGACAATAGTTGCTATGCAATATGAATAACAGTTATACGTTGACACAGCATTCTGATTTTTATATATTGATACAATGCCCTTAATTTGGGAAATATCGAACGGGAAAATATATAATAGGGAGTGATGAAAATGAAAATTGCAGTAGTAGATTATGATCCGAATTGGAAATACGAATATGAGAAGGAAAAGCGGGCGATTCATAAGATAGCAGGGGATGCATTAATTAATATCTTTCATATTGGCAGCACCTCTGTTCCGGGAAGCGCTTAAGAAGCACTGGTCTTTACGTTAATTTGCTATAATGATACTGCTAAAGTGAGCTTCTTATACAAGGAGTGGGTAGAGTTTATGGCAAATATAATGGATTATTTGGATTGGCGTGGTGATTTGACGCTGGCGCAATCTCCTTTTAATGAAGTGGATAATTTGATTTTGTCTCAGCTGGTCTATATCAATTTTGATTATATTGTTCCATCCAAATGGGTTGATGCCAATATCACGATACGAGAAGCAGCCATTCTTTATTTTTCAATGTACGGCAAAGATCAAATCGATCAATTTAGCTATATGGTGCGTGCTTCAATACCGCTGCTGAGCAAGCTGGCCATGTCCCCGCGTTTTGCAGATGCAAGGCTGTCCAAATTTGAAAATATGATCGACCTTGACCGCACAAAGCAATTTGCTGCTATGCATATTGAACTTGGCGACGGTTCTCTTTTTGTTGCTTTTAGAGGCACTGATAATACGATTGTCGGCTGGAAGGAAAATTTCAATATGAGTATTAGCATGCCAGTCGCTGCACAGTATGAGGCGGTTTGCTATTTGGAGGATACTACAGAAGTCTGCAATCAATTGCTGCGGCTGGGCGGCCATTCCAAGGGAGGCAATCTTGCTGTATACGCCTCCGTTATGTGCCGTTCGGACTTAAAGGAACGCATAGTGGAAGTATATAATCATGACGGGCCCGGCTTTGACGAAAAGATGATAAAAAGCGAGGCATATCAGCAAATGCTTCACAAAATTCGTACTATCGTCCCGCAATCCTCCATCGTTGGTATGCTGCTGGAGCATGAGGAAGAGTATACGGTCGTGCAGAGCAATGCTTCCATTCTGGTCCAGCATGAAGCTTATTCATGGGAAGTACTGGGTAACAGCTTCGTTAAGGGTGAAAGTTTAGAGAAAAAAAGCGAATTTGTTGATCAGACACTGAAATCATGGCTTGCGGGCTTGGATAAAAAAGAACGAACTTCGTTTGTTTCGGCGTTGTTCCATGTGTTTGATGTTGGCGATATTCGGACGTTTGAAGATTTAAGTCGTGCCAGATGGCAGAAAATCAATAATATGATTCGTGCCTTGAATCAGTCTTCAGAATACAAAGCTGTACTTATGAGAGCATTGAGGCTGTTGTTGAAAGAAGCCAGGAAAGTATTTATGGCATCTCGCAAAAAAAATGATCAGACAGAGTCCGGAGAAATACGGATGCTAGAATAGGTAGTCCCTTCGTATGATTCGGGGGGAGCTGGAGAAGCGGGAGCGGCTGCATTGCAGGCGGAAATGCAGTCCTCCTCTCTATCAACTATCGCAGATCGAAATAGAAAGTTAGTCATTGCACTCAACACCCTATGCGTGCCCGCACCACCTCGAAACGCCTCAATGTATATGAAAATTCATATACATTACGCAGAAAAGCCCCGAAAAACACAATTGTATATGAAAAAACATACACAATCGGTCGGCGCCACCTCGAAACGCCTCAATGTATATGAAAATTCATATACATTACGCAGAAAAGCCCCGAAAAACACAATTGTATATGAAAAATCATACACAATCGTTCGGCACCACCTCGAAACGCCTCAATGTATATGAAAATTCATATACATTACGCAGAAAAGCCCCGAAAAACACAATTGTATATGAAAAATCATACACAATCGTTCGGCGCCACCTCGAAACGCCTCAATGTATATGAAAATTCATATACATTACGCAGAAAAGCCCCGAAAAACACAATTGTATATGAAAAAACATACACAATCGGTCGGCGCCACCTCGAATCCACTTTTAGTTGGTACATTTCGCGATACAAAAGTTTTTCAACAGCCAAATTTCTCCCATACCCCCTCACTTTTCTTTAGCGCATCCGTTTCATCTTTCCCCCAACACGCCATCATTAGCGGATAACCGATCTGACCACCAACTACAATAAGGATTACCCACCGAAATCACGCTGTGAAGATCGAGTTATAAGTTAAAGGCATCTCCCTTACTAAAGCAAAAGAAGGTGCATTTTTTTAAAACAAGGTGACATCTTTTATATTTCGGCATATATCTTCATTGTTTAGGTTGTCTTCCCTCTTATATAATTAAGGAACTTATTTGCTAGAGAGTAGGAGGGGATAGCATGAGATTCAACATATCGCGAAAAATTTCACTCACTTATAGCATTGTTCTGCTAGTCATTATTGTGCTGAGCTTTATGCTGCCCTATGTCGGAACGATAGGCAGATTGGAAAAGGATCTGAAGGATGTGCATTATGCGCTGCTCAAACAAATTGATAATAAAATTGAGCTGTCCTTTCGTGAAACAGAGCGCAATTTGCTGAAGCTGGCTGGAGAAATGGAGTTTGTCTACTTTATGTATGACAGTTACGAAAATGAATCAGAGAAGTATACAAACTTCTATAGTTTATCCAACAAGGTCACCAGTTTTTTGCATTCGAATCCGCAGTTAGCTTCTGTTTACGTTTATTCCGATGTAAGCGGAAAAATATTAACCAATAAAGTATACCTGCCCAGTCTCGATAATGATGACAGCTGGCTGGTAGAGCATTTGAATATGGATGGATATATAAAGTGGCTGCCTACACATAAAATTTGGGAAGGCTCTATGCAGCGGGACGTCGTAACGTTAATCCGACCTTATCCTGCAATAAGCAAGCCAGGCTTTCGCAAAGGCCTGGTCGCGGTAAACATTGATGAGGTGCTGCTGCAGCGGATGATAGCGGGCAACTACGATACACAATACGCTGGACAAACGATGCTGCTTGATCATGAAGGCAATGTAGTAACTCATAGCGATAGGTCGAAATTGTATGGAAATAGCGAAACGCTGCCTTACATTCAGCAAATACTGGATGGCGGAGACAAGGGAGAATTCACTGTCAATATAGAAGGAACCGAGACATCGATTTTTTATCAGAAGTCAGACTACACGGATTGGAAAATTGTTACCGTCATTCCTAACTCGGCAGTGTATAAACAATTGGAATCGACACGCGATTTGTTAATTATTGTTGCACTATGCATGATCGTAGCTGCACTATTATTTATGTTTTATTTCAATCATAGAACGTTTAAGCCTATTGAGCGGTTGGCTGGAAAAATGTTTGGAGCATACCGCAAGCCGCCGCAAGGGGCGGTTGCCAGGCTAAAGGGTTTTGGTTCTTTGGAAACGATATTCGATCAGCTGCATACGGACAGAGAACAATTGGAGCAGCAAGTGCGTGATTTTAAGCCAGTTTTGAAGTGGCGGCTTATGATGGATATGCTGACCGGCAACAAGACTGAGTTTGCTGCTGTTGGGCACCAGCTTGAATATATCGGAATAAAACTATTTCCGCATTATTATATGGTGTGCAGTGTAGAAATTGAAAAGAGCGAAACAATGAGCAGCCGGGATCAGGCACTATACACATTTATGCTTTGCAATGTTGCCGAAGAGCTCATTAACGCTGAACATGCCGGTATTGCTGCAGATCTGGGCGGAGGCAAGGCAGTTATCGTTATTAGCTTTGCAGAAGGAGACGAGGAACAGAATCAATTACGGGCGCAGGCGATTATGGATTTGGTGCTTAAGGTGATGGAGCGCGAGTTCCATTTGTCTGTAACAGCAGGTCTTGGCAAATGCTATGCCAGCATGGACGGCATTCCGAAATCGTATGACCAATCGATCAAGGCTTTGCAGTACAAGCTGTTATTTGGTGCTGCTGCAGTCATCTCGATAGACGATATATCGACCTCTCAGAATCAGGACTACTACAAAATAATAAAAAAAGCTGAACGAATTACAGAAGCATTGAAGCAGGCTAACAGTGAGCAGGTCAACCAGGAGGTAATAGAGATGTTCTCCGATGCACTTGGGAGCAATCTCTCGCCTGATTTAATCCGGCAGCTTGCTTATGAGCTTATTATGAAAGCTTTGCAGATGGTCTCATCTATCGGTATTGATCCGGAAGATACCATTGCATCCTTGGGCAACCTGCATCAACGTATCTCTACGTGCGATAACTGGTACGAAATTGAGCAGATCGTACACAGTGTACTGAATGGAATATTGGATAAGATTGTGGAAAAACGCAACAGTCGCGGAAAAAACAAATCGGTTGAAAGCATTATTCAATATATACAGGAGCATTACCAGGAAAGCGATTTGTCCTTAGATCAGTTGGCGGAGCAGTTTCAGCTAACCCCGCCGTACATCAGCAAGTTATTCAAAGAGCATACAGAACGCAATTTTATCGACTATTTAATAGAGATTCGTATTGCTGCCTCTCAAGAGCTGTTGAAGGATAAAAATAAAAAAGTAAACGAAGTATCCGAGATGGTAGGCTACACAAATACGCGCAGCTTCTTGCGCGCCTTTAAGAAATATACGGGGCTTACGCCTACGGAATACAGGGAGAGATACAAGGCTTAAAAGCAGGTACAGCAAGGCGATGAATAAAAAAATACACGGATTTTAAAAATTGTAACTGCCCATTTCGCAAGTTATGACACCTTTTTAAAACGAGTCTCTATCTACCTTAAGGGATTATCCCATACAATCCAATTGCAAGATACACGAGCAAAGCTTTGCAAAATGATTGAGGGAGGAGGATGACAAGTGAAAGGTGAAATCCCGGTGAACCAAATGCCAGTCAAACCAGATAAGAAGAAGGGCATCGTCTTAAAAAAGCTCGTACGAGACAGGCACTTATATACGATGCTCTTGCCTGTAGTTTTGTTTTATGTAATCTTCAAGTATCTTCCCATGGGCGGCGAGATTATAGCATTCAAGGATTATCGGTTCATTGACGGCATATTGGGAAGTAAGTGGGCAGGTTTTAAACATTTTGAATTATTATTTCAAAGCGCTGACTTTTGGCGAATTTTAAGAAACACACTTTTGCTAAATGTATATAGCTTAGTGTTCGGTTTCCCGGTACCTATTGTTTTGGCCTTGCTGCTTAATGAGGTGCGCAGGGAATGGTACAAGCGGCTGGTGCAAAATTTTTTGTACATCCCGCATTTTATTTCTTGGGTAGTGCTGGGCGGCATTCTGGTTGCGATGTTGTCGCCAAGTACCGGGATTATAAACCTGATTTTGAACAAAGTGTTTGGCATCGAGCCCATCTATTTTATGGCAAGCTCCGCTTGGTGGCCGGTTATGTATACGCTATCAGGAATATGGCGCGAGGCTGGCTGGGGAACCATTCTTTATTTGGCTGCAATGGCATCCATCGACACAAAATTGTATGAGGCAGCAAAGATTGACGGGGCTAATAAGCTTCGACAGATCTGGCATGTAACTTTGCCCGGTATTCGCAGTACAATTGCAATTTTGCTTATTTTGCGAATGGGCAGCATGATGGACGTCGGTCTTGAACAAATATTGGTGCTGCAAAACAGTTCAGTGCTTGATGTCGCAGATGTAATCAGTTCGTACGTGTACAGAGTAGGTTTGCAAAATATGAACTATAGTTATACGACAGCCATTGGTTTATTCCAGTCTATTGTCGGTCTTATCCTTATAGTTAGCGTGAATCGCATTATTAAAAAGAGCGGGGAACGGGGGTTGTGGTAGCTATGAACAAAAAGTCTGCAAGAACAGAGCTGCTGCCGCAGCTGGGCAGAATCATCAATGCAGTTTTTCTGGCATTATTCGCGTTGATTGCATTGTACCCGTTCTGGTATGAGGTTGCAGCGTCTTTCAGCAGCAGTCGAGCGATTACATCAGGTGAGGTTATGCTTTGGCCGGTTGAGTTTAATACGGAAGCGTATAAGCGGCTTTTTGAAGATGGGCAGCTGCTCGTAGCGATGAAAAATACGATACTAGTTACAGTTGTTGGTTCCTTTTTAAATATCGCTGTCACCATTCTGGCCGCTTATCCGTTGTCCAAAAAAAGATTGTTCGGGCGCAGTACGCTGTTAATGTTTATTACATTTACAATGCTGTTTGTTACCGGGCTGATTCCGAATTTTATTCTTATCAAATATTTGGGACTGATGAATTCGTATTGGGCCTTATGGCTTCCGTCCTTAATCAGCACTTACAATATGTTCGTTATGAAAACGTTTATGGAAGGACTGCCCGAGGAAATTGAAGAGTCGGCAGCTATTGACGGAGCGGGAGACTGGCGTATACTAAGCCAAATTATTTTGCCGCTTTGCAAACCGATTATCGCAGCTTTATCGCTGTTTTATGCTGTAGGGTGGTGGAACAATTACTTCCAGGTCATGCTCTATATCGGCAAGTCTAACAAGCAAACCTTGATGCTCAAGCTATATCAAATGATCAGGCAAGTAGAGCAGCATCTGCTTAATCCTGCGGGTGGATCAGAAGGTGTCACACAAGTTATTCTGACGCCGGAAGCGATCAAAGCGGCAGCAATCGTTATTGCGATTACTCCGATATTATGCGTATACCCATTTTTGCAAAAGCATTTTGTTAAAGGGGTATTAATCGGTTCTGTAAAAGGCTAACCAATGAATCTATGAAAAAGGGGACAAATCTATGAAAACAGTAAATAAAGTTAGTAGAGTGTTAATCGCAGTTATGATGCTTGTGTCGATATTGGCTGCTTGTGGTTCCAATAGCGAACCGCCAAAAGCGAGCAATGAAGGAAGTAATGCTTCTCCCAATCCTTCAGCAAGCGAGGGAGGAAAAACGGAAGGAAAGAAAGGGAAAATCAGTATTTCGATGTTTGACCGCGGACAGGTAGCTGCCGACGAGGGCACCTATGAGAGTAACCGTTGGACTAAATGGATCAATGAGAATTCTCCTACTGAGGTAGAATGGATTCCCGTACCCCGCAATGAGGCGCAAAGCAAGCTTAACGCTTTGATTGCATCAGGCGAGGCACCTGATCTGATCTGGGAATATGATCGCAACTATATGACGCAATTAGCGGCGCAAGGCGCTATTCAGCCGATTGGCGAGTATATCGAAAAATACAGTACCTCTTATAAAGCCTATTTAGAAAAAAATGCAGAACTTAAACCATATCTGACTGTAGACAATAAGATTTATGCAATTGCATCAAAGCGCGGTATTGATGGCATCGCCAATCATGCGATGTGGGTTCGCCAGGACATTCTGGATGAGCTTGGGGTTTCGGCTCCTGCAACCATTGATGAGCTTATCGATTTTGCCCGCAAGGTGAAGGAAAAAGACCCATCTATGACGCCGATCGTATTTAATGGCAATGGACATGGCATTATGCGCGCTTTATATCAGGCGGCTTCAGATCAATGGTACTTGGAAGACGGCAAGATGGTATATGCCAGAACGCTTGATCGCTATGCGGATTCGTTGGCTTTTCAAAAAATAATGTTTGATGAAGGGCTGATTGATCGGGAATACATTACAGACAATAATTTCGAGCGCTCCAAACAAATTTGGATTACAGGCAAAGCGGCTATTATGCTTGGAGCATGGGATATGCCTAATGAGTACCGTGATATGATGCAAAATGTGCCAACGGCGCAGCCTGTGCCGCTTGAGCCGCCTGCAACTGCTTTGGGCAAGACAGGTCTTTATCAAGAAACGCCAGCCAACATTTATGTCATGTTCAACAGCGAGATGAATGAAGAACAAATTAAAGATGCGATTGCATTTTTGGATTGGCTTATTGAGGATAATTGGCTTGTTCTGAAAAAGGGCTTCGAGAATGAGCATCACAAATTGGAGAACGGAATTCCGCAAATTATTAACGCAGATGTATTCCGCAAAGAAGCAAGTTATGCAAGTGAATATGCTGTTATTCATCAATGGAGCCCGGAACCATCCTGGTATCCTGTGCTTGCGGCACAAGATGAATTGTCTCAAGCCTATGCTAAACTGCAAACTATTTCTATCGAAACGGCTTTGAAAAATAAATTCCGCAGAGATATTGCTTATAATCCTGATCTTCCAGAATTGAGCCAGCTTATTGCGACCTTCCGTCCAATCGCTGAGCAAATCGAAACAAAAGTAGCTACTGGCGGCAATGCTATGACTCCTGAGCAAGGCTTGGAGGAATTGCGTAAAGAATGGAAGCGTCTTGGCGGCGACAATATTGAAGGCTTGGTGCAAGAGTGGTACGAAGCCAATAAAGAAAATCTGTAAGGATAGGAGCAATATTTGCAAAAAGCGGGCGAAATCGCCCGCTGGATGCTTCTATTGGATGCAAGGAGATGAGCAATAAGCATCACGAGCTTTATATTTAAACAAGTTCGGAGGATGAAGATGAGAAAAACAAAGCGTTCATTTCAAACATTAGCAGGCTTGCTTGTTTTAAGTATGTTATGCACACTATTTCCAATGAATCCAACACCCGCTTTTGCAGAAGTTCAGGAAACTAGCAATACGCAAGAGACGGATTTGCTGCATACGTTTCGGATGTCGCCAACGGATGATACTTTTGTAAGA
Source organism: Paenibacillus sp. IITD108 (assembly GCF_036541265.1). NCBI lineage: Bacteria > Bacillati > Bacillota > Bacilli > Caryophanales > Paenibacillaceae > Paenibacillus > Paenibacillus sp. IITD108. The sequence goes on along the minus strand of NZ_JAZHCT010000027.1, from coordinate 69,368 downwards.
GGTTCAGGCCCATTTGCTAATAGCAATTATGGCAAAGAAACAAGTCTTGCTATTAAAAAAGGTAATCTTGATCTAACTCGAGAGAGTTATATGAAATTTGATTTTACAAACATTTATACGGAAATAGAGTCGGTCAAACTAGTTGTATTTGGAGTAGCTTCAGAAGGAAAGCCGACTCCCATTAAATTGTATCAAACTGAAAATCATGATTGGACCGAGGAAACATTGACTTGGAGCAGCAAGCCGCCTTATAAAACAGAAATAGTGGCTGATTTTATGCTCGAGAAGGATGCTAAAAGCTTTGAAATAGATATTACAGAGCAGGTTCAAGCCAATATGACTGCAGATAAGCTGCTCAGTCTTGCCTTCATACAGCCTGATGTATCTGGAGGACAGGGGCTGCTAGGATTAATAAACAGCAAAGAAAGTGTCAGTAATCAGCCGTATGTGGAAGTAACCTATAGAGCACCTGAAGACACAACGGCACCTGCGTGGCCGCCAGGAAGCGAACTGACAGCTGCCTTGTCTGGCGATGATAGTATTAGTCTCAATTGGAACAAGGCTGTAGACGATCAGGCAGTGACTGCCTACCGTATTATACGTGATGGACAAATGATTGCAGAAATTGATGCAGCCCGCACGCATTACAAGGCAGGAGGGCTGTCTGTTTCCGGGGCACACTCCTTTAAAGTTGAGGCGTCTGACCCTTCCGGCAACTGGACGATAGATGGTCCAGAGACAACAGTCACGACTCCCGATGTGATAACCGTTCCTCCTGTCGAGGATACTCATGTGAATGCAGGCAGCGCCGGACAAACAAACTATGGAACAAGTGATAAGCTGCTCGTCAAAAATATGAAAGCGGATCCTAATGTGACCCGCCAAGCTTTTATGAAATTCGATTCAGGAGCGCTCCCGGAAGAGATAGGCACAGCAACACTCCATTTTTACGGTTCAGTGGTAGACGGCGGAGGCAGTCACATAGAAACTGCTATCTTTGGGCTGGAAAATCACACATGGAAAGAGTCAGAAATGACCTGGAACAATAGGCCGGAGGCTGTGCATTATCTAAGCAAAGTTACTATAAATAAAAATTTGGGATGGCATCAGGCAGATGTGACCGCCTATGTGAAAAATCAATTGGACAGAGGCAGCCAACATGTCAGCTTTGGACTCATCCAACTGGAAGAGGTCGGATTGGTAGCCGCTATAAACAGTAAAGAAAATGCAGAGAACAAGCCTTATCTTAAAATTAGCAGTTCTCGTGCCAACGAATCGGCGCCAAGCTGGCCATCAGGCAGCAGCGTTCATCTCCAAAGCATGGGTGAAAATACAGTAACAATCGGTTGGAATGCTGCAGATGACCAAACTGGTGTCACACAATACCGCATCTATCAAGAGGGCATGCTGCGAGACACTGTGGGTAGCCAGACAAGAGAGTATTCTGTTGCAGGCTTAGAAGTGGGCCAACGTTATACATTTACCATACAGGCAGGGAATGCTGCCGGGGAGTGGAGTGAGGATGGTCCTATTCTGACAGTTAGGCTGCCGGAAACGAAGTTCAAACAAACCGTGCTGGGCAATGTATTCATGAATAATGAGCCTGCCAAGTTTATTGTGGAAACGGTTCGTCCGAACGTGAGCTGGCAAGCTTATGACCTGAACGGGACAAAGGTGGCAGAAGGAACAAAACAAGTGGAAAGTGGCCAGGCAATCATTGAAGTTCCTAATACGGGGCTTGGTTATTTCACACTTGAAGCACAGGCTGAACAAAGTGGAAGTCTGCCCATTCGTATAAAAACAACATACTCGGTGCTTACACCGTTCACAGCACCGCCAAACGGAGGATCGCCATTCGGATTAAATACACATTTGCACCGAATTGCCTATGGTTGGAATGCGGATCTGGTGCAGCTGATCAAGTATGCGGGGGCAACCTTTGTACGTGACGGTATAGAATGGTCCGGTATTGAAAAAGAAAAGGGGGTATACAGTTTCCCGCCTGCTCTTGAAAATTATATGGAAAGATTAAAGGATGAAGGTATTCCGCTATTATTTGTAGCCGCTTACAATAATCCGTTCTACGATAATAACGGAACGCCATTTACAGATGCAGGCCGGCTTGGCATGGCTAACTATGCCAAAGCCTATGTTGAACATTATAAAGATCAAATACTTGCTATGAATGTGTATAACGAGTTTAATGGCGGGTTTGGCAAGCGCGGTAATAGTCCGGCTAATTCACAAGCCAGTTATTATTATGAGTTATTGAAGAAAACCTATGAGGTTGTAAAGGCGGAGCATCAAGACTTGCCAATTGTGGGCATTGTTTCTGCCGGTATTAATCTGGAGTGGATTGGAGATGTGCTGCAAAGAGGCGGCATGAATTATTTGGATGCGATTGCTGTGCAGCAGTATGAATATCCGAACAATCCCGAAGGGCTTGCTGGAAAGCTTGAAAATTTGAAAACTTTAATTAAACAACATAATAATGGAGAGCTTGTCCCCATCTGGCTGACAGAGTTCGGCTGGCCTACTTTCTTGGGTGCGCGAGGTATCGACGAAAAACTTCAAGCGGATTATCTGCTGCAGGGTCATGTGATTGCACTTGCCAGCGGTGTAGACAAGATGGTTTGGTACGACTTAATGGATGACGGCATGCAGGCTGATCTTAATGAAGATAATTTTGGAATAATTCGCAATGAGAAAAGCTTGCTCGGTGCCCATACAGCTAAACCTGCGTATGTTAGCTACGCAGTTATGACAAGGGAATTGACGGGAGCACAGTTTGAAGAAAAGGAAAGTGTAGATGCTCCTATACACAGTTATCGCTTCTCGAAGGACGGTCAGCCTGTCAGGGTGGTTTGGTCCAATGAGAGCATGATTATTCAAATGGCCAGCAGCAATCCTTTTGAAGTGATGAATATGATGGGCAATGTAGAGCAATATACCCCTGTAAACGGGAAAGTTACACTTTCTCTTGGCAGCGAGCCATACTATGTATTGGGAGAAGTAGACGATATTTCAGTTGAAACATCCATTACAATCAGCGGTGCAGCTATAGCTGCAGGAGATGGCGGGAAATTTATCATTGCGTTAACGAATAATAGTCAGAAAAGGCGTTCTCTGACTTATGAAGTTGAAGGGAAGACATACCCGGTAATAATCGAGTCAGGGCAAACAGCCCGTACAGAAATAATGGTGTCCGACACACGTGAAGGCTATCGAAATATACCGATTTACGTAATGGAGGACGGCAAGAAAACCGGCCAGCTCGGCTATCAGTTGCAAATTGATAAAGCAAGGGAAGTAAAGGTTCGTCCGGCTATTGAGCTGTCCAAGGATGAGGACGGACAGTTTAAGCAGGTGCTTCATGTTGATGTAGCTAACTTTAGTAAAATTCATCAATTGGATGTTCAGCGCGTGGAATGGAGCATTGCTAATCACTCCGGCATACAGAACTGGGACGCAAGCATAGCTCCCGAACAGTCTGGACAATTGAGCATAACGCTTCCAGATTACGCATTCGGAGAAAATTATAAGGCTTCTGTGCGGGTTGTGTTTAACGAAACGGATATTTATCGTTATGACGGAAGCTTTGGCTTCAACCCGATTACGGAACGCAAAATAGAGCCTGGAAAAGAGATGGATCCTGAGCTTGCGGCAATGGCTCCAACCATTGACTTGCAAAAAGCCAAGGAAGTTAAGCTTGCTGGTGTAAGCGGCAATATCGATGTGCGCGGTAAAATATGGCTGAATTACGATCGTGACCATTTCTATTTGACGGCACAAATTGACGATAAGGTGCACGCTGCAGAGCTTAAAGGTGATCAAATATGGAATAACGACAGTATACAGTTTGCTGTTGCCGCAGGCGTGCCTGGCGAAAGTAGCAGCTGGTATGAATTTGGACTGTCCAGCACGCCAGATGGTCCGCAAATGTACCGTTTCGCCGGTCCGCCTGGGTCTACTAAAGGACCTGTCGAATCCGGAAAATTAGTTGTTGAACGAGATGAAAGCAGTAAGACAACGATGTACCAAATGGCTCTACCGTGGTCCGAGTTGTCCCCAGTGCTTCCGCTGCGTCATGAAGTAATGAGCTTTTCCCTGCTTGTGAATGACAATAACGGGGATGGACGCCGCGGCTGGATGGAGTGGGGGTCTGGAATCGGACTGGAGAAGAGAGGCAGCCTGTTCCAAACGATGCAGTGGGTGCATACGGAGGATTTACCGATTGCTGAAGATGCTTCCTATCAGGCAGAAGCAGGCAAGGATCTGCTTGGCAAGCTTACAGTAAAAGCTAGCTCCGACGATGCGCTTACTTATGAAATAGTGACTAAAGCTAAACAAGGCACTGTAGAACTGGTGGATCCGTCATCAGGAGAGTTCCGATATACGGCATCATTGTCAGCAGCAGGTGAGGATCAATTTACTTTCCGTGTCCATGATGGCTATGGATACTCGAATACAGCTACAGTAAAATTAACCATTGCAAAAAAACAGCAGCCGCCATCCGTGTTTCCTATTAACACAAAAGAGGGAGAGCTTTATATTCCGGCGGGAGCAGCAGGCGAGATAAGCAAGGAACGCCAAATTAAGCTGAGCATTCCGGCAGGAGCAACAACATCAGGTGCGACGTTCAAAATTGAAGAGCTTAATAATAGAAATATCCAACAGCAAGGTCTTCGTCTCCTAAGCTCTGTATTTGAATTAAGCCAAAATGCAGAGGCTGAATTGACAAAGCCTGCCGAGCTTCGCCTTTTCTATGAAGGAAAGGCAGCGCAGGATGAGAAAATTGTCCTCGTCCGCTATGACGAGCAACAAAAAGTATGGATCATTGTGGATGCGAAGGCAGATGAAGAATATGTAGCGGCATATATTCAGGAGCTTGGTATTTATGCTGTTGCAGCGCTGCAGCAAGATATGCCAAAAACGCAACCGGTGCTTACAGACCTTGCTGGACACTGGAGCCGAGAATCGATTGAGCAAGCTGTCGCTGCCGGTCTTGTTACCGGCTTTCCGGATCGTACGTTTAGACCGGATCAAACGGTGACTCGTCAGGACTTCATTACGATGCTGGTCCGGATGGCGGAACTTCAGAATAAAAATACGAGGTCGCAAGCAGGGCATGGGGAGCCAGTAAAGCCTGCAGTGAGATTTAATGACGCTGCTAATATTAGCAGCTACGCTCGACAAGCTGTGGAGCAGGCAGTGGCAGCAGGATGGATTTCAGGCTATAGTGACGGCGGTTTCAAGCCGCAAGGTGAAATGCTTCGCACAGAGCTTGCAGCTGTACTTGCCCGTATATCTTCATTACACAGCACGTCTGGAGAGCAGAGTGAGCTAACAAAGCAGTTGGATCAGTTGTTCACCGATGCCAAAGACATCCCTTCATGGGCGCAAGGCTATGTTGAGCAAGCAGTGGCAAACGGTTTGATGCAGGGCAATGGGAATGGGAGATTCAACCCGCTTGGAAAAGTTACCCGTGCAGAAGCAGCTATTATCGCTTTAAATTTACAGAAGTTTCTACAGAAGATGGATTAGAAAAAAACACAGATGAACGCCGCAGCTGTCTTGGGCAGCTGCGGAACAACAGGGAGTTGGAAAACGTATGAGAAACGATATAAAAGTAAATGAGCTGCAATTGCTTAGAAAGCAAATAGCGTCAAATGAATTAAATTATAACGCAGAAATCCATATGCTCCGCTCGCCATTTTCAAGTCCCGGTTATCATACCACAATTAAAGAAGCGGATTTTATACATTCCACCAATCATTCATTAATCTATGCTTTGGGGCTGCTGGATACGGAAATGGTTCAATATGAACAACGGGCCTTCGACATTCTAAAGCAGGTTATTTCTTTACAGGATAGAGACCGCAGTCGAAATACATTCGGCATATGGTCTTGGTTTTATGAAGAACCGCTTGACCAAATGTCTCCGCCGGATTGGAACTGGGCTGATTTTTGCGGCAAGCAGCTCGTTCTGGTTATATCTCGTCACGGACAACGGCTTCCGGCTTCGTTATATGAGGAAGTGAAGCAGTCTATATGCTGTGCTTGCGATGCAATCATTTTGCGTAATATAGGTCCTCATTACACTAATATTGCTATTATGGGTGCGTTCGTTACGTTAATTGCCGGGGAATTATTTAGAATAAAGGAATATGAACAGTATGGAATAGAGCGGCTGCGCAAGCTGAATGATTTTACGCAGATCAACAAGGCCTTCCAGGAGTTTAACAGTCCGACGTATACGACAGTTGCCATAACCGAACTATCAAAAATTGCTGCGGAAACATGTAATGAAGAGGCTAATCAAATAGCTGAAAGCTTGCTTGAAATGGTCTGGTCGCAAGTATCTTCCTATTTTCATGCGGCAACCAGACAATGGTCAGGACCGCATAGCCGATGCTATCATACGTTACTTGATCCTAATCACCAAGCGTATTTGCAAATGGCAACTGAAGGAGAAATCAGCTTCTTCAGCGAGGATGAAATGCCTTATAATTCGGAATGGTACAAAGCCGGTATCCGTTGTCCTGAGAAATATCGTACTCGTTTTAGCAGCAGTGAAACAAGAGAGCTTCATCAGAAATTTACATCAGCTAGCAAGGAAAGCCCCGAGAAATGGGCTTATACCTATATGACAGCCGATTACTCTTTGGGCAGTTTTAATAGAGAGATTATGTGGAATCAGACAAGAACGCTGCTTGCTTATATAAACAATGGTGGTGAGCCTGTCTATGCCCATCTCCGCTTTTTGCATGACGGCTATGACTATTGCTCAGCAATATTCCATGGCGTGCAGAAGGAGAGCCATGTTCTGTTTGGCATCAGTTTTGTAACAGATGGCGGCGATACACATCCGAATTTGGATATGATCGATGGAACCATTACGGCAAAGGACTTGCGTATAAGGCTGGAGCTTTACGGTTGCTTGGAAGGAATCGTATGTGATACGGAAGACCAAAATGTACAGTTGAAAATTGGGAATTCTACTGTACAGCTCAGCAAATGGTATGCTGCATTTGATGAAGAGGATGGCAGTACAAATAGCTTGCAGCACCAAGGTTGGCAAGTAAACAAGCTTGATGATGGCAAGCTGGCGCTTGATTTTGTTATCTATGCCGGCAGCCAGCGCACAATCGACTTCCGTCAGCTTCAAAAGGCTGCTTTTATAGGTTCCCTATCGATGAATAGTCAAGGAAATGAAAATTCGGTCGAGGTTACAGAAGATTCGGGCTTGATTAAAGCGAGGAGTCTGTCGCAAGAGGAAGATATGGTTTTAACGCTGCCTCTCAAACCAATACAACGGTAAGCGTTTTGTAAACTTTAAAGGAGCTGTTTCGCAAGGTCACGAATGACCACGGAACAGCTCCTTGCAAATTTTGAGCCTATTAATTACTAAACTGCGGTAAATATTGCTTGTTAGCGTCCATCATTTCATCCAGCAATTTCTGTGCGACAGATACGGAAGGGATTAATGGATGATGGCTCAGAGCAAGCAGCGCTTTCGTTCTGTCCCCTTCGACAGCTGCTTCTATCGTTAGCTGCTCATAGGTTTTAACGGCGTGAAGCAAGCCTTTTATATGATTCGGCATTTTCGTCATCGGCAGTGGAATCGGCCCGTTTTTAGTCACAACACAATTGACTTCTATACAGGCGTCATAGGGAAGAAAGTCTATAATGCCTTGATTCGCTACATTCAAGGTTTGAATATCATTTTTCCCGTTATACAGGGAACGCATCAAATTAACAGCAGCTTCGGAATAATAAGCGCCGCCTCTTTGCTCCAGCTGTACAGGCTTTTCCTTCAGATCCGGATTTTTATACATTTCAAACAGCTCCGATTCATTCCGCTTAACAATTTCCGCGCGCGTGCCTTCCCCTTTGCTTGCTTGCAATTGCTCCTGAAGCATCTCGTCCGTCAGATAGAAATATTTCAAATAATACGAAGGAATAGATTCGAGCGCTTGTAAAAATGACACGTCCCAGCCTTGCTGTGGGACATTTTTTCCCGTTTAGGAATAGCTTCCGTCACCATCCCCGCAGGATTCGTAAAATTCAGCAGCCATGCATCGGGAGCAAGCTCCTCCATGTCCTTGCAAATATCTAGCAGAACAGGAATGGTGCGCAAAGCTTTGAACATCCCGCTGGGCCCTGTTGTTTCTTGACCGATCACACCGTATTTCAATGGTATTAGAAAAATTATCCCTTTGGTCGCTTGATCTACCATTGCTCGCCTAGAGGACTCCCACTTCTACAAGTGACGAGGTGAATCGGTGGCTTCCTGAATCTTCCCACAAGATAATCTTCCCTTCCAAACTCATTAGCGATATAATTGAGATAGGAACATTTGTTCTTGTATGTATTATGGAAGGGGGGAAGTCATGCCAGATTCGACGTTCAGGTACAGAACCATGCAGGTGTGGATCAAGCCAGGCCATCGTTTGTTTCCCTACTTCGATCAAGTATGTCAGAACGCTAAGAACCTATATAATACGACTAACTTTTACATCCGGCAGATCTTTACCGCATTTGGGCGGAAGGATTCCCTGCAACCGTTGCAGCAGCAAGTGTTGGATACATTGGCAATGCATATTGACGCCATGAATGAACGGAGAAGTGAAAAGAATCGTTCCTATCCGTTCGAGCTGCCAACGTCAGAGAATCCCTTTGTTGATTATAACTTTTTGGATGCCTTGTTCAAAGTGATGGATCAAACTGATTATCGATCACTTCCAACGCAGAGCAGTCAGGGGATGATGAAGGTCGTCTTCAACAATTGGAAAGCCTTCTTTGCGAGTGTCAAGGACTACCGCAAGCACCCGGAGAAGTACAGTGGCAAGCCCCGTATTCCGGGATACGCTCGAAGCAAGATGAAGGAAGTGGTGTTCTCCAATCAGGATTGTGTCATCAAAAAACAGAAGTTTCTTAAGCTTCCCGGAACCAAGCAGCAATTGAACATCGGCAAGCTGGGCTGCACGGGCGGGAAACTGAAGCAAGTGCGTGTTGTCCCCAGCTATGGACAATACGTGGTCGAAATGGTCTTTGCGTACCGGGTCGAACAGAAGGAAGTCACATCAGAATATGTGCTCGCGATTGATCTTGGTGTCGACAATCTTGCAACCATCGTCACGACAACCGGAATCAAGCCGGTGGTTGTGAAGGGCAAGAGGGTGAAAGCGATCAATCAATATTACAACAAAATGAAAGCGTATTATACCGGTATTCTTCGTCACGGTAAGCAGCCGCGAGAAGGTAGACATACATCCAGACGCTTGGAACGGCTGCATCTGAAGCGCTATCGCCGAATCAAGGACTACTTTCATAAAGCGAGTTATCATATCGTCCAATTCGCTGTAGAAGAGCAGGTAGGTACGATTGTCATTGGGCATAACGATGGCTGGAAACAAGCAGCTAGGATGGGACGGCGCAATAATCAAGCCTTCTGTCATATTCCCCATCAGATGCTCATCCACATGATCCAATATAAGGCGGCTGAACAGGGATTGACGGTCATCCTGACCGAAGAAGCCTATACGTCAAAAGCCAGCTTTTTGGATCAAGACCCGTTGCCGGGATATGACGAAGAGGGAACATGGAGCTTCTCGGGCAAACGGATGTGCCGCGGGCTGTATAAGAGCGCGCAAGGCTTGATTCATGCTGATGTGAACGGTGCAGCCAATATTATGCGAAAAGTATTCCCAAACGTCTCCGCCAAAGGAACGAATGGGGTAGAGGGGTTGGATGGTAACCAGACCATCAACGTGTCAACTCCACTGATGTTAAGCAACCTGAGATAGCTTAGGAAGATACATCAGAAACCCTCACTTCAATCGGAGCGATAGCGTAGATAAGTGGTGGGAGTATTCATATGCAAGCAAAAAAACCGGATATTATAAAGGCCCAACGCTATTTTGAGCAGCGCATTACAAGCAAAATATCTTTGGATGAAATTGCACACGAGCTCCATATGAACCCCAGTTACTTTAGCAGATTGTTCCGAAAAGAAACAGGAGAAACCTTTGTTGAATACGTCACCAAGCTTAAGATCGATCGGGCTAAAGAGCTGTTGCGCTGGACGAACAGCAGCATTGAGACGATATCGGAATCTCTCGGCTACGACAATAAAAGCTACTTTTCCAAGCTTTTCAAATCCGTATGCGGCATTACGCCTGGCGAGTATCGGGAACAAAACAGCAGCTAGCGATTGCATAAAAGAGAAGGATGGACACTGCGAGCAACATGCCAACAATAGAAGATTGTGGAACAATTGTACGTCCTGGTTGATTACGGTGATGATGGAGAGTGGGTGTAAGGAAATCATTATTCATGGTGGCAGGGGGCGGTACTGGTATACGCTGGATTTTTCTTTTGCCGGGTACGCCGAACAGAGGTACAATAGAAACAGCATTTCAATTTCAATTTTCTAGCTGATAATTAGATACTCTCAGGCTGTTGAAAAGCTCAAAAAGTACTTTGCAACAATGACAAACTTTGTTTTGTGAAACGAGCACCTACGCGCTAAAGCTAACTGCATTTCCTGTACTTAGTATTGAGAAATTTGGCTTTTTTGTGATTCTAAAGGGAAAAACTACATCTAGTTTGCCTCAATTCGCAAAATATAGGGTAATTCAATAAAACTAGATGCATGAAATCCATCTAGAATCGTTTATTCGATAAAAAAGAAGAATCTAGATGCACAAAATGTACTTTGCTATCACGAGCACTTGGTCATTCTTCATTGTATACTTTTTCAATAAGCTCATAGTTGCAGGATTAATCCTTAACAGATTACCTTCAGTGGCAAATAAGGATATTTCATCTCACATCGTAAATCTTAACGTAAATTAATAGCCCCATCGGCCAAGAAAGGAACATTGCAATGAATTGTACTTCATATAACCCTGCATTAACGACAGACAGAACGTACTGGCTGGAGCGGATGCAGCAGGTAGCTGAGCCTGTCTTATCCGCACTCGTGGAGCGGAGGCTAAAACGCGACATGCCGGTAGAAAGCAAAGCGGGATTAGAAGAGGAAAGAGCGAAATTTACACATTTGGAGGCATTTGGCCGGCTGCTTGCGGGCATTGCCCCTTGGCTTGAATTGCAGGGCGGGGCAGCGGATGCAGCGGAGGAAGAGCTTCGCCTCCGGTATGCGTCGATGGCCCGGGAAGCGATCGCGGCCGGTACAGACCCTGCGTCGCCGGACTATATGAATTTCACGGACGGGGCGCAGCCGATCGTCGACGCCGCCTTTCTGGCGCAAGCGCTGCTAAGAGCGCCGCGGGAGCTGTGGCAGAAGCTGGAGCCCGCCGTTCAGCGCAATGTGGTCGCAGCGCTTAAGGAGACGCGCAGCCGCAAGCCTTATGCCAACAATTGGCTGCTTTTCTCTGCAATTATTGAAGCGGCTCTTTTCGCGGCGGGCGAGCGCGACTGGGACCCGATGCGAATTGATTACGCGATCAGACAGCATGAGCAATGGTACAAAGGAGACGGCGCTTACGGCGATGGCCCTAACTTTCATTGGGACTATTACAACAGCTTCGTTATTCAACCTATGCTGGTTGATATATTGGAGGCGGTACATAGCCAGGATGAGGCATGGGACGCATATCGCTTGGCGGTGCTGCCGCGAGCGCGTCGCTATGCCAGTGTACTAGAGCGGTTCATTGCGCCGGACGGCTCGTTTCCGCCGATCGGCCGTTCGCTCGCTTACCGCAGCGGCGCCTTCCAAAGTCTCGCGCAAAGCGCACTGCGCGATGAACTGCCGGAGGAGCTTGCACAGGGAAGCGTGCGCAGCGCGCTTACGGCTGTTATCCGGCGCACGCTTGAAGCACCAGGAACGTTTACGGACGCCGGATGGCTGACGATTGGCCTGGCGGGACATCAGCCTGGGCTTGGAGAGGGATATATTTCGACGGGCAGCCTGTACTTATGCTCTACAGTGTTCCTACCGTTGGGGCTTCCCGCCTCGCATCCGTTTTGGAGCGATCCTGCTGCACCTTGGACCTCGCAGCTCGCGTGGGGTGGAGCGGATATTCAGATTGATTCTGCATTAACATAACGAAACAGAGGGCCTGCAATTGCCGCTTTACGGCATGCAGGCTCTTTGCTTGCTGGACACCGCCGCGTAGACGGGCGGTGGGAGCAGCCATTCGAAAGCACTACAGCCGCGAACTGCGTCTTCCTTTGTTAAGACTGCTCTAACGGTTGCTATGAGACTGTCGATTAATTGTGGATAGTTGCAACAAGCAATAGAAAGGGGACCACTGCACTCAAGATTTGGATTCCGACCGCTGTTGTAGTCCAATTACTAATTTAATAATTACGGTAAACATAAGGGTCCTCTGGCTCGGTAATCGGCTCCCATGATGTCACTCTCAGTATGGGTATCGTTTGCTTGAACGGTTGGTAAAATTCTGATGAGAGCTTGCCCGTAACACGCACCCAATCATCGTCATGAAGGACAGTTCCTTTTGGAAATTGAACCAGCATGCCAAAGATACCAGAATCCGCGGCGCAATGAATGAATCCAAAACGGAAAACGAAATAATAGTTTTCAGCAGCCTGCTCGCCTTTATAGGCAAAACCTTCAAAGGAAAGCGTATTGCCCATAAATTCGCCTGGATAATTATAAATGACTTCCATGCCTTTCATATAGTTGTCGTCATCCAAGGAAATGTCGCCGCGGTTCAGAAATTGCTTCAGTTCTTTATTTTTAAGCTTCTCATAGTTTTCTTTTCCATAAAACACGCTGGAGTCAGGTTTAAGAAACTGATGCTCACCTGGAGCATCATCAGACATGTATTCTGTACCAACGGGCAAGGTGAAGCCCTTAGCCCTGACGAAGCTCGAATCCAATGTTTGAACGGGCAGAAAAATGCCAGTAATGATTGGGAAAAAGAGAATCATATAACCAAATGTACGCTTCCACTTGGAGGACGATTCGTGAGAATGACCGAAATCGTCATGGTCATGGCGATGGCCGCTTGGATGCTGTGCTTGGCAATGGCTATGATCGCAGTTTTGTGCAATATCAAGATTGTGATTGTCTTGAACTGGATCATTAGCACGCTCAATCTGCTTCTGCTTGGCTTTATCAATCAGTTGAAGACGAATAAATTCAATTAAACACAAGATTAATAATAAAATAATGGCACTAATAGAAAGATAAGAATATTTCGTATTAATATATTTATTCAAATCCCCTTGCTTATGGATTAATGCAAACATAAGTGCAAATCCAACCAAAATGACAAATCGAATCAATTGAATAACCTCCCGACGATTAATGATCCTGCAAGTGTACACACACTGACGAGAGCAATGAGCACAATGACAAATTTAGTACGGAATGAACCTAGCAGCATTAACGTATTTTTGATATCAATCATAGGTCCATAAACCAGGAACGCGGATAGTGATCCAATTGAAAACGTGCTGCGGAACGAAGAGGCGATAAAGGCATCCGCTTCTGAACAGAGCGACATGGTGAATGCAAGGAACATCATGACCAAAGAGGCCATTACTGGATTGCTTCCGACGTGCAGAAGCGAAGATGTTGGGATGAACGTCTGCATGCTGGCTGCTATAAATGCGCCCAAAACAAGATATTTGCCAACGGAGAAAAACTCATCTACGGCATGTGTCAAAACAGAGCCAATTTTTTGAAAAATAGGAACACGGGGCTGTTCAATGATAGCGAACTCTGAAGTCGCAGCTGTTTCTGAAGCTGTTGTTCTTGGGATGTCTGCCTCCCTAAGGGGAAGCACTGGGAATAAGAGGGCCAACGTCATCGAAACGACCAAAGCTACGGCGAAAGCCATACCTGCACGGATTGCCACAAACCGCCAATCGTGCCCAAAGGCGATGAATGTTGAGAAGAGCACGATTGGGTTAATGATCGGCCCCGTCAGCATAAAACCAATGCCCGCACTCAGTGGCACCCCTTTCTTCAGCAATCGTCGTGTAATTGGAACGATACCGCATTCGCAGGAAGGAAACAGAATACCGATGCTGCAGCCAAACAATGAAGCCATAAATTGATTCTTCGGCATAATGCGTGCGATCCAGCGTTCTGTAATAAAGGATTGAATAAACCCGGAGATAATTACACCTATAAGTACAAACGGGATAGCTTCCATGATCATGCTAAGAAAGACCGTATTTAATTGAAGAAAGGTTTTCAATTCTATCACCTGTTAAATTAGAATGATAACTTTTATGCCAGTACACTTAAACGTTCCATAACCAACTAGGTCCGCCTCTGAACAAAAGTTTACTTCAGTAAAAATTATTGCGTATGCTCAAATAATTTTTAGTATACAATAACTTCGAATCAAAATAAAGGATTCGTTCCAGTCGTGCGCTCATATTGTAGGTGCAGGATTTTGCTATTGGTTGTAATAAATAGAAAATTATCTTAATATGAGTTCATATTTATCGTTACTTTTGCAATCGCTTTCATTCTATCTCCAATATTGTATAGGGAGGCATTCGATGTACAGCATATTGATCGTCGATAATGAACGGATTGATCGGGAAGGAATTAAGCTGCTGATTCAAAAGTTTAATTTGCCCCTGCACGTCACTGAGGCGGATAGCGGCAAACAAGCGCTCGCTTATTTGCAAAATGGCGAGTTTGATATTTTACTGTCTGATATAAAAATGCCAATAATGGACGGTTTGGAGCTGGCGCAGCGGGCCCGCGAATTAAAGCCGCAATTGAAAATCGTTATATTCAGCGCCTATGGTGAATTTGATTATGCCAAACAAGCGATTCATATCGGTGTTGCCCAATATATTTTGAAGCCGATACGGATGGAAGAATTTTTGAAGGTAATGGATCAGGTGCTGTCCTTATGCAAGGAGGAAGAGGAAGCGCGGGTTCATAATGAAATGCTTTTGCGAGGGTACAAGAAGGGGCTGCAGTATGAGAAGGAAAAGGTGCTTTTGGATATTTTGCAAGGAAATGAGCTGGAGAACAATCAAATCAATGAGTTAAAGCTGCACATCGTAGAGAAGCCTGCACTATTGGTCTTGTTTGATTTCAAAGACCGCTTTTTTGATACTCGGGGTGCTGAATTCGAGCAGCATTTGCCTGCTTGGTTCCCGGCTTTTGCGGTTTTGGAGTATGTCAATTTGAATGAATATCAGAGTATGGTATTTATACAGCTGGATGATTCACTTGATTCGGCAAGCACGGATCAATTAGGAGAAATGCTTAAGCATGCCGTGACGGATACGTTTAAGTCTAATGTTTGTATTGTTTTAAGCAATCCGGTTAATAGCAAAGAACAGATACATATGGAATATATGAATATGGAAAAAAGTATAGAAAGCAAGTTTTTTTATGACCGAAGTGTTGTTTTGTTTTCATCGGGGACAGATAAAGCGACTCAAAGCAATATGTCTGATGCCGAATTTTACATTGCGCAAATGGATCGTCATATCGAATTAAGAGAATATAGCGAAGCAGGCAAAATGATCGAACAATTTTTTGATGCTTTGCAGATGGACAGAAAACTGCCCGTAACCTATTTGAAATTTGTATGCACTTCGATTATGCAAAAGCTATTTAAAAGCTCAGACCGCCATCATCAGCTGATTCCGGATATGGCGGAAAATATTTATGCCTCTTCCACGCTGCTGGAATTAAAATCGATTTTGATGCAAATCGTGTGGCAATACGGTGAAAATGCACTTGCTGTCAAACAAGGGGGCAAACTGATCACAGATGTGCTCGATGTGATTCACAAGGAATACAGCAATGATATCAGCCTGGAGTACGTTGCCGATAAAGTTTATCTATCCCCCAGCTATTTAAGTCACCTTTTCAAAAAAGAGACAGGCCAAAGCTTTATGAAATATGTTACGTCCTTTCGTTTCAATAAGGCGCTTGATCTATTGCAAAATACGAACATGAAAATATCGGATATTAGCCGGGAGGTTGGCTATAACAGCCATTCCTATTTTTGTTCGATTTTTAAAAACTACTATGGCCTAAGCCCGGCGCAATCCCGCGAACGGGGGAGCTCATAATGCATAAGATGCTTGCCAGTTTTAGAAATTTACCTTTCAAGTATAAAATCTTGCTTTCCTATATGATTGTCATTTTAATTCCGGTTTTAAGTCTCGGCATCTATTCTTTTCAGCAATCGCAAGCTTTTCTGGTCAATCAAGAGAAGCGTAACTTAACTGCCTCTGCGGAGAAAATAGTCGATCATCTTAGCTATAAAATAAGCTTGTACAATAACATTACGGATTTCATTGTTTATAACACGCGGCTGCAGCAATTGTTCAATAACAATTATAAAGATAAAGTTTCCCTGGCCGCGGATTTGAAAACAGTTTTGGTGCCCACTATTACGAATATTCAATTTATTAATCAGGGAATAAAGGAGATTACCTTTTATTCCAAGCAAGGTATTCCTGAGTTCGGCAGCCTCGTGCTCGATTATTCGAGAATAGCCGATGAATTGTGGGCAGTTGAAACAGAAGGCGCTTATCATCCCAGATGGGTATCGCGAAACGGCGAGTTATTTATTACAAAAAAATTCATTGATATATACAGCGACAGAGAACTGGGCATCGTCAGCATTGCACTCGATTACGATGAGATTTTCAAGGAGAGCTTGTTTATGAGCGCGCAAGAATATGGCGTGGTCATAACGGATGAAAGCAACAGTCTGATTTATTCGAACCGGAGCGCCGACACGGCCGATTATGCGCTGACCAGCAGCCGCTATATGAAGACGGAGCTTCCGATCACAATTTCCGGCTGGACGCTGCAAAGTTTTGTACCCTACGATTTTTTTCTGAAAGAAAGCGATCAAATTTTGCGGGCTACGATTGTTGTATGCGCAGCTTGCATTCTGTTTCTGCTACTACTTATTTGGATATTTTCCAGTACCCTGGTGAAACGTATTCGGCATTTGAACGCCAAAATGAAGCAGGTGGAAATAGGTCAATTGGCGATGGATGTATCAAGCGACGCATCGGACGAAATTGGGCAGCTGACGAATCGCTTCGGCAAAATGCTGAAAACGATCAATCATTTGATAGAGGATGTATACCGCAGCAAGCTAGTACAAAAAGAAGCGGAGCTGAGGGCGCTGCAAGCGCAAATCCGTCCGCATTTTTTGTATAACAGCTTGAACATTATTAATTGGAGAGCGATTATGAACAACGATACGGAAACGAGCAGCATTGCAACAAGGCTGTCAGAGTTTTATCGGACAACACTGAATAAAGGCGACAATATTATCTCAATTGGGGACGAGCTGCAAAATATGAAAGCTTATATTGATATTCAATTGATTATGCATGAGCATAATTTCGATGTGATTTACGAGCTGGATGATGAAATTTATGCCTTCGATATGCTTAATCTTATTTTGCAGCCTATTGTAGAAAATGCAATTGAGCATGGGATAGATTGCAAAACAGAAGGAAAAGGGAAATTGATCATAAGCGGAAAAACTGAAGGAAACTATATTCAATTTACAATTGCTGATAACGGCCCCGGAATGGAGCAAGAGCGGGCCAATCAAATTTTGTACGAGCAATCTTCCGGTTACGGTCTGAAAAATGTAAATGAGCGACTTTCTCTCTATTTCGAAAATAAAGCAAGCATGTTCATTGAAAGTGTGCCGGGTAATGGGACAATTTGCCGAATCCAAATTCCGAAGTATAATCGCAGGCTTAGCCAGGCTGAAGTCGGGTAAGAGAGGGGCGGGAGCAATGAAAAAGGAATAACGGTTTAAGCTTCAGTTATTGGGAAGCTTCTTGGCATTGGCAGTTTTATCAAGCTGTTTTGGGAAAACAGCGATCAAGCCGGAAGGTGAGCCTGTTTATTTGGAGCAGCGTACACCATATAACCCTCAGATCCAGCAGATGCTGTTACAACAAAAAAGCAAATGGTTCATTGGGGAAGAGTTCAATTTCAACTGGTATATTAACTTGCCAAACTGGAAGTTTAACGGAAAATGGACGGATTATCCGATTCTGAGGGATGTAAGTGAAATTACAGGAGCAATCCCTGTTATTAAATACCCAAAAGGCAATTTCAATGACAATATGAATCTTATGATAGCTTCCGGTACGCTGCCGGATATGATTACATTCGAAATGAATGATCCGACGATAGACCGGCTTATTCGCCAAGGTCTGTTGTATTCCTACGATGAATTGATTGATAAGTATGTTCCGGAGTTCCGTGATGAAATTCCCGAAGATGTATATCAATACACAAAGTCCGAGCTGGACAATCAGTTGTATGGCTTGCCGAGCTTTTTTATTTCACAATGGCGGTTTGATCAAAAAAATAATATTGGCGTACTTGCGTATCATGTACGCGAAGATATGTATGAGGAGCTGGGCTCACCGGATATGACGACGCCAGAAGGCTTTATCGCTGCGCTGCGCGCTTTCAAGCAGAAATTTCCAACAATTGAAGGTAAGCCATCCATTCCATTGTCGGCGGGGGAGAACGGCTGGTCGCTAGAGATTATGGAGCAATCCTTTGGCATTAAGCCCTTATATATCGATCAAGAGGGTAATGCTCATCTTAAATTTAAAGATCCGCAATTCATTCCCTTTATTAAATTTGCCAATCAATTATATCGGGAAGGACTGCTCGATCCGGATTATATGCTGAAGCAGCAGCCGCAATTGCAGGAAGACTTCGAGAATCGTGTATTTGCCGTGCCCCTTCATTATTTCGGACTAGGCGATGCCTCACAGAAATATGTGGCGATAGAACCTATGCAAGCTGTTCCTCATGTAGAGTTTCCAAGCCATAATCGCTTAGGTTGGACCTTTACTGCTATTACGAAAAATGCTAAAAATCCTGAAGCATTAATTAAGTTCGCCAGATATATGTGGAGCTCTGACGGCAATTTACTTGTCAACTACGGCCATGATCGGGAAAACTATATCATTAGGGATAATCTTATTGAAAGTACAATCGGCGCTGAAAAAGACGGTGCCTGGACGTTTCGTTTTTTTTATCACGAATGGATTCCTTTAAAAGAAAAGCTTCAGGATGTAAGAGGTCCTGTTATTAATAAGTATGCGGCCGATTGGTCAGCCTTCTATTCCAAAATTAATCCGCCTGCAACGAGCCATGAAGGAATCATCGAGACGCAAATACTAAATATTATCGTATCTGAATATCCGAAAATTATTGTCGCCGAATCAGAAAAAAAGGCATTAGAGCTGTACGGAAGCATGCTGGATATGATGAAAGAAGCCGGTCTTGAGCAATTGGAGCAATACTATGACAAAAGATATAAGAAAAACATAGAGCAGTTTTTTTGAAATTAAGCTTAAAACCTAAAGCTTTCAAAAAAAAGTGGAATTTAAATCCTCCCTTTAATCACCCATAATTAAATTATCAATCGATGATTGCATAAGTGAGATGAAAGCGCTGCCTTTATGGCAGAGCAGAACATGCAATCGGGATTGACAGTTTAATAACAATAGGGTCAAAGGGGAGGATTTTTAGTGAGAAAAATCAGTCTTTATGGCAAAATGCTAGCGGTTGCAATGGTTGTTGTTTTAATTTTAGCCGCATGCTCCAAGGAAACAGGTAATTCGGGTAAAGACGGGAACGTGCAGCCTAGCGGGGAACAGCAAACAAATAAACCAGAGGAAAGCAAGTCGGCGGAAGGGAACAAGTCAGACGATGAAAAAATTAAAAATATCGATCTTACTTTTTATGTGCAGTGGGTTCCTACTGAAGAGCAATTAGCTAAATTCAACAAGGCTGGAGATGCATGGATTAAAGATCATGGGGGCACCTTCACCATCGTTAACGCTCCGGACTGGTCACAGCACAACTCCAAGCTGGTCACATTAATTGCAACCGGAGATTCGCCAGATATTACAACGGCCGGCTCAGCAGATATTCCAGAAATGATTGTAAAAAATGCCTTCTTGCCGATAGACGAGTATTTAATGAGTGATAATCCCTATTCGGACTCCAAGATGACAGACGTCGCTTTTAAGTGGGGGGACAAGCGCTACGGATTTACGACTAATAACGCGGATATGGTTGTCGTTATGTATAACAAAACGATGTTCTCGAATAATGGATTGCCGACACCTAGCGAGCTGTATGTGCAAGGCAATTGGAACTGGGATACGTTCAGAGAAGCAGCAATTGCGCTCACACAGGACTTGGACAACGATGGCTCGACTGATCAATGGGGCTACGGCTCATGGATGGATGAAGTGTTTTTCCTTACCAATGGCGTGTCTGACCTTATAAAGGTTGCGGATGACGGAAAAGTAACACCGTCCACAGATAATCCGAAATTCGTAGAGGCGGCTCAATTTATACAGGATCTTGCATCGAAGGACAAAGTGGTCTTCCCGGATCAGTGGGGCGGAACAGAAGGATTCAAAAACAAAAAAATTGCCATGATCATCGACTACAGCTGGGTAATGGCATCGATTATTAATCAAGGCTTTAACGATGAGTGGGACTTTGTTCCTCTGCCTAAGGGGCGTAGTGCAGATAGCCATGTCAACTATGTAGTTCCGGGCGGCGCAACTGTTGTGAGCGGCTCGAAGCACCCGGAGGCAGCGGCTAAATTTATTCAGGAATATTTGCTCAAGGCCTATGATGATGAGGCGAAAAATCCAGTATATAACGATATTTGGCAAGGCTGGTCGCCAGAACAGAAAAAGCTTATGGATGATATGAAAGCAAACTTACCTGCTGTACTGCCGAAATACTTGGGAATTGGAGAATTCGGCAGCCATAAGACTAGCTTTTTCGCGGAAATAAAAAATGAAGGACTATCGGTTAGCTCTGCCATTGAAAAGTATAATCCGCTGTTTCAGGCGCAAATCGATTTAACGATGTCGGGAACGGAATAATGCTCCGAAAAACAACCCTGTTCATTCTATGCATGGCAGCAGCCTTTAGCATAATGATTACAGGCTGGATCTACTTAATATCCAAAGATTATAAAAGTAATGGAGTGGATACGATGGAACCGGTACAGAAGCAGTTCAGTGCAAGCGGCATATGGCAAGCACCGGCTAATCCGCATTCAACTGAAGCAGTATATGCGGAAAAGTATCGTCCTCAATATCATTATTCGCCTAAGGAAGGTTGGTTGAATGATCCAAACGGGCTTGTTTACTACGAAGGCGAATATCATTTGTTTTACCAAAATCACCCGTACAGCAAGCAATGGGGCCCTATGCATTGGGGGCATGCGGTGAGTGAAGATTTGCTCCATTGGGAGGAGCTTCCAATAGCGATGTATCCAGACGAACTGGGCATGATTTTTTCTGGATCGGTTGTCGTAGATTGGCAGGATACTAGCGGTTTTTTTAATGGAAGCTCTGGTCTGACAGCTATATTTACTCATCATACGGAAGAGGGGCAGGCACAGAGTGTAGCTTACAGTAAGAATAAAGGAAGAACATGGACCAAGTATGAGGGAAATCCTGTGCTCCCTAATTTCGGTGAAGAAGGCTTTCGTGATCCAAAAGTTTTCTGGCATGAGCCTACGCAGCGATGGGTCATGATCGTTGCCGGGGGGAAGGTGCGTTTTTACTCATCCAGTAATTTGAAACAATGGGCTTTAATGAGTGAAAATGACATTTGGACCGAGTGCCCGGACTTTTTCGAATTAGCTGTTGACGGCAATCCCGAAAAGAAAAAATGGGTGCTTAATTTAGGGGGGAGGGAATATATTATCGGCCAGTTTGACGGGGAACGGTTTATACCCGAAACGGCCGCTCTTCCGCTTAACTACGGACCGGATTCCTACGCTGCGCAGACGTTTAGCGATATGCCTGAGGCAGACGGCAGGCGCGTTATGATCAACTGGATGATGAACTGGGAATATGCAGCAGCACTTGGGGATGTGACGGATCCCTGGAACGGCGCGATGACGATTCCGCATGAGCTATCGCTGCGGACTTATTTCGAAGGCATCAGACTGGTGCAATCTCCAGTTAAAGAATTGCGATCCCTTCGCAAGCAGCATGCCCGTTTCGAGAATGAGGACATTGCCGAAAATTCCAATCTTCTTGATGCGATCCACGGCGGGCTGCTGGAGCTTGTCGCTGAAATTGAACTGGATACAGCGGCTGAATTCGGTTTTAAAGTCCGACAAGGAGATGGTGAGAAGACGGTTATCGGCTACGACGTGAGCAATGGCGAATTGTTTGTTGATCGGTCAAGTGCGGGAAAAGTCGTAACCGGCAAGTTCTCGGCTCCGTTATATCCCGAGAATAAACGAGTGAAGATGCAAATTTTCATAGACAGCTCCTCGGTTGAAGTGTTCGGGAATGAGGGGAAAGGCATTATTACAAGTCTTATATTTCCTGACCCGGCCAGCGATAAGCTTGAAATTTATGCAAATAACGGCAATGTCCGGCTTGTTTCCCTCGACATCTATGAGCTTAAGCCAGTATGGGATATTGCAGGGACAAAGCAAGCGGACACCGCTATGGAGGAACAATGAAGCAAAGAAGTGCGATTTTGCTTGCGGGGAGCATCGTTATTGCGATGCTTCTCCTAATTGGAGCAGGGCTGTATGTTATAGGCAAAGGAGCTGGAGAGGACAAAATGAGCATGGAGTCTAATAGACCAATCGAGACGGCAGGTCATAAGGCAGAGCCGGTTAATTATACGATTGCAGCAGCAAGCAGCATGGTGAAAGTGATGCCTAAGGATATGCTGCCCGACAATCGGGATATCAAGCTTTCGCTTGCGGGCAATGAATATGAAAGCTTCCAAATCGTGGTAAGAGCGGATGCAGACGTCGAAGAAGTGAAGGTGACTTTGGGTGAGTTTCGAAATGGCGAGCATCAACTTACCGATGTGCAATGGTATCAAGTCGGCTATGTGTGGATCGAAACATTCAAAGGGCATCCGACTCCCGAAGTTGCAGAGCTGCAAGAGCCCGGCTGGTATCCCGACCCCCTTCTTCCGAGCGACAGCGCGCAGTTAATCAAGGATTGGTCCAATCCGATTTGGGTTACTGTACATGCGCCAAAAGACGCGGCACCGGGCATTTATAAAGGAACGGTCGAGCTGGAAATTAACGGTGTAAGCAATGTGGTAGACGCGGAAGTTGAAGTATATGGCTTTCAACTGCCGGATAAGCCGCAGCTGCCTAATTTATTCTCTTTAAACTTTAAATATTTGCAAGAGGTTTATGGCCACGTCAAACCTGAAATGCGGGAAAAATGGCTGCAATATGCAGCTGATTATCGGATTAGCCCGGATGATATGACCGTTCATCCAGACTATGTGGAGTGGGCGCTTAATCTGTCGGCAGAGGAACGTGCTCATTATGCAGACAAAGTAAACGGCTTTACTGTTTATCCGATTACTTCCACATGGGCAGACCGCGAAGCGCCGGCGGAGAAGCTAATTGAGCGCTTTGAACGAATGCGCCCCTATATCGATCAATTGATCAGCGCAGGCGCTGTCGAGAAAGGCAACGGTGTATTTTACGGGTTTGATGAGGCTGAAGTAGAGCATTTTGAGACGATGAAGCAAGTGAACGCCCATGTTAAGAAAGTGTATCCTAACATTCCTATTGCGGCAACTTCTCAATATATCGATTCCTTCGAAAAAATGGAAGAATTGAATGTAGATATTTTAATTTTGCACTTGGTTGACGGTATTTACAACAATGAGTTTGCAGACCAAATTCGCGAGCGTGGAAAAGAGGTATGGGCGTACATTTCACTGCAGCCATACGATCCGCAGCCAAACTGGCGGATTGAGAACAGTCCGCTTGAGGCAAGGATACTGCTTAGCGCTATGACTTTGCACGAGAGGTTCGACGGATTTCTATACTGGTCACTGAATTATTATTACAAGGGAGTGGGCGTACCGTCTCCGCCAATTAAGCGCAATGGGCCGCTCTTAACAAACTGGTCCATTACAACGCCGGGTGAAGAACATCAGTGGCTGCATGGCGACGGGGTGCTTCTGTATGCAGGAACAGACGGGCCTATAGGCAGCATTCGAATGGAAAATATTCGAGATGGATTAGAAGACTTCGAGTATTATAAGCTGCTTGAGCAAAAATCAGGCTTTGAAGAAGCTTATAGGGCAGCATCCGAAATCGTAACGTCTTCCTTGGAATTCAGCCGCAGTCCTGAGCAACTGTACGATGTAAGGAAGCGCATTGCCACTACTATTTCCGGCGATTAAATGAAGGCGATGAGCTAGGAGGGAAAACTATTTTGCGGTTAAAAAAACAATTCATCGCTTCTTTGCTCGTTGTGATATTGGGTTTGGGCTCAGCTTCAGGGACGTTCATGCCGGCGGGTGTGAATGCAAATTTGGAAGCGGATGAAAGGCAAGCATTGCCAGATAGAAAAATCATAGCCCGCTATGAAAATGATTACGAGCAATACAGGCAAAGGCATGAGCAGGCGGAATCTCCGGATGTAACAATCCGGATTCCTGCCGCAACCTACACGGCTGTTAGCAACCTTGAATTTGCTGTTGCTGAGCAATTTGAAGGCAAACAAGACGTGCTTCAATGGCAGAATGATGGGGGATGGATAGAGTGGACCGTAAACGTTCCACAGACTGGACGTTATGAGATGGCGCTTCACTATTTTCCGCTTGAAGGGACAGGGCGTCCAATTGAGCTGGGGCTGGAGCTGGATGGCGAAATACCGTTCGCTGAAGCGGGAAGTGTGTTTTTTCATCGCATATGGAAAGACGACGGGCCAATTAAGCAAGACAGCCAAGGAAATGATTACAGTCCCAAGCAAGTTGAAGCGCCAAGCTGGCTGGAACGGGATTTTCAAGACGCTGACGGCTTGTACAGCGAGCCGTTCCAATTTTATTTGACGAAAGGAACGCATAGATTGCGGTTAAACGCGATACGTGAACCTTTTGCACTATCAGAAATCAAGCTTTATAAGCGGGAAGCGCCTCCTCCATATACAGAAGTGAAGCAGAAATATGACGAGCTTATGTACAAGGAAGCAGAAGGCGAAATCATTAAAGTGCAGGCGGAGCAAGCATTTCTAAAGTCAGATCCGGCGCTGAGACCGGCCTATGATCGTTCCAGCCCGCTGACAGAGCCGATGGATATATCCAAAATCAAGCTGAATATAATCGGACAGCAAAACTGGTCATTGCCGAGGCAATGGGTCAGATGGCAAGTTGATGTGCCCGAGAGCGGTCTGTATAAGCTTGGCTTTAAGTATCAGCAAAGCTATGTAAGGGGCTTCTTTATAAACCGGGCGCTGACGATTGATGGAGAAATTCCGTTTCAAGAAGCAGCGGCGATTCGCTTCCCTTACGGTACGGAATGGAAAATGAATGTGCCTGGTGATGAGAAGGGGGAGCCGTATTTATTTTATTTGTCAAAAGGGACGCATGAGATTGGGCTCGAGGTAGTGCTCGGCGAGGTTACGTCTACGATTCGCCGTATGGAGGCGGTTGTCTACGATTTGAACGAAATCTATCGAAAAATAATGATGATTACGAGCACGCAGCCTGATATGTACCGCGATTATACGCTTGATAAAGAAATTCCAGGCTTGTTCGAAGCGTTGGAGAATGCGGCAGTCACTTTGGATGCTGAGGCTGCTCATATCGAGCAATTATTGGGGCAAAAGGGCAGCGAGGCAGCGCTGCTGAGCTCATTTGCAGAGCAGCTGTCTGCGATGGCCGCTAATCCGGATACGATACCTCAGCGGCTTGAACATTTCAAATCCAACATAAGCGCGGCTTCACAATGGATGCTGGACATAAGAATGCAGCCGCTCGACCTTGATTATATCGTCGTTATGCCTGCCCAGGCAAAAGCGCCAAAGGTCAAACCAGGTTTTTTCCAGTCTGCTGCGTTTGAGATCAAATCATTTTTTAACTCCTTTGTAAATGATTACAGCTTATCGAATGAAGACGGTACGGCTGGAGAGACGATTACACTATGGCTTGGCTGGGGGCGTGATCAGGCGCAGGTGTTGAATACGATGATCAATGATATGTTTACACCGCAAACCAATATTCAAGTAAAGGTAAAGCTTGTGCAAGCGTCGAGCATTCAAGCTGTGCTGGCCAAGGATGGGCCGGATGCCTCCATTATGCTGGGAAGAGGCCAGCCGGTTAACTTGGCAATGCGCGGCGCACTGACGGATTTGTCTAGATTTGACGACTTTGCAGAGGTGAAAGAGCGATTTATGAAGGATGCTACTGTTCCATATACGTATAACAACGGTGTATATGGACTTCCAGATACAGAAACCTTCTATATGATGTTTTACCGCAAAGATATATTTGAAGCGCTCGAAGTGGACCCGCCGCAAACATGGGATGATGTGTACGCAATTGCGCCAGTCATTCAACGAAATAATATGCAAATCGGCATGCCTTATACGTCAGCAGATGCGTGGGAGGCCGTCGATCAAGGAATGGGAACGCGCCATCTGTTTTCTTCCTTGCTGTTTCAGCAGCAAGAAGATTTTTACGAGGGCGAGGGGACAGGACTGCGCGATAATGCCGGTGCGCTTGCTGCCTTCAAGCAATGGACCGATTTTTATGCGGAGTACAGCTTTCCGATATCTTACGATTTTTATAACCGATTTCGTACAGGCGAAATGCCGCTTGCGATTGCACCATATAGCGAATACAACCGTATAGTTGCGGCAGCCCCGGAAATTCGTAATTTATGGGCAATGACCAAAATTCCGGGAACGAAGCGGGAGGACGGCACAATTGATCATGCAGCGGGCGGTTCAGGGACAGCGGCCGTTATATATAACCATAGCAAGCATAAGGAAGCAAGCTGGGAATTTCTAAAATGGTGGACGAGTAAAGAGGTTCAGGAGCGTTACGCCAAGGAGCTGGAAGCGCTTATGGGAGCTGCCGCTCGGCAGCCGGTTGCTAACGTGGAAGCATTTCAGCGGCTGCCTTGGAGCAGAAATGAGCTGGAAAACCTGATGGAGCAGTGGGAGCAAGTGCGGGAAATACGTGAGGTTCCCGGTGGATATTACACGGTAAGAAGCTTGGATAATGCATTTCGTGAAGTTGTCATCAATGGGCAAAATGCGCGTGAATCGTTCAACAAACGAATGAGGGAAGCCGATGCGGAAATTATCCGAAAACGAGACGAGTTTGGACTGGAGTGAGCGTTATTGCAAGCAGTGAAGCAAAAACGTAGACCGAATATGGCAAAGGAGCTCAGGCGGCATAATCAGCTGCGGTTTATAAAAGAGCTCAAGCAGCATAAAGAGCTGTACATCATGCTGCTGCCATTTACCATTTTATTTTTCCTTTTTGTCATATTGCCGGTATTGTCATCGGCAGTTCTAAGCTTTACGGATTACAATATGCTGCAATTTCCAAAGTGGCGCGGTATTGATAATTATGTCCGGTTATTTCTCGACGACGACGTATTTTTAATCGCATTTAAAAATACGATGCAGTTCGCGATTATAACCGGGCCAATCAGCTATATGATGTGTTTTGTATTCGCATGGCTCATTAACGAATTGCGTCCGAAGGTTCGTTCCTTTGTTACGCTTGTATTTTATGCGCCGGCGCTTACAGGCAATGTATTTTTTATATGGCAATTTATATTCAGCGGAGATACGTATGGCTTAATTAATGGCAATTTGCTCAAGCTTGGCTTGATCCATCAGCCGATTCAGTGGTTAATCGACCCGCGCTACAATCTGACGATCATAATTATTATCCAATTATGGATGAGCCTTGGGACAAGTTTTTTGGCCTTCATAGCCGGGCTACAATCCGTTGACCGTACGCTGTATGAAGCGGGCGCGATTGACGGTGTTCGCAACCGCTGGCAAGAGCTGTGGTATATAACGTTTCCATCTATGAAGCCGCAGCTGTTATTTGGAGCGATTATGCAAATTGCTGCATCGTTCTCTGTAAGCACGATCTCGATGTCATTAGCCGGCTTTCCAAGCACGAACTATTCTGCCCATACTATCGTTCTCCATATGCTGGATTTTGGAACGATACGGTATGAGATGGGCTATGCCTCAGCTATTGCCGTCATCTTGTTCATTGTGATGCTGGTAGTGAAAAATCTGATAGAACGGATGCTGCGATATGTTGGAAATTAAACTAAGAAGGTCTCGGATTAAATCGAACCGCAGCCGAATCGGAACGTTTTTTATTTTTATGTTATTGGCCGCATTTGGCTCATTTATGGTGCTGCCTCTCGTATTTGCTATAGTTAATGCTTTTAAGCCGATCAATGAATTATTTTTGTTTCCGCCAAGATTTTTTGTGGAGCATCCGACCTTAGGCAATTTTTCGATGCTGTTTAAGCTGGCGGGTAATTTATGGGTCCCGTTCAGCAGATACATCTTTAACAGTTTGTTTATATGTATCGTGACGACAGGCGGCAGTGTTATCATTTGCTCCTTGGCTGCTTACCCGCTTGCCAAATACAATCTCAGCTTCAAATGGCTGTTTCCGATTGTCGTTATGACACTGCTGTTTAATGCCACCGTGCTGGATATCCCTAACTTCATCATCATTTCCAAGCTGAATATTTTGAACACCTATTGGGCTTATATTTTGCCTAATTTGGCTGTCCCGCTGGGTTTGTTTTTGATGAAGCAGTTTATGACGCAAATACCGGACTCCTTAATTGAGGCGGCGAGAATTGACGGTGCCAGCCAATACGCGATTTTTTGGAAAATAGTAATGCCTGCTGTCAAGCCGGCATGGCTTACGCTTGTTATTTTTTCTTTTCAAGCGATTTGGAATCAGCAGGGGATCGGTGTCATTTTTGATGAGGAATTAAAAACGATGCCGGCGGCCATCAGTCAAATTGTATCAGGGGGAATTGCCAGAACCGGAGCGGCTATGGCTGGCAGCCTGTTCCTGATGACCCCGCCGATTGTTATTTTTCTGCTTACTCAAAAGAGCGTCATTGAGACGATGGTCCATTCCGGTATTAAAGAATAGTTACTTATGGCATTCGGGGAGAGCAAAAAAATGACGGATAACATGCAAAAATTCAAGTGTTGGTTCATTTTGATACTAGCTGCTGCAATATTTATGCAGCCGGCAACGATTTGGGCAAGCGATTTTAAAGAAGCGCCCTACAAAGCGTACAGCTATAATGCGCAGAATGAATCCGTTCCAGCGCCCAGCGGTTATTTGCCGGAGGCTGCCTATACGGGGGAGCAGCTGGGGACAGGAAATTGGAGCAATCCGCAAGATGTATTTGTGGATGAGCGTAAGCAAATCTACGTTTTGGACTCCGGCAATAACCGGATTATCGTGCTTAACGATAAGCTGGAAGTTAAACATATCATTGACCATGTTCAAAAAGGAGAGCAGCAGGAGCAGTTTAACAATCCCGGCGGGCTTTTTGTAGGAGCTGAAGGCAAAATCTATGTAGCGGACACGGACAACAGGCGTGTTTTGGTGATAGACGAAGCAGGGCGGCTGCTGCAGGAAATTGGAAAGCCTGATTCCGAGCTGCTCTCGGAAAGTACAGATTTCAAGCCTGCTAAACTGGTTGTGGATCAATCTGGAACTATATATGTGTTAAGCCGGGGAATTTATCAAGGCGCACTGACATTCGATGTGAAGGGCCGGTTTATTGGCTTTTATGGAAGCAGCCGGATTGAGCCTTCCTTATCGATGCTGCAGGATTATTTTTGGAAGAAGCTGCTTAACCGGACGCAGCGCTCAAAAATGGCCCGCTATGTTCCGATAGAGTATGCCAATTTTGATATTGATCAAAAAAACTTTGTTTTTACCGTCATCAGCAATTTGCAATCGATGTCCAATCAAATTAAAAAAATTAACCCTAGCGGTAATAATACGATGCGTGCCAGTTCCTTCGGTGATTTCGAGACCGTATGGGAGGGCGGTAAAAATCTGGCGACTTCCTTCGTGGATATTTTTGTAGATGATGAAGGCTTTATTAGCTCATTGGATCAGCAAAAGGGAAGAATTTTTCAATATGACATGAGTGGAAACTTGTTGTTTATTGAAGGAGGCTTAGGCACTCAGACTGGAGGCTTCAAAACGCCGTCAGCAATTGCCGGCTTGAATGAGTCGCTGCTTATCGTTGATTCAGCCAAAAATAATTTAACCGTCTATAAACAAACCTCTTACGGCCATTATGTCAGAGAAGCGGTTAAGCGTTACGATGACGGACAGTATGCGGAAGCTGTTGAATTATGGCGCGAAGTGCTTAAGCGCAATGGAAATTTAGAGCTGGCTTACACGGGAATTGGAAAAGCACTATATAGCTCAGAGCAGTATAAAGAGGCGATGAAGTACTACAAATGGGGATACGATATGGATGGCTATTCCGACGCCTATAAAGGTTACCGCAAGCAGGCTCTGCGCCATAATGCCTTGCTGGTTATGCTTTTAATCGGCTTATTGCTGGCTGCCATTGGATTTACCAATTATAAGCGCAAACAAAGGGCAGCGCTTGGGAAGAGCGAGCGCGAGCCGGGAGCAGCTGCCTATCCGTTTTATATTGTTCTCCATCCTGTCAAAGGGTTTGAGGAGCTTGCCTGGAACAAGAAAGCGTCGCTTCCGGTTTCTATCATTTTAATAGCCGCCTGGTTTCTAGTAACGGCTGCAGCGCAGCAATGGAGCGGGTTTATCTTTAATCCGTCAGGTGCGGAGCAATTAAATGTGCTGCTCATTTTTACACGCACCGTAGGTTTGTTTGTGCTGTGGGTAACGGCAAATTGGGCATTATGCACATTGCTGGACGGCAAGGGCAAGGCCAAAGAAATTTGGATTTACAGCTCGTATGCGCTCACGCCTATTATTGCAGCAACCTTAATCTCGATTATCGCAACCAACGTTTTGACGAAAGATGAAGGTATGTTTATCGAATATTTAATGATAGTCGCCTATATTTGGTCTCTTGCATTGCTGCTAATCGGAATGAGTACAGTTCATGAATACACACTCAATAAAACATTGGCCTCGTCTCTGTTCAGCGTTGCCGGAATGTCATTTATTTTATTTTTAGGCGTATTAGTTTTTGGAGTGATTCAACAGATTTACGCATTCGCAGATACCATATACAAAGAATTGCTGTTCCGACTTTAGCTGCGAGGAAAGGAGGTTATTATATGAACCGTGTTCGAATGTTCATAGCCGTATTTGTAATGATGTCAGCCCTGTTTGCAGCGAATTGCTTTGCAGGAAATGTGGAAGCCAGCCCGGATGCTTTGGCAGGCAAAGGCTTTGAGCCTGCTGCCGAGAACAACAATCTGATCCTCTATATGAATGCTGCAGACGGGCAGTTCGTTGTAGAGAATAAACGGTCAGGCGAGCGCTGGTGGAGCAATCCGGAGAAGAAGGATGAGGATGAGCTTGCCAAAGGCGTGCAAAAAATGCAGTTGAGCTCGCAGCTGCTAGTTACGTATGCGACCAGCAAGGGAGATGCCTCCACGGTCAACAATTTCGTCTCCA
Source organism: Paenibacillus sp. IITD108 (assembly GCF_036541265.1). NCBI lineage: Bacteria > Bacillati > Bacillota > Bacilli > Caryophanales > Paenibacillaceae > Paenibacillus > Paenibacillus sp. IITD108. The sequence goes on along the minus strand of NZ_JAZHCT010000027.1, from coordinate 37,921 downwards.
GCACGAACGAAAAAGGAGCAGCGATCGAGAAGACGAAGAGAGGCTTTAAGGCTGTCTATCATTTTCCAAAACAGAAGTTTACGATCCCGGTCGAGTATACGCTGGAAAACGACCATTTAATAGCGGATATTGTCATTTCAGAAATTGAAGAGCAAGACCCGGAGAGCATGATTACGCTGATTGGATTCCTGCCATACTTTGGCGCGGGAAGCACTGCTGACAGCGGTTATATGCTGGTGCCGGACGGGTCAGGCGCATTAATCAACTTCAACAACGGCAAGGCGGGCTACGAAACGTACAGGCAAAAAATTTATGATAATGATAATGTGCTGACTCAAACACAGGAAATTATTTCAAGGCAAAGAGCGAGCTTGCCCGTTTTCGGATTGAAAAACGGCAGCCAGGCTTTTATTGCCGTCGTTGATCAGGGAGATGCGTTAGGCACGATACGCGCATCGGTAAGCGGTACAGGCACTTCATATAATCAAGTGTACAGCGAATTTACTTATAGGCAGTTGGATACAGTTAAGCTGCTGAGCCGGACCTGGGCTGCGAAGGATGTCAGACTGCTTGCGAATACGGCGTCTCAATTGGAAAGAGTATCGCTTCATTTTTATTTTTTGACCGGGGATGATAGTAATTACAGTGGTATGGCAAGCCGTTACCAGCAGTATTTAATAGAGGAGAAAGGATTGCGTAAAACAGCAATGGCAGGGCAGGTCCCATTATTTTTGGATCTGTATGGTGCAGCAGCCAAGCAAAAAACATTTCTCGGGTTGCCGTTTACAAGCATGGAAGCATTAACGACCTATGCCCAGGCTGAAAAAATAACGGAGCAATTGCTGGAGGCTGATATTGAGCATATTGTGCTGCAGTATAAAGGATGGGCCAATGAAGGGCTGACCAATAACAAGCTTCCTGCATCAGTCAAGGCGATTTCCAAACTGGGAGGGGAAGCAGGCTTTAAGCGGCTGCTATCCTATATGGACCGGCAGCGAATCACCTTTTATCCTGCCGTCGACATGATGTATTTTCGCTCTAGCGGCAACGGCTTTTCCAGCCGCTCGGATGTTGCAAGCGCGGTTACGAAGCTCGCAGCTCCGCAGTATGCTTTTTTACGCAGCACATACCAAATTGACAGCAAGGTGAAGCCGCAATATTTGTTATCGCCGCTAAAAATGCCGGAAGCTATTCGTAAGTTTATGAAGTCTTACGCGCAGTTTTCTTTTCCTCAGCTGGCGTTAAACGAGCTCGGAAGTCAAATTTACTCCGATTATCGCAAAGGCGGTGTGGATCGAGGAGCAGCCGTTAATATATGGAAAGATGTTTTTGAAGGCTTTAAGGATAAGGAGTATTCTATCCTGCTGCAGCAGCCAAACGGTTATGCGCTCCCCTTTGCTTCACATGCGGCTCAGCTTCCGATAGAATCCAGCCGCTTTGATATTGAGGACGAAAGTGTTCCGTTCTATCAAATGGTGTTGCATGGAATTATTCCCTATTCTATCCCGGCGGTTAATGTAAGCAGTGACCCGGAAACGATGCTGCTAAAGGCAGTCGAAACGGGAAGCAGCTTGCAGTACTCTTGGATGTACGCAGCGGCATCGCTGCTAAAGGGGACGCCTTACAGTCATTTGTACAGTATCCGCTATCAGGATTGGATAGATTCAGCCATCAGCTCGTACAAGAAGCTATTTCAGGCTTTGTACAAGGTTGCGGATAAGCGAATAACCGGACACAGTCAGCTGCGCCAAGGCGTTTATGAGACAGAGTACGAAAACGGCATACGAATTATTGTGAATTACAACGAGGTTAACGCTGCTGTGGAAGGCAAAACCGTTGAAGCAAGAGGCTATTTAGTAGTGGATGGGGCTGACAAAAAATGAAACTGTTAAAAGTGGCAGCGACGATTGAGCAGCGAAGGGCTTGGGCCGGTTTTATTTTTATTTTGCCGTGGCTGATCGGATTCATCTATTTTTTTCTTATGCCGTTTATTAAAACGATATGGTTTTCATTTTCTACGATACAAATTAGCGGCGAAGGGATGAAGACTACATTTATTGGGATGCAAAATTACAGGAAAACGTTTTTGGAGGATCCCGATAATGTCAGGCTAATCTTTTCATCGCTGGGCGATATGGTTTATCAGGTTTCGATCATCGTTGTGCTAAGTTTATTTGTTGCAGTTATTCTTAATCAAAAATTTAGAGGAAGAGTGCTGGCCCGGGCGATATTTGCTCTGCCCATCATTATTTCTTCTGGAGTCGTTATTTATTTGCTCAAATACGATGTGCTGGCGCAATCGATGCAGGGCAGTAATCAAGGAGCGGATTTGTTTCAAAGCTCAGAGCTTATGCAAATGCTTATACAATCAGGCTTCAACGTGCAACTGGTTTCTTATTTCATGGGCATTGTGAATGGGATTTATGAGCTGATCTGGAAATCGGGCGTGCAAATTTTACTGTTTCTAGCGGCATTGCAATCGATCCCTGGATATTTGTATGAAGCTTCGAGCTTGGAGGGTGCGACGAAGTGGGAAGCTTTTTGGAAAATTACGTTTCCCTTGGTGTCTCCTTTTATTCTAGTAGTGGCTGTCTATAGTATAATCGATACTTTTACAGACTTTGAAAATCCGGTGATGAAAAAAATATTTAATCTGGTAGCCGGTATGCACTACGAAACGGTATCTACACTTGGCTTGGTCTATTTTTTACTCGTTCTAATCGTAATCGGCGTTGTGACGGCGCTTATATCAAGAAGAGTGTTTTATATCGAAAAATAGAGATCGGGGGACGGAGAAGGTGACGTTAAAAGGATATTTGCGGCAAACGGGAAAAATTGCCCAATGGCTGCTGCGCACAGTGCTGCTGATCGGAATGAGCTTTATTATTTTGTATCCGCTAATTTATATGGCGAGCACAGTATTTCGCAACGCCAAGGATTACTATGACCCGAGTATTGTATGGATTCCGAGTGAATTAACAATAAACAATTTGATCAGAACATATCATGCCATTGATTTTCCAGTTGTTTTTGCAAATACGGCCATGTTCACATTAGTTAGCGCGGTTTTGCAGGTTTTCACTTGCGCTTTAGTCGGCTACGGCTTTGCCCGTTTCAATTTTAAATTTAAAAACGTGTTTTTTATAATGGTTTTATTTACGATCATCGTTCCGACACAAACGATTATATTGCCTCTTTATACTCAGTATCGCTATTTTGATTTTTTCGGTTTATCCGAAGTAATCGCATGGTTTACTGGCAATAAGCCCACGATTGCTTTGACGAATACGGGGTGGATCTATTATTTGCCATCGTTGCTGGGAGTAGGCATTCGCTCGGGATTGTTCATTTATATTTTCCGGCAATTTTTTCGCGGTTTGCCAAATGGGCTGGAGGATGCGGCACTTATTGATGGGTGCGGCCCCTTCCGCTGCTATTTCAAAGTAATGCTGCCCAATGCGGTGACGTCGATCGTAACCGTGTTTTTATTTTCAATCGTTTGGCACTGGAACGATTATTATTTTTCGGGCATGCTGCTGAGCTCGAAAGTAACGTTGTCGATGGTGCTCGCCAGTTTACCCGCCAAAATTCAGGATTTGAACGGGGTTTCCAATCCCGTTGAAAATTCGATTCAGGTGCAGGCGGGCGTGTTAATGCTTATACTGCCGCTGTTGATCCTCTTTATATTCGGGCAGAAATATTTTACGGAAAGTATTGAGCGGTCAGGTTTAGTAGAGTAGTAGGTGTACGAGCCTCTGGGACGTTTGTTGACCTGGGGGCTTTTTTAACTTCGCAGGAAAATCACACTGTATTTACACTATATTTTTTAAAATTGAAGGGAGCGCTTGCCATTGTAAGTTTATTTGGAAGGGTGATGAATGCTTGTGAAAAAAGTGTATTTGGTTGTATTTTTTGCGGCTTGTCTGACTGTCATTGTCTGGGCAAGTATTTTTATCCGTTCCGATCAAACAAAAATAAATCCGATGGACCAGCAAGATGACAATGACTGGGGAAAAATGTTTATTCTCTTCGACCAAGCGGATCTGAATAAGACTACCGTTTACTTTACCGATACGCACGAGGTGCTTCATGGTAATCCTTATAGGGGGATTGCATTCGATATCAATACGGTAGGGTACAAGTTTACAAACGATCCTGCCGTTACGGATTTAATTCATGGGGTGAGGTCGATTCCGGAGGATGCGGATATTGTTCGTGTTCTGATAACGTGGTCGGATTTCGAGCCGAACGATAATGAATGGGATTGGAAAAGGATCGATCAGTTTCTGGATAAAATTCACGAACAGGGAAAGACGGCTGAAATCCAACTGTTGATGTCTGAAGCACCGGCGTCGGCCGACTCAGGTTTTCCGTTTGAATATCCGCCCGCTTGGCTGTTTGATGTTAAAAATTGCTCTTATCGGATGGCGCCATACGGTGAGGGTATATTTTCTGCCAAGCAACCAATATACTACGATCCTATTTATTTAAGCGAATTGGAGGAAGCCATTAGCTCATTCGCCGATCGTTACGATGGGCATCCAGGTATCGCCTGGGTGGATTTGCGGGCATTTTCGTTGTTTGGCGAGTGGTCAGGATGGCTCGATGGCCAGCAATTCCCATGGCCCGATGCAGAAACAAGAACGAGGACATTACGCCAGATCATCGATATCTATAAGAATGCTTTTAATAAAACTATGGTCATGATGCAAAATGCAGGCGCAGCCGTGAACCGCGATGATCCAGACGCTGATACACAAGTGAAGCGTTATTCAGCATTCGCGTTCGATTATGCCGCGGCTAATCCCTTTTGGGGCTTCCGCTCGGATACTGTGACCAGCGAAGGAAAGTGGACCGGGTATTCGAAGAAGACTCAAACACAATGGGTGAATAAAAAAACACGACGCGACCATATTCAGGTGGCAGAGGGATCCAACTGGAATAACAGTATACTTATGCTCAATAACCCCCGGAAAGTGGTCCAGAACGCATTGGAGGACTATCGCGCCAATCTGCAAGCACTCAACAATGTCTCATTTCATGATTGGGATGCTATGAAAAATGCTTATGGCGAATGGTTTACAACGTTAGGCAGGTATGTCGGCTACCGTTTCCTGTTGGCAAAAGCAACGTATAATACGAAGGTTCAACCAGGAGGAGACTTTACGTTATCCCAAACCTGGACCAATAATGGCGTCGGATTTAGTCCAAAGCAGTACCCGCTGAAAGTATATTTTACGGATCAGTCTACCGGAAGCATCATATGGAGCGGGACAGACTACAGCTTTGATCAGCGGAAATGGTTTAAGGGCGATTTTTACGATGTCAATACTTCGTTTACCTTGCCGCCCGATCTCCCAATTCGGAACGTATGATCTTCAAATCGCCATGGTTGATTCTTCAGGAAATCCAACAATTCGGTTGCCTATGCCCGATGAAACCGAGAAAATGTACAAAATCGGAGCAATAACGGTAGCTTCAACTGCAAATTCATACACTGCACCGGAGCCAAGAGCCCAGTTTAGTATTGATGCTCAGGATTATACGGGTTCTGATGGAGCGTATGGCGTTTATTACACGCCAGATGGCGGATATGATGCATTGTACATGGAGCATAAGGGAGAATGGGCGGAGTACGATAACATCGACGTACCAATGAGCGGTATGTATACCGTTGAATTCAGGGTATCGGCCAAGGAAGCGAATAAGTTCAGACTGGAAATCGATGGAGTAGACGCAACGGGATCGATGAAAACTCCTGATGCTGGAGGAGAACTAAAATTTCGGACGATGGAAAGGCCAATCAATCTTACGGCTGGACGACACACATTCAAAATCGTCAATGAATCGGCTGATAAATTGTATGTAAACTGGATGCGCTTTACGTTACAGCATCCGTATGATTTTACAATTCAGGCGGAGAGTCCTGATCACTCGTCAGACGTATCGCTCCATGCAACCAAATTTATTGACAATGATGGTACCGCAGGCGTATCCGTCATCGATACAGGAGATTGGTTGCAGTACGATAATATCCATGTTCCGGAAAGCGGACCGTATCTATTGCAAATGAGATATGCAACACCAGCTGGCTCTCCCGTGCAAAGGTTTAAATTGCTTGTGAATGAGGTCGATGTTTCAGGAGAATTGAGCTTGTATGATTCTGGCGGTACGAAGCGCATGGCAAGTCAGGGCTATATCGTGAATTTGCCCGCAGGAACCCATTCCTTTAAAGTGCTGTGGACGGATGTGGAATCGGATGTGATCTGGAACTGGATGAAATGGAGTTATCAGGGGCCGTTTACCAAAACGATAGAAGCCGAGCATTACACGATGCAATGGAATGTGGACAAGGAAGAGGAATGGGATGGGCCAAATACTGGAGTAATTACGGAAACCTATCTGGATGGCGAGCGATCTATCACTGCCGCATGTTCTCTTCACAAGAACGATTATATAAGATACGAAAACATCTACGTTCCATACACTGGTTATTATTTTTTTGAATTCAACCTGTCTGCCAGCAAGCAGCAGCAATTTGCATTTGAAGTTGAAGGTGACAGTACGTTAATAGAAGTGCCGGATACGGGAGGAGATAGTCATTTTACAACTGTTTCAACATGGATCAAATTAACGGAAGGGATCAATAACTTCAGGATAGTCACTAATGATTCGCCCATTGGTTCCGGCATTTGTTTTGACTGGTTCAGGTTTACGAAATAAACCCACAGGGGCGATTGCTTTTCTACTAGCACAATGGTTGAATAAGGGCTGGCTTTACACTATGTTTACATCGAATTTACACTACATTTACAAAGAAAAATGTAATATTTGTAATGCAAGCGCTTACCAAAAAGACTGGCGACGATGTCTCTATTTAAACGGGGAGGAATAAGGTTTACATTTTTTCATTTATTATGTGTAGAGAGGGTAGAGGTCATGAAAAGATTATTGAATGTAGTATGGGTAATGCTTCTTATCGGAACATTAGTATTGGCAGGCTGCAGCGGAAAGGATAAGGTAGAAAAAGAAGCGACGGCGCAGCCGGAAACGACGATGGCAGATCCTGAACCAGCGCCTACACAAGAACCCACACAAGAACCCACACAAGAACCCACACAAGAACCTGCTTCATCTGAGGAGGAGAAACTGCCTGCTTTAAATGCGAGCAAGTTTCTCGAAATCAAGGAGCGTCTTGAAGTTGAGTCAGCAGCCATTACATTGGACGGTCAGTTGGATGATTGGAAGGGGATTACAAGCTATTCTATCGAGAAGGACACATCTGGTGCTGATTTAAAATATAAGCATGAGGTTGCGCTAGCCTGGGATGGCAATAGCAAATTGTTTATACGCGGTGCCATTAGTGTTCCAGAGAAAATGTTTGCCGATCGTCCGAAGGATTCGGCTGACTGGTGGAATGATGATGTGTTTGAGGTATTCTTGACGCCAAGGCTAGGTAAGGACGATGAAGATACTATCGCGATGACGAAGCATTATGGAATGAATGCTAAGAATGTATTTGACAATACTGCTGCAAAAACCAATACTACGCTTAACACAATAGGTGTAGCCGATGGCAAATGGGAGTTTGAACTCGAAATCGTAATGGATGGCGATTTGCAGCAAGCGATTCAGGAGAAGGGCTTGATCTTAGCCAAATTCGGCGTAGAAGTCAATAGTGGAGGCAACGAGTATTCCTTACTCGGCAGAATCGGCGGCTTCTGGGATGCAGATAACTATATTCAGCTACTATTTAAGCAATAGAGCATACAGCTTTAGAGATCATTCACCGGAATAGCCCAGCTTCACAGGTGGCTGTGAGGCTGGGCTGTATTATACTTCTAAGTCTATGACAAGACATGACATGAGATAATCTTCCTCAGAACATTGCGAGGAGGATTTTTTTGACTTCGGAAGAGAGCACCATGGTTGAGGAGATGGGCTGCAAAGGTTCTGGAACAACAAGAGACTTGTGCAAAAACCGATGGTATATTATGTTGAATATGGAGGGGGCTACAATTTCGGACAAAAAACGAGCAAACTTGCAAACTTAATCAGTTTAAACGGGGGGGAATTGTATGAATATTCTGATCGTTGAAGACGAATCGGCAATCTGTAATGTTCTGAAATCTTACTTTTTGAATGAGGGCTGGGAAGTGGAACTGTGCAATGATGGTGCCGAAGCGGCTCGCATGAACGCCATGCAGAAATTTGACCTGATTATTCTCGATCTGATGCTCCCAGGCTGGTCTGGGGAAGAAGTATGTCGTGCCATCCGGAAGGAATCCAATGTTCCGATCATTATGCTTACTTCGAAGGCGGAAGAAAAGGATACGATCCACGGACTGAATTTGGGTGCCGACGATTATATAACGAAGCCATTTCGTATGAAGGAGGTCGTCGCGCGCATATATGCGCTGCAGCGCCGAATGAATATGCTAAGTGCTGCCAATGATGTGCTGGTCACATTCAACAATGGGAAAATGCTTGTCAATTTCGAAACAAAAGAAATCTTAGTGAATGGCAAGCCGGCAAACTTGACCTCAACTGAATTCAAAATATTGAGTGTGCTTATTAAAAGACCAGGCAAAATTTACTCAAGAAGTGATTTATCTTACGAAGTTCTAGGCTATCGGTTTATCGGCGACGGGCGAACAGTGGACATGCATATTAAAAACATTCGCAGGAAAATAGAAGAAGATCCAAGAACGCCAGCCTATATTACGACGAAGGTAGGAGAAGGATACAGATTTAATTTCCATGTGGATGAGGGGCAGCAATGAAATCAAGATTCCGATTAAAAACACACTTAATTCTTTTTTGCACTATGTTTAGCCTATTTATTGTACTTTTAATATTTATATATTTTCTGTTTTCAATAGGATGGGAACGGATGCTGCATCATAGTAAAGATCAGTATATGAATGATCAAATCCACAAAGTTGCTTATATGATGAAACCGCAAATTAAGGAAGGTCCTTTTTCAGATGAAGATAAATCTTGGCTTGATAATGTGTCCAGGCTCTACTCCGTTGCACTCCGATTTACTGCTCCTGATCATAATGAGATATGGTACGATTCGGCCGAGAAAGGGGCGTTGACGCCAACAAACGATACTGCAGCGATTGAAGTTCCCTATATTGTGAATGGCGAGTTAATAGGTTATTTGAGCCTGGTGTATGAGTATAGCAGCAGTCATTTTATGCCGTATTTTAAGGAGCTTGACCGGGATGTGCAAATCTGGCTGAAATTCGGTGTGACGGCTCTTATAGTTGTGACAGGTGTTTTGTGTTATTTACTTGCGCTGAACTTAGCTCGCCCGATTCGGATAAGCAGCAGGTTTGCTGAAAAAGTGGCTGAAGGCTACCGGGACATCACGCTTCCGGAAAAAGGCTCCAGGGAAACAGCCCTCATCTCTCAATCGGTTAACGGATTGTTGATGGAGTTCAATCGCCAGGAAACGTGGCGCAGGCAAATGCTGCAGGATTTGTCTCATGAATTGCGAACGCCTCTTACGACAGTTCTTTCTGAACTTGAAGCGATGATCGACGGCATCTACCCGCTTACAGAAGCACACATCCAGAGAATCTATTCACAAATCGATCGCCTTGCCCGTCTTGTCGCAGATGTTGGAAAACTAAGTGAAGCAGAAGGCGCGCGTTTTAAGCTGAATATTGAACGAATTGATCTTGAACAAGTTGCCAAGTCCGCATACGAAGGTTTTTTATTTTTTGCAAATGAAAAAGGAATTACTTTGAAGTTTAACTCTCCCTTTGTACCCTGTTATGCCGATGTTGATCAGGATCGAATTACTCAGGTGCTGCTAAATATCATTTCAAATGCGATTAAATATACAGCTGCTGGAGGAATGATCGAGATCGGTATGTCATCTAATGCTAAGGAAGCACTGATATATTGTTCAGATAATGGTATAGGCATATCGGAGCAGGATATTCCGCTCATTTTTAATCGGTTTTACCGTACGGATAAATCCCGCTCACGCGATAGCGGAGGGCTCGGGGTTGGCCTCAGCATAGCAAAGGCGCTTGTGGAAGCTCATGGTGGTACGATATCGGTAGAAAGCGAGCTGGGCAAGGGCTCGACGTTCAATATCCGCCTTCCCTTAACGGTTACTTCGAATGATGGCAATGACTGACAGTATGGCTGAAGCTCCATGATTATAAGGTTTTCTAATCCTCTCCAAGCTTACACCCTGTTTACATCGTATTTACACTACATTTACATGAATTTTAGTAAGATTTAAATGCAAGCGCTTACTAGAAGGGGCCTGCGATGTCTCGATTCAAAAAAAGGGAGGAATTTGACATGCAATTAAGAAGAAAAGGGGTTTTGGTTATTTTCGTGCTTGTCATGGTTTTGTCAGCTTTGGCGGGTTGTTCGGGAAAAAATCAACCAGGGGAGGGGACTAAAAATCCAGAATCATCAAGTACTGCTTCTCCGAAGTCGTCGGATCCAGTTGTCATTACGATCGCATGGCCTTGGGGGGAGAAGGAATACGAAGCGCGTTTCGGCGGGATCAGAGAAAAGCTGAAGGGCGAAATCGACGTCAGAATGGTACAAGTGGATGGAACAAAGGAAAAGCTGCAGGAATTATTTGCCTCCAAAACGATACCAGATATTATAGTCGCCAATCATGGGCTGCGGCCGCTTGAAGAACTGGACACGCTTATGTCAATTGAAGAGTTGATGAAGAAACACAACTTCGAAGAAAGCATCGTCAATCCTTTTGCGCTTGCTTACGTTCGCGCGATTGATACGAAAGGCAGATTGGTAGGCTTGCCAGATGGCCTTGGCGGCCAAACGCTTTATTACAATAAAGAAGTATTCGATTTGTTCGGAGAGCCGTATCCGGATCCACAAACCCCGATGACGTGGGACGAGCTACTGGATTTGGTACAACGATTGACGACAACTCGCGACGGAAAGACCTATATTGGACTGCACTTATTCGACACGATGGCCTATGCGCCATTAGAAGAATTTCCGGCGAATGCGACTGATCCTGATACCGGTGAAATGAGACTGACCAAGGATCCGGCATTCACAAGGCATTTCGAGTTTCTAAAAAGATTATATAGCATTCCTGGAATCAAGGAAGCGCGCGGCAGAGATATGTTCATGGAGCGCAGCGCTGCCATGGTTTTGCAAAATCACAACTTTCTGGCGCCTGATTGGCAAGAAAACGAAAGTCTTAAGAAAAGTGTGGATATGATACCGATTCCGGTATGGCCAGATCAGCCTACCTTGACGCCGGTCGGCAGCAATGCGCCAATTACGATCAACAAATACAGTCAAAAGCAGGACGATGCGTTCCGCGTATTGGCTGAATATTATTCGCCTGACATCCAGCTTCAAATGATTCGGCCGGCTCATGCGACTCCAGCTGTTTCCGATATGGAAATCGTGAAGCAATGGGCAGCTGATGTACCAGGCTTCCAGGGCAAGAACATGGATGCGAACTTTATATTTAACAAAAACCGCGCGACTTACAATCCGCGCAAGAGCCCGTGGGATGCTTACATCGACAGAGCTGAGGCTATCGAAAAATTCGTTCAATCAGACATGGATATCGTTAAATTCCTAAGAGAGTGGGAAGAAGAGGCTGCAGGCAAAGTGAAGGATGCTATGGCCCAGTACAGTAACTAGAAGGAATGGACGGTAAGAGGGAGGATTACATTGGCGAGAATATTGTTCAACCATGTTTATAAACGGTATGGGAAGTATAGGGAGCTGGCCGTTAATGATTTCAATCTGGCGGTGGAGGATCAAGAGTTTCTCGTATTTGTCGGACCGTCCGGCTGCGGCAAGTCGACGACGCTGCGCATGCTCGCTGGACTGGAAGATATATCGGAGGGCGAAATATATATTGGTGATACGATCGTCAATGACTTTCCCCCGAAGGATCGGGATATATCCATGGTATTTCAAAACTATGCACTGTATCCAAATATGACCGTATTCGAAAATATCGCTTTCGGTCTGCGCCTGCGCAAGCAGCCGAAGCATGAAATTGAGCTTGCAGTAAAGCGAGCGGCTCGTGTGCTGGAGATTGAAAATTTCTTGAACCGGAAGCCGCAGGAGCTTTCCGGCGGCCAGCGCCAACGTGTTGCACTTGGCCGGGCTATCGTCCGCACGCCCCAAGCATTTTTGATGGATGAGCCGTTGTCCAATTTGGATGCCAGACTGCGCGTGCAGATGAGGTCGGAGATTATCGGCTTGCACAAAAAAATCGGAGTGACCACGATCTATGTTACGCACGATCAAGTCGAAGCGATGACGATGGGAGACCGGGTCGTCGTTATGAACAAGGGCGTTATTCAGCAGGCGGATAAGCCGGAGAACGTTTATAACAAACCGGTCAACCTATTTGTAGCTAATTTCATCGGAAATCCGCCTATGAACTTCATCACCGGCAAGCTGATGGAGAACGAGGGAAGGCTTGAATTCCATACGTCTCGCTTCGCCTTGCGATTGACCGATAAGCAAGCTTATCAATTAAAGGAGCACCGCCTCATTGACCGTTCTGTCGTGCTCGGTATCAGGCCCGAATATATCGGCTTTGATGAAGCGATGCTGGAAGCCCATTCTGATTCACTTGTAACCGGTATTCTTGCTTTTAACGAGTTCGTCGGTTCCGATCGCTATTATCATATCAGCATTGGCATGGATAAATACTTTGTGGTGAGGGCGGACTCCCGTTATCAGGTCGATGACGGCATGAAAGTGACTGTGGCCGTGGATATGTCAAAAGCATTATTTTACCACAAAGATACAGAACTGTTATTAACGGACTGACGATGGACGAAAGCGCCATGTTCGTCTTACTCGGGAGGGAAAACGATGGCAATAAGGAGACGTTTGATCGGAGGCCTGCTATCCATTATTCTGCTTTCCGCCACAATTAGCGGCGCTCCGGGGCTCCTTAGTTCCGTACATGGAGAACAGGCTGCCGATACCGAAGCTGCATCATCGGTTTTGGAGGATTTGACGGAGCGGGCTCAATATACGAGTGACAGTCTCGAGCCCTTTTATGCTGAAACGTTGAAGAGCTGGCTGGAAGAAGGTATCCCGTCAGGATCGGGCGACCAGAAAATTGCTGCAGTTTCGTATGTCCGAGCCTCATCGGATGCCGAGCTGGAAGCGGGCTACTACAAAGGGAAGAGCGATGTGCTGTTATGGCCGAATCAAAAGGGCTGGGTGGAATACGAGGTCGAGGTACAACAAGAGGGGTTATATCAACTTTCCATTGAATATTATCCTTTTGGTGAAAAGGACGGCGGCAGCAACCAGCCAGTCATATTTGGCACTCGGATAAACGGTGAGTATCCGTTTCGCGAAGCCCGTTCGATCGCTTTCGCACGAAGCTTCTACAACAAGCCATTCGAGTTTGATGAGTTCGGAAACCAGATTCGTCCTTTGGTTAATGAAATGGGAGAATGGAGAAAAAGTCCGTTCTCCGATTCCGGCGGGGCCTACGCGCTGCCGCAGCTATGGCGTTTGAAGAAGGGGAAAAATACGATCCGGCTTGAATCCTTGCGAGAGCCAGTCGCTATTCGCGAGATTGAGATCGCCCCGCCGAAGATACTGCCTGCTTACAGTGAAGTGAAAGAGGGAGTTCCAACGGGAGAAGCTCAGCAAAATGAAGCTGTCGTTATTGAAGCCGAACACTTTAATGCCAAAAACTCGTCAAGCATTCAAATTCAGTACGACAAGGACCCATTAACGACCCCGCATTCTTTAACATCAAAAATATTCAACACAGTAGGCGGCAACTCTTGGAATAAAGGGAGGCAGTCGGTTACTTGGGAGTTCGATGTTCCAGAAGACGGATTGTACAAAATAGCTTTCCGCGCGTATCAAGGTTTTCGTAAAAACTCGACAGTTTTTAGAAAAGTTTATATAGACGGCGAGGTTCCGTTTGCTGAAATGGTTCATTATCCGTTCCCCTATAAGGGGGGATGGCACAGAGCTGCTCTGCAGGATGACGATGATAAACCATACGAATTTTATTTAACCCAAGGAAGGCATTCGATTACATTGGAAGCACATTATGAACCCTATGCGACTGCGGTTGCCAGCCTCGAGCGGATGGGCGCGGAATTAAGGAGCATTGCCTGGGAAATACGCGTTGCAACAGGCAATCGAGAAGACAAGCTGCGAGTATGGAATGTTGAAAAGGAAATTCCTGGCGTAACAGACCGGCTTAAAAAGCTGCAGCAGCAATTGACAGAACTATCCGAGCAGATCATCTCTGTCAACGGAGCTGCTAACAACGTTTCGCAGGCTCTAAAATCGGGCGCGAAAGATATCGAAAGTTTGCTCAAGCGGCCGGATGAAATTCCTTATAGAAACAATAACATTGCAATATTGCAAGAAAAGCTGGAAGGCCAGCTTACTGAACTGCAGGAAAGTCCGCTGCAGCTCGACAAGCTGTTTATCGTACCGGCAAAGGGGTCATTTCCACGTATGAGCGCAAACTTCTTCGAGAAAGTGTCGGGATCGGTGAAGTCGCTGTACCATTCATTCTCCGATCAGAATCAGTTCAGCAAGCAGCAAGACGATGAACTGAACGTATGGATGATGTGGGGAAGGGATTATGTAGATGAACTGCAGCAGCTGGCTAATGAGAAATTCACGCCAGAATACGGAGTCAAGGTAAGAGTCAATTTGATCCAGTCAAGTGATCTGCTTGTGCTGGGCAAAGCAGCTGGCATACTGCCTGACCTTGCCCTGGGCATACCCGGCGATATGCCGTTTCAATTGGCGCTGCGCAATGCCGCGCTTGATGTATCTGAGCTGCCCGGAGGAAAGGAACTGCTGGATAGCTATCATCCAGGCTCGCTGCTGCCCTATTATTATGACGGCGGCTATTACGCAGTGCCGGAGACGATGAACTTTAAAGTGTTGTTTTACCGAAAAGATATTCTTGGCGAGCTTGGACTAAATGTTCCGGATACTTGGGATGATGTATATGCCATGATGCCGGCACTGTTGCAGAATGAATACAATTTTTATATTGACCCTGCCGATTTCTCCTATATTTTCTTCCAGAATGGTGTCGAGCTTTATTCGCCGGACGGCATGTCCACTGCACTAAATAGGCCAGAAGCGTTCGACGCTTTTGGAAAGTGGCTGGATATGTTCAACGTATATGGGATGGAGCGCCAGGTTCAAAGCTTCTATAACCAGTTCAGGAGAGGGACGATGCCGATCGGCGTAGCTGACTTCAACATGTATATTCAGCTGCTCGTTGCCGCCCCGGAAATTTTAAATGAATGGGGAATCGCCCCTGTACCTGGAACGTTGAAAGATGACGGCTCTCTCGTCCGCTGGTCGGGAGCAAGCGGCAACGGGGCGATGCTGTTCAAGGATACGCCGGAGAACAAGCAGAAACTGGCATGGCAATTTTTGCAGTGGTATGTTTCCGACGAAGTACAGACGGAATTCGGTATGAATTTGGAGCAATATAGAGGGGAAACCTTCCGTTGGAATTCTGCCAATGTCCGTGCTTTTGCGCGAATGCCATGGAAGAAGGACGATCTGAAGATCATTCTTGAACAATGGCAATGGATTAAAGAAATACCAAGCGTCCCCGGAGGGTATATGACGACACGTGAGCTTTCGTTCGCTTGGAACCGTTCTGCCATCTCGGGCGGGGGAGGCACTACCGCACTTGAAAACCCGCGCATTTCGCTGGAAAAGGCAGTCAGAGAAATTAATCGCGAGCTGACCAGAAAGCAGCTTGAATTTGACTTTATCGATCATAACGGAAAAGTACTCAAGACTCAGAAGCTGCCTCAAGTTACCGAGCCGTGGAAAGGAGCTGACATCGATGTCCGTTAACTCGCAAACACGTTCTCCTGCCAATGAGGCTTCCTTGACTGCAAGTAGAGGGATAGGAGCAAGGTTATTCTCTTCCATCCGAATAACGATGATTGAAATTTGGAAGAATCGATTGTCCTATCTCTTTATTGCACCGTTTTATCTTTTGTTCGTTATCTTTATTATGATTCCTGTTATTAGCGGCATATTTCTTAGTTTTACTGACTTTAATACGATTGAATTTCCGAGATGGGTCGGCTGGCGCAATTATCAAAATTTGCTGTCGCAGGACACCGTTTTCCTGCAGCATGTGCTGCCTAACACATTCAAATTTGCGCTTTTTGTCGGTCCGCTCGGTTATGTGTGCGCCTTCCTGCTGGCTGCCGTGATTGCCCAGTTGCCGCGTTTGCCCCGTACGAGCTTCGCCCTAGCGATGTATGCGCCTTCGCTCACGGGCGGAATCGCCATGGTCGTGATATGGCAAGTGATGTTTACAGGAGATCGAACGGGTTATATTAACAGCTTTTTATTGAAATGGGGAATTATCCACCAGCCGATATTTTTTGTGCTCGATGAAAAATGGCTGCTTCCGGTCATGATTATCGTCGCGATCTGGGCAAGTATGGGAATCGGTTTTTTGGCAATTCTCGCTGGCATATTGAATGTCGACAAGCAACTGTACGAGGCGGCAAGAATTGACGGAACCTCTAACAATCTGCAGGAGCTATGGTATATTACGATACCATCAATGAAGCCGCAAATGCTGTTCGCTGCGATTATGTCGATTGTTCATACTTTAAAAACCGGGGGGATAGGGGCGCAATTATCAGGCAGCAATCCGACACCTAATTATGCGGGACAGCTCATGATGAATCATATCGATGACTATGCCTTTATCCGCTTTGAACTCGGTTATGCCAGCACTGTTGCGGTTGTTCTTCTATTGATGATGTACGGTTTAAGCAAATTGTTCGGTTATTTATTTGGTACGAAGGAGGGGGTATAGTGCGTTCAAAGATGGAATATGCGGCCAGGCAATTGCAAGATAGTGGGAAAATTATGGCCCGCTCATTGCGCAATACAAGCCGTGTCCAATGGATCATTATGCTGCTGCTTGCCCTGCTCTCCGTATTTATGCTGCTGCCGCTGGTCTATATTTTTAACCATGCGTTCAAGCCGTTGCATGAGCTGTTCCTGTTTCCGCCGACCTTTATCGCAAGGGATGCAACGTTGCAAAACTTCTTGGAATTGTTCTCTATGACGCAGAGCACCTTCATCCCAGTGTCACGGTATATCTTCAACAGTCTCGTCGTGACGGTGTTGTCCACGGTATTAATGGTCGCAACCGGGGCGTTATGCGCCTTTGCATTATCGAAGCATCGTTTTCCAGGCTCGAAGCTTATTTTTGGGACGATTATCGCATCTTTGCTGTTTGCAACTGAAACGATCGCGATTCCGAGGTACGTCGTTGTTCAAAGCCTTGGCATTATGAATACTTACTGGGCACATATATTACCTGTAATCGCTATGCCCGTCGGCGTTTTTTTATTAAAGCAGTTTATTGATCAAGTGCCAAACGAGCTGCTGGAGTCTGCAAAAATTGACCGCGCAAGCGAATTTCGCATATTTATGACCATCGTTATGCCTATTGTAAAACCTGCTGTGGCCACGATTACCATTCTGGCTTTTCAGTCGGCATGGTCGAATGTGGAAACATCGCATCTGTTTATGCAGGATGATTCGATGAAAACATTGCCGTTCTATTTGAGCACGCTCACCTCCAATCTGGCCAATGCTGTTGCCCGGCAAGGAGCGGTGGCCGCAGGATCGTTGATCATGTTTTTGCCTTCTTTGCTCATTTTCCTCTTCTATCAGCGGAAAGTGATTGCTACGATGGCGCATTCAGGCATCAAATAAGCCAAGTTTTCAGGAGGTTCAGGGTGAGGAAGATGCAAAGAAAATGGCTGACAGTCCTGATCGTCGTTGGATGCCTAATGCTGCCAAGGACGGCTGGAGCGGAAGAGCCTTATTACACCTATACGGTAGACAGTTATGATCGTATTGTAAGCACACAGCCGGCGTATGCCTCAACCGGGGTCATTGCGCAAAATATCTATATTGACGACGGCAACGGGGGGAAGGTTTATTCTCCTTTAAAGAGGCCGCAGGATCTTTTTATCGATGCAAAGGACGAAATGTATATTGCGGATACCGATAATAATCGGATCGTTCATTTGGATCCAGAAGGCAATGTAATGCGGGTTATAACCGTTCCGGAAAGCCCGTTGAACAGTCCGCAAGGCGTGTTCGTCGATGACAAGGGAGATATATTTATTGCCGATACCGGCAATAAAAGAGTGATTCGGCTGGATCCATCGGGGCAGCTCGTGCATGAATATGCGAAGCCACAATCTCGTTTTATCGACGAATCCTTCTCATATGAGCCTTCGGGTGTTTCAGTTGATAGGAGAGGATTTGTTTACGTCATTCCTCGGGGAAGTTATCAGGGAATCGTACAGTTCGATCCGGAGGGCCGTTTTTATGGATTTTTCGGAACAAACTGGACAGAGGCATCCTTAATGGACCGCATTAAAAAAAATTTTTACACAAAAGAACAGTTAAGCCGTCAAAAAAGACTGCTGCCTGCTGCGATCAGCAGCATCCATATTGATGAGAAGGGCTATTTGTACTCGGTATCCGCCTCGGAAACAGAGCAGATCAAAAAGCTGAACATTCGGGGCGATAACCTGTGGGGCAAGAAGAGCTTCGGCGAAATGAATTATGTCATTGAGAGGGAACAGGTGCCGCCGCAGCAAAAGCCGCTGCCGCAATTCGCCGATATAACCGTTGACCGTTTTGGCAATTTGACGGCGATTGAGAAGACGAAAAATATTATATACCAATATGACGCGAACGGAGAATTGCTATTTTTTTGGGCGGGTCCCGTATCGGTAGGCGTGCCTCGCGCAGGGCTCAATCAAAGCCCTGTGGCGATTGCCTCTAATTCCCAAAATGAGCTATTCATATTGGACGATAACTTGAACCTGATTCAGGCTTTTAAGCCGACCACGTTTGGGGAGACGGTATACCGGGCTTTCAGGCTCATGCAGGAAGGGAAGTATGCGGAAAGCGTGAAGGACTGGGAGGAGATCGTGCGCATAAATGCACATTTTTCTCCGGCTTACAAAGGGTTAGCTGATGCCGCTTATTACAGTGAAGATTTTACAAACGCACTGGAATTATATCAGCAGGCAGGCAGTGAAACCGGATATTCCGAAGCGTTTTGGCGGCTCCGGCTGGAGTGGTTTCAACAAAATTTCTCATTATTTGCGACCTTGATCGTCGTACTGTTCGTTTTATTTAAGGCAACAAAAAAGCTGATTAAGCCTGGTTGGAGACGATTAGTCTTGTATCTGAGCCGTTGGCGCAAATATAGGATTATCAATCAGCTGCGACACGCCTTTACGATTATGCGTCACCCTATTGACGGCTTTGTAGATTTACGTTTTCTAAACATGGGCGGCTATTGGAGCGCTGGCATTATACTTCTCCTTAGCATAGCGGCCATGTTGGGAAATGTCTATTTGACTAGTTTCACATTTAATCCTTATCCCGTAAATGAAAGAAGCGGCATAACGCTTGCTTTCGCGGGAGGGGCAATCTGGCTTTCTTGGGTCATATGCAATTATTTGGTTGGGTCGATCCGTCATGGAGAAGCAAGATATAAGGATGTTTTTGTCGGCGGGGCGTATGCTTTATTTCCTTTCGTTTTATTCGCGATTCCATTGGCGTTGGTTTCCAATGTCATGACGCTCAACGAAGAGCCGATTTATCACTTTCTCCAATACGCGATTTATATTTGGTGCGCTCTGTTATTTTTTTGGAAAATTCAGGCGCTGCAAAACTATACCGTTTGGGAAGCGGTGGTCAATGTGCTGCTTACCGCCTTTACAATGTTAATGCTCTGGGTGCTTCTCTTTATTATTGCTGGACTATTTTCAGAAACTATTAATTTCATTCAAACGATTTATCAGGAGGTATCGATGTGATACGATTTGTCCGCGCCAATCGTCTTCAGCTGTTCATGATCGTCTCGATCCTCTGTATATTGGTTTATGCATATTTGTCGATTCAAACGTGGAAAAAAGGTTCTGAATATTCGGAACAATCTGGTTTGTCATCTCCTGTCGTGTCAAATAATTCTGCGCAGGGCAAAGTTAGCCCTGCAGATCCGGGAAAAGCTGCGGAAGATGGTTTTCCTGATGAAAGCACCTTTAGCCTTGCGGCTGAAAACAGCAACTTGGAGCTTCGTGCAAGCCCGGAAACCGGTCATTTTATCGTAAAAGATAAAAGGACGGGGCATGTTTGGAGGTCATTCGCAAGTCCAGAAGGCTGGCAGGAAAAAGAAAATGCTGCTGCATGGAACATCCGCCTGCGTTCTCCCTTCATTCTCCGCTATGTGGAATTCAATGTGCGGAAGGATTTGCTCAAAGAAACGAATTTTATTGAGCAGGGAGGTTCCATTACCCGCTTCGAGCATTTAGACAACGGGGTCCGCTTTGAGTTTTCACTTCCAGAGCTGGGCTTCGTTATTCCAATTGAAGTGCGTCTGTATGACGACTACGTCGAAACGAAAATTATCGACAGCGGGCTTGTAGATGGCAAAGATAGCACAGAAAAGGAAGATCCAATGTCACGGCTTGTTTCTATTCAGCCATACCCTTTTCTTGGCGCTGTAACTTCCGGCGGTCAGGACGGCTATCTGCTCGTTCCAGACGGTTCAGGAGCACTTATACGTTTCCGCAGTGACCGTGCCCCGAGCTCAAGCCTTTATGAAGGCAAAATTTACGGTGAGGACTGGTCATACAGCTATAATAGCAACTTGTCGACTCGCCTGCCGATTAAAATGCCAGTGTATGGCATCAAATCCGGCAGCCAGGCGATGATCGGGATTGTACACGATGGGGCTGAGTACGCTAATATACTGGCTGCGCCGTCCAAAGCGTTTAGCCAGTACAACTGGGTGACGCAGGAGTTCCAGTACAGATTCAAATATGTGCAGCCGGCCAATACGCAAAGATGGTGGGGCATAACAGTGTACAGCGAAGAACGCATTCACTCCGATATGGGGACGCGTTATTACTTCTTGGACAACAAGGAGCCGCAATACGCCGATATGGCTGCATATTATCGCAATTACTTAATAGATGAAGCCGGCGTTAAACCGGCAGAAGGCTTGGACGGCCCTATACCACTGCACTTGAATTTGCTTGCTGCAGATACGAAAAGAGGCTTCCTGGCAGATTCTTACTTGCCGCTCACGACGACGGATGAAGCCAAAAGTATAGTCAGCGAGCTAAACGGTCTTGGCATCGACCATCTTTCGATCGTTTATACAGGCTGGCAAAATGGCGGATACAGCAAATACGGCGGCCCGTTTCCAGTTGATTCGGGTATCGGCGGCAACCAGGGAATGAAGGAGTTTATTGATTATGCTCATTCCAAAAGCTTCCCGGTTTATCTGAATGGACAGCATTATTCGTACAACAATACAGGAAGAGGCGGATTTCGCAAGAGCCGGGACGGTTTGCGGGATTTGGGGCAAGCCGTTATCGACTACCGCACCTGGGGCAGTCAGACAAGGAATACATTCGTCAGCCCTAAGTTTGTGGAGAAAACCATCTTGAATGATCTGGCAAAAGCGAAGTCGTTGAACGCAGACGGCTTTCAGTTTGGGACAGCCATCGGCGCCATCGTCAATAGCGATTATAATGATCAGCATGCAGTCACGCGCACGGAATCCCGGCTTATACAGGAACGAATCTTCCAAGAAACAAAAGAAGTGCTGGGTAAAGTGCAAGTTTCTAATGGCAACAGTTATGTAATGCCGTATGTTTCACACATGCGTAGTGGAAATGCGGATTATTCCAAGGATCTATTCATTGATGAAGCTGTTCCTTTTGCCCAGATCGCTATGCATGGTCTCATCTCTTATTCGTTCGGTTATGCTAACGAAAGTGATGATTATATTATCGATTTTTTGAAAGCAATCGAATATGGGGCAGAGCCGTCTTTCGTTATCACCTATGCACCAACCCGCAGTCTGATCGAGACTTACTCGCTAAGAGGATATTACAGCACCGACTACCGGGACTGGACGACGCAGATGGTAACCGCCTATCAGAAATTTAACGGAGCGCTCGGTGACGTACGGAATGCATTTATTTCCGGTCACCGCAAGATAACGGATGGCGTGTATGAAACGACGTATTCAAGCGGCAAACGGATCGTAGTAAATTATAAGGATACACCGTATGCCTTCGAAGGCGTGACCGTACAAGCAAAGGATTTTGCAGTAATAAAGGAGGGAAGCTGAGATGGGAAAGAGCAGAAGAATGAATGCGAAATCGAAGCGCAAGCTGGAAGGGCTTCTGTTCATGTCGCCATGGCTGCTGGGATTTGCCGTTTTTATGGTTTTTCCCCTTGGCTTCTCGTTATATATGAGTTTTCATAACATGAAGGTGCTGCCAAACCGGATGGTCTATGAATTTGTCGGCTTGAAGCATTATAAAGAGATTTTGTTCGGAAGCTCGGCGCTTTACGATCAAATGCTCCCTTTCTTTCGTGAAGAATTCATCATGATTCCCATTATAATTGTTTTTTCACTGATGATCGCGATTCTTCTCAACCAGAATTTACGAGGCCGGTTTTTGTTCAGAGCTATTTTCTTTCTCCCTGTCATATTTTCTTCCGGCTACGTGCTCACAGAACTGGTGAATCAGGGGGAGGGCAGCCTCGGCTTTTTGGAACGGTTTGAGCTAGGCAGTTATTTGGACATGATGCTTGGCAACAACCCTTGGGGCGATTCGGTTAAAGCCGTGCTCAACCGGTTTGTTTTGGTGCTCTGGTATTCCGGCGTGCAAATTTTGATCTTTCTCGCTGGCCGGCAAACAATATCCAATTCTGCCTACGAGGCTGCCAGAATCGACGGCGCTTCTCCGTGGGAAATGTTTTGGAAAATAACGCTGCCTGCGCTGTCTCCATTCGTTTTGCTAAATTTGATCTATACCGTAGTGGATCTGTTCACCTATCCGTTTAATCCGATTATGAATCTGATCGGGCTAAACCAGGGGGAGTACGGCTTTAACAGCGCCTTGGCATGGATTTATTTTCTTATCATTATTGTCTTTTTAAGCGTTATTGTCCTTATCTATAGCAGATTCAACAAAAACAGTGTTCTTAAACGAAAGTAAGGAGAGTGCTCTATGAAAACCACCCGGATTCTGGAAAGAGTCAAGACGGCTTCCATCAGAGTTGGATACGGGCGGGGGCTGCGGCGTATACGGTATTTGGTGCTTGGCCGCGAGATCAATAACGGACTGTTGTTTAAACTGGTTTTGTATGCTGTGTTCATTTCTGCTTCGTATATCTACTTGAACCCTATTTTCCGGATGATGGTCAAGATGGTGATGAATTCCAAGGATCTGCTCGACCCTATGGTAACATGGATCCCGTCATCGATATTTTGGGGACATATAGATACAGCATGGCAGCTTTTAAAATACGAGCAGTCTACTCTTATTAGTTTAGGGGTATCTGTGGCGGTTGCGGTTTTTCATTGTTTATCCTGCGGGCTGGCCGGTTATGCACTGGCCCGACTTGATGTGCCGTTCAAAAAGCTGATCACGGTATTGCTGATTATCGCCTTTGTTATTCCGCCGCAGGTAATTATTTTGCCGACCATTATTGCTTATAACGAGCTCAATATGATTAATCATCCCATTTCTCTTGTCCTGCCGTCCTTGTTTGGATTCGGGACAAAAGGGGCTCTATTCGTTATTATATTCCGGCAATTTTTCATGACCCAGCCGAAGGAATTAGAGGAGGCGGCGAAAATCGACGGTGCGAATGCTTTTCGATTTTACGTCAAAGTGATGTTTCCGCTAGCGAAGCCGGCCATACTCGTCGTTTTTCTGTTTTCATTCGTATGGACATGGAACGACACCTATTTGCCGCGAATGTTTTTGACGGCAGCAGAAAATGTCCCGCTCGCCGTGGAGATGACAAAACTGGGCGGAAGTGTTACCGAATTTATTACAAAGTATAATCTTCCACTATATATGGCCGATCCGATCCGTATGGCAGCCAGCTTTCTAACGATTTTGCCGCCGCTTCTCATTTATTTATTCGCTCAGCGGTATTTTACAGAAAGTGTAGAAAGAACCGGTTTGGTAGAATAGCTGAATTTTGAAAAAATAGGGAGGTTAAAAGAATGGCTTCCAGTATTTTTAAAGATTTGAAAATGCAATTTGTGATCGCCAGTATCATTATCATCTCAATTGTTATTCTGGTCATCTACTTCACGGTTCGGCAGTCTAGTTTTTTAAGTAAAGACGAATCGGTACCAAAGCATTCTTTCTCTGGTGCAGCAGATGAATGGCGAAATGTGGTTCATACCGCTGCAACAAGTAAAAGCAGTTTAGCGTCATTCAAAGCACTGCAAATAGATACAAGCTTGTACTTCCTAGTAACCGGAAGTCAATTAAATGTACCTGGCACTACTTTTTATATAGATTCCGATAACCATTCTGCAACCGGATATCATGTAGACATTTGGCGAAATTCGTCAGGGATGGATTATAAAATTGTGGATGATGAATTGTTTAAATACAAGGGAGGCGAATGGGAGAACGCCGGAAAGGTGGAAATCGTCAAGCGGGACGATGTGATTGAAGGGAAGCTGGACATATCTCAGCTGGAACTGACGTCCTCGCAGCGAATGAACATGGGGTTTTATAAGGATGGCAATAGCATGCTTCCCGAAGCCGGCCAGCCGCTGTTAGTAGTAGATACGGCTGACGAAACTTTCGGTCCGGATGTTTCCTTCCATGAAGACGGAAAGGTAAATTGGGAAGGGATCGATGCAGTAGCTGTTTCGGCTGATCTCCACTCGAAGATGTACGCGGTTATGGTGAGCGGCATGCTGCACATTCTTGTTACGGGAAAGATCGAGGGAGGCGGAATCTTTATCAATACGGACAATTCCCACGAAACGGGCTTTCAGAGCTGGGCATGGCCTGAATTCGGAGGGGATTACCTGATCGAAGGAGACACGCTGTTTAAGAGTAAGGGAAATGATTGGCAGTGGGATATGGTAAGTAATGTAACTTACACCGCAACTGGCGAAGGGGACGAAAGAACGATTGAAGTATCTGTCCCTGTCAGCAGCTTGGAGCTATCCGCGGGAATAAATATTCAACTAGCCTTCAGCGCAGGCGAGACGCTGATACCGGCGCCAGTGCCGGAACCTTACCTGCCTGCAATCGTATATCCTTCACTGCCTACAATTACAGAAGCTACTGGTGATCCTGCGAGATGGCTGGGCTTGAATCCGCTCGCCAAGGGAACGGGTGTGCTAGACGAACTGTACGCCTTCGTTAGGGGCAGCAATCTTCATGTGCTCGTAATCGGGACGGACTTTACAGCTGAGAAAAATTTGTTTATCAATGTTGACAACAATACGGAGACAGGTTACAGCGGATGGCAGCATCCGAACTGCGGCGCCGATTTCCTAATTCAAAACGGATACGCTTGGAGAAGTACAGGTACGGGCTGGAACTGGGAATCGATGGGGCCCGCCTATGACCCGCAAACCGTTATAACCTCGGAATTTGCCCCCGAGGGAAAACAAGTGATGGAAATGATTATCGATATGAGCGATTGGAATCAGTGGGCAGATGTTACTACTAACATTCGTATGACGCAGGGGATTGGCGGTGATTATGCCCCTCCGACGACATCAGACAAAGATTTCACGCTTCCTGCGGCCGTCAAGACATCAGGCCTTCGTATTGCTATAGACGGCATTACGGATGATTGGGCCGAGATAGATGCAGAAGCTAAAGCAAGTGGCGTTGCTTACGAACTAAAAGCTGTGCAAGATGACAAGAAATTGTACGTTATGGTGACCGGGGAAAATTTGAATACGCAGAATGTGTTCTATATCGATACTGTAATGGATGACGATGCTGAATTTATAAGTTCCCATTGGATGAACTCGAGAACGAATTATAAAGTAGAATACAACACGTTATACCGTTATAATGCCACTGCCGCCACTGCCCATTCAAGGTGGGAAGAAGTCGGACCGGTGAACATGGAAGTTACTCCGACTTCTATTAACATGTCTTTGTATCTGGATATGATAGACAAGCAAAATTCTAAAGCGATAAAAATAGGTTATGTCAGTAAAAATGCGTTTCTTGTGCCGGCACAGAGTCAGGAAATGATGACTGTTGATAAACAATTAAAAAATAAGGATAAATCGAAAGCGTTTTATCCTCGTGAAAGCTTTGAAGCGCTCAATAATCCGTTTATGGGCTGGGTGCCTTGGACGACTCATTCGGGTGATGTTTCTCAGCCGTACAGCCTGATGTATGCCGGTATTACTTGGAGAGAGATTGAGCCTGTGAAAGAGCAGTTCGATTGGGAAGGCATCGAAACAAAATACAATTTGAACTATTGGGGAGATAGGGGTAAAAAAGTTATTTTACGACTTATTTTGACTTATCCGACTGGGACCAATACTCCTGATCGTAAAGACATCCCTGATTGGCTTTATGATGAACTGGTTGAAGCAGAAGGAGCGGAGAACGCTGGAAAGTGGTTTGCTTCCCCGGATATCGGGAACGGATTTGCACCGAATTACAGCAGCCCGGTTCTCATCCGCGAGCATGAACGATTAATCAAGGCAATGGCTGAGCGATATGACAACGATCCACGAATCGCATTTATCCAGATCGGCAGCTTGGGACAATGGGGAGAATTTCATAATTGGCCGGAGGATCTTGCAGGGAAATTCCCTAATGTAAGTATTTCAGATCAATACATTCAGCATTATGTTGATCATTTTAAGAATAAGCTCTCGGGAGTTAGAAAACCGTTCCCGATTGCTAGAGAACATCAGCTTGGTCTATTTAATGATGTGTTTGGCGCACCAGGGGATGATTGGCTGAAATGGACGCAACAAGGCTGGGATGGCATTAAAGGGTATATTGCTCCTGTACCTGGGGAAACCACGGAGGAATTGGCTGCTCGAAGTGAGGTAATTGTAGCGGATTCCGCTATGCCGGATTTTTGGAAAACGAATTTTTCCGGTGGTGAGTTTCATAGCGGCAATCCTAGATTATCATTGGACGACCGCGCAATTATGGAAACGTTAAGACAATTGCGAGACGGTCATACCTCATGGATCGGGCTGACAATAGGAGCAGTTGAAGAAAATATTCAGGCTAATTTGGATTTGCTATTAAAAACGATGGGATACAGATATGTTATTGAATCGGTTACCCACGTTCCAAAGGCAAAGGCAGGGAAAACAATTGAAATTACACTCGATTGGGCCAACAAAGGTATTGCTCCGATGTATTATAAATGGCCATTAACATTTGCATTGGCTGATCATGACGGGAATATTGTACCGGAAAGCATTACGGCACAGGATAATGATATTCGTCTATGGCTGCCCGGGAAGTTCACTGTAACCTCTTCCTTGCACATTCCAAAGCATTTGGTAAAAGGCAATTATACGGTGCTTGTTTCTATTATAGATCCGGATACCGGAGAACCTGGCATAAGCTTGGCGATTGAAGGAAAACGCTCCGATGGCTGGTACGAATTGGACAGCATAGCAGTAAAATAAGCAATTCAATTTTATATGAAAGGCGTGAGTGAAGATGAGTAAGGACAAGAACCGTTTTGGGGAAGCAGCGGGCCAGCCGGTTGAGGCGATCATTGTTGGTGCGGGGCATCGTGGTTTGCTGTATGCTTCTTATTCGGAACAGCACCCAGAACAATTGAGGATAGTCGGTGTCGTCGATCCAGATCCCAGCCGGCGTAAAAAAACTGCAGAGCGATTCGGCTTTAGCTCAGATCGCTGCTGGGCATCGGTCGGGGAACTGACGGCTTTGGAACGAATGGCTGATGTGGCTATTAACGGGACAATGGACCAGCTTCATGTAGAGACGACGCTGCCGCTTCTACATGCCGGATACGATGTACTGCTGGAGAAGCCGATCGGCGTCAGCGAAGCGGAGGTGCTTCAGCTGCAGCAGACGGCAAAAGCTCTTAACCGTAAGGTTGTTATTGGTCATGTGCTGCGTTACGCACCGTTCTATGCAGCAATTCGCCAAAGGATCGAAGACGGAGAAGTAGGTGAAATCGTTAGCCTGCAGACGACGGAGAATGTCAGCTACCACCATATGGCGACCGCGTTCGTTCGTGGCAAATGGAACAGCTTGGAAAACTGTCAATCGACCTTGCTGATGGCCAAATGCTGCCACGATTTGGATTTGATTGTATGGATGAAAAGCGGCGTCCATCCAGTCAAGGCGGCAAGCTTTGGCAGCTTGATGCAATTCAGGCCGGAGAAAGCGCCGGCAGGAGCGGGGACGCGCTGTCTGGTAGATTGTCCGCTTGAGGCCGAATGTACTTATTCGGCAAGGAAGATGTACGTGGATCCGGGATTGCAGGGAGCTTACGCATGGGATTTTACGAATCTTTCTCCTCAGTCCAGCGAGGCGGAGAAGCTGGAATCGCTTCGTACAGACAATCCTTACGGTCGATGTGTATGGCGTTGCGATAATGATGTTGTCGATCATCAAACGGTTATTGTTGAATTTGAAGACGGGAGTACGGCAACACATAACCTTGTGGGCGCAACCTCGCGGCCATGCCGCTCGATTCACATTATTGGCACTCGGGGCGAGATTCAAGGAGTTATGGAAGAAGGGCGTTTTGTCATCCGTCATCCGGATTATTCAGCAATGGATGGCTATTCGGAAGAATGGGTTGAACTAGATGTTTCGGCCGATATGCACGGAGGCGGCGATATGCGGCTTGTCGCTGACTTCTTGAACGTCTTGCGGGGAGGAGAACATTCTTTGTCTTCCACTTCTTTGGATCAATCGATTTTAAGTCATCAAATCGGTTTTGCCGCTGACCGTTCCCGTTTGGAGAATCGGGTAATAAATATTGAAGTGTAATCTGTTAGAATCAATCGAAACAAAAGCTGCCGGACTAGTGCCGGCAGCTTTTTTGTTTATACTCAACTTTCGCAGATTGAAAAAGATCTTTTTGTCCGACGATTTCATAGCTAAGATTCAAAAATGAAGCACATCATTTTTTCCAATTTTATCACTAATTTTGAAAAATCCTGCGATTATGCAGGGTTTATTGGAAATAAGCCCATTTTTAGCCGTGACGGCTTGAAGATCCTGTATATTTGCAGGATTTCCCTTGAATTACTATGAAGATCCTGAGTACCATAATAAATTAGAAAATGCTAAAACAGGCATGGGACTTGGGTTTACGAACCTATTTTTTTCTATTCTTCAAGTGATTCAATTGATAATTTCATTGCTTGGTCTAATTTTTATAACTATAAATGGTCACTGGCTTGTACCTTTTATAGTGTTGGCAGCGGGTATTCCGGTTCTATGGGTTCAACGTAAGCACAATGTTGAACGTTACTCACTGGTATTTGCTCGAACACCAAAAAAACGGCTCATGGGATATCTATCGAGCCTATTAACGACACGTGATGCTGTAAAAGAAGTGCGCCTATATAGATTGGGACAATACATTGTAGATAAATGGAAAAACACTTTTGAGGAGGTTAGAATTGAAGCCTTTAAACTAGCTGTAAAACAAAGATTATGGTTAGCATTGCGGAATTATTACCAATTTTCTGATGATTAGAACTATAAGTTCCGAGAAAATAGATCTGGGTACATCGGTATCAGTCATTTATGCAGTGTTCCAATTTCAGTCTAGGATTGAGGTGATTATTGGAACTGCTATTGAGATCCAGCAGGCATATCTTAGATTTTTAGGGGATGTACTTACTTTCCTCAATATTCGAAAAGAAGTAATAATAACTAACAATGAACAAAAAGAAAAGACAAACTTATCAATGGATATATTAAATCCTTCCAATGAACCTCAAGAAAAAAGCATTATAGAGGTGAAAAATGTCTCTTTCTCTTATCCTGGTTCAAATAGTCGGCATGTCCTAAAAAATATTTCTTTTGAAATTATGAAAGGTGAAAAAATTGCTTTACTTGGTGAAAATGGTGCAGGAAAAAGCACTCTTGTGAAACTGCTTTTGGGACTATATGAACCAACGAATGGTGCAATACGCTTTAACAATCAGGAGTCATCCCAAGAAGGAACTGCGCAACTAGGCGGATTTGTTTCTGCCGTTTTCCAAGATTATGCATGTTACCACTTAACAGCGCGCGAAAACATCGGATTCGGGCAAATAGAAAAAGTAAACGACCTTATAACGATAAAAAAAGCAGCAGTCCAGGGCGGAGCGGCAGATTTTATAGAATCTTTAGATTCTAGCTATGACACAGTTCTCGGTCCTACATTCGGCGGGCATGACCTTTCGGGAGGTCAATGGCAAAAGCTGGGCATTGCTAGAGGCTTTATAAGAGAAGAAGCAGAATTTTTCGTTCTTGACGAACCGACCGCGGCACTTGATCCGCAAGCTGAGGCGGATATATATAAGCACTTCTTAGAAATGGCTGGCGGCCGTGCTGCTCTTCTTATTTCACATCGCATGTTTTGCGCGGTTAGCGGATCGTATAATGGTTCTGAAAAACGGGGAACTCGTTGAAGCAGGCACGCATGATGAATTGATCACTCAAAATGGGGAGTACGCAAAATTGCTAAAAGTTCAATCGCAGTGGTATTTGTAGGTATGCTCCACTCTCATTTAACGAACAGTAAATTCTTCAGGAACGGTTAAAAATATTTGCATAAACTGTTGCCTTTCGCATGCCCTACTATTTAATGATTTACATTGGGAGAACCGTATGATGGATCGGGCCATAGCTGGCAATAATAAATACCATTATAGGGTGTCAGCCAGTTCCTTTTATGCCGTAATCACTTTTGTTTACAGTAAAGTATGAAATTAATTCCTGATTCTTAGTAAATAACTTCAAAACTGGACAACCCATTTACATTTAGTCTTGGAGGGTGCAAACGTTGTCAATATTCTAGATGAAATACATGGAGGTTTAATGGAACAAAAAAATTCTAAGCTTTACACCTTGTTTACATTGTATTTACACTACATTTACATGAATTTTAGTAAAATTTAATTGTAAGCGCTTACCTAAAAGAGAGCTGCGAAACCTGGATTCAATAAAATGGAGGAATGGGATATGCAATTTAGAAGAAAAGGGGTTTTGGTTTTTTTCATGCTTGTCATGGTTTTGTTAGCTTTGGCAGCCTGCTCAGGTACAGTATCAAATGGTAACGGCAAGACAGAAGAGTCGTCTGCACCAAGTAATAATCAAGAACAAAAACAAGGTGAGAGCAAAAACAAAGTCAAGCTTTCTTTAGGATTATGGGACAAAAATGCTGTACCTGCCTTTGAGGTGATGATGGAGAAATTTCATGCCAAGCATGACAATATCGAGGTATCGATTGAATTGACGCCGTGGGATCAGTATTGGATGAAGATGGAGGCGGCAGCGACTGGGGGAGCTTTGCCGGATGTGTTCTGGATGAATGGTCCCAACTTTGTGAAGTATGCATCGAATGGAATTATTATGCCTTTGCAGGAGAGAATTAACGGCTCTAACATGAGTTTTGAAAATTATCCGCAAGCTTTAATTAATCTATATTCCTATGAGAATTCCTGCTATGCGATTCCGTTCAGTTTTGACACGATCGGCTTGTGGTATAACAAAAAAATGTTCGATGCAGCTAACCTGGACTACCCTGATGCGTCATGGGACTGGGCAAAATTTAAAGATGCAGCAGTCCAATTAACAGATAAAGATGCTGGCATATATGGATTTACAGCTGATTTATGGAATCAAGGCGGCTATTATAATACGATCTACCAAAATGGAGGATTTGTAATATCTGATGACAAAAAATCATCCGGCTATGATCAGCAAGAAGCAATAGAGGGCTTGAAGTTTTGGACTGATTTTATTGAACAAGGCATATCGCCAACCGCTTCTCAGCTTAGCGAAACGCCAGGAGTAACGATATTTGAATCAGGAAAATCTGCTTTATATTTTGGCGGATCGTGGATTCAGTCACAATTTTCCGCTAACGATGCGATACGTGATGATCTGGACGTAACCGATCTACCAAAAGGGAAAAAGCAAGCAACCATTATTCATGGTCTTGGATTTGCAATGGCAGCAAACACTAAGCATAGCGATGAAGCCTGGACGTTAATTCAATATTTGTCCTCTGAAGAGGCGCAGCAAATTCTTGGCTCCACGGGCACTACGATACCAGCCTTTAAGAATACACAGGATGCTTGGGTAAATTCCGCTCCGGCATTCAATCTGCAAGTCTTTGTTGATGCAGCGAATTATGCTGTGCCGCTTCCAGTTTCCAAAAATACAGCAAAGTGGCAGGACAAGGAGTTCGAGCTGTTTAGCAAAGCGTGGGAAGGGCAAATATCCATTGAAAACGCAGCTAAGCAACTGGGAGAGTTTATGAATAAAGCGCTAGAGGAAGAGTAGTGCGATGAATAGCCGAATAAGGAGAAATGATTATTTTTGGGCTTATATGATGATTGCTCCAACCTCTATAGGTCTGCTTATTTTCTATATATGGCCATTATTTCAGTCTGTTTATTTTAGCATGACGAAGTGGGGGGATTTTGGCAAATACGAATGGACCGGACTTGATAATTATAAACGGCTAATTGAGGATAGTGAGCTGTGGCTGGCATTAAAAAATACAGTTGTATACACCGTTCTTACTGTGCCTGCAAGTATTATTATTTCTACAGTTATTTCAGTTTTATTGGCGCGCAAAGTTAAAGGGTTGCCTGTATATAGGATGCTTTATTTTTTGCCAGTAGTTACAATGCCAAGCGCCATTGCGATGGTATGGAGATGGCTGTATCACGCAGATTTCGGGATTATCAACTATATGCTTGGATTTTTGTCCATGGATAAGATCCGATGGCTGACTGATCCCGACCTAGCTTTATACAGTGTCATTATTGTTGCGGTATGGAGCTCAATAGGTACGAATATGATACTGTTGTTATCCGGGTTGCAGGGCATATCCTCACAGTATTATGAAGCGGCATCCATTGACGGAGCTAGTGCATTTTCCCAATTTACGAAAATAACAGTGCCTTTATTGACGCCAACTTTATTTTTTGTTTCGGTCATGTCTTTAATTAGCGCTTTTCAGGTGTTCGATCTAATCTTTATGATGCTACCGCAAAGCGCAGCGTTGGAATCGGCGCAAACCGTTGTATATCTGTACTATAAGTATGCTTTCATGACCGGAGATAAGGGCTATGCAACTACTATAGCGATGTTGTTGTTTGTCATTATTATGTTGGTGACCTATGTCCAATTAAAATTGCAGAAAAACTGGGTGCATTATCAGTAGAAAGGGGGAATATGACTGTGGTAATTAAAAGAAGATCGCCTGTTTATCTGGTGCACGCTGTTCTAACTATTGGAGCGCTCGCAATGGTTATTCCATTTGTATGGATGTTTTTAACCTCGCTTAAATCTTTAGCAGAATCAACGTCTGTTCCTCCCGTACTGATCCCGCCTGTTTTGCGTTGGGAAAATTATAGGGAGGCGGTCACTAACTTGCCGTTTGGCGTTTTTTTTCGCAATACGGCAATTGTTGCAGCTGCAAGAACTGTTGGCCAGCTGTTGCTTTGCTCAATGGCTGCGTATGCTTTCGCTAGAATCAAGTTTCCGGGCCGTGAATTAATTTTTATTTTATTTTTATCGGTGCTTATGATCCCTTATCAAATTTTTATTATTCCGCAATACATGATTATGAAAGATTTGGGATGGCTGAATACGATTAAGGGGCTGATCGTGCCGGGCTTATTCAGTTCCTTTGGAAC
Organism: Paenibacillus sp. IITD108; assembly: GCF_036541265.1. Taxonomy (NCBI): domain Bacteria; kingdom Bacillati; phylum Bacillota; class Bacilli; order Caryophanales; family Paenibacillaceae; genus Paenibacillus; species Paenibacillus sp. IITD108. Next base: position 4,155 of record NZ_JAZHCT010000027.1, on the reverse strand, counting down.
ATTCTTGCTGCGTCAATTTTTTATGACGTTGCCGAAAGAATTGGAGGAGGCGGCGAAGCTCGACGGTTGTAACCATTTTCGAATTTATCGTTCCATTATGCTGCCGGTTGTAGTGCCGGGGTTGATAGCTTTAGCCATTTTTACAGCTTTGGCAGGGTGGAATGACCTATTATGGCCTATTATTGTTAATAATTCGCCAGAGAAACTAACACTGGCTGCCGGACTGGCGTCGCTAAGAGGAGAGCATACAACTAACTATCCTGTCTTAATGGCAGGTACGATGCTGGCTACATTGCCGATGATTGTTTTATTTATGTTGTTGCAAAAATATTTTATTGAAGGTATCGTACTTTCGGGTATTAAAGGATAGGTTAGCAGTTTGCATATTCAATCGTATATTACGAAGGAGTGCTAAATCTATGAAGATGCTTTTTAGAAAAGTAATAATGATTGCTTTAGCCGTTTTATTATTGACGACTTATTCAGTATGGAGTTCTGAACCGAATACTATAGTTAGTGCGAATAATGGGCTGATCAGTGTGGGCAAGCCTGTTTCCGCGCTCGATTCGGAAGCTGGACATGGGCCTGAATTTGCTGTTGATGCAGATGCGACTAACAATGGTTATTGGGGCTCCGTTATCGGCGATCAACGAAAAAATACTTGGTGGCAAATTGATCTACAGCAGCCCCATCATATTTCGCAAATTGTATTGCGAACCTATGTGGATGGATCGCGTTTCTATCATTATTACATCAGAGGCAGCATGGACGGAGAAAACTGGTATCCGATCGCCATTAAAGGTAATAACAGCCCTGCAACAAATGCAGGCGACGTATATGATATAAGCACGGCAGCCCGGTATATAAGAGTTAATTTCACTCGTGGTTCTGCCAATAGCATTGCTCATTTAACAGACTTCAAGGTATATGGTCATTTGCTCAGTACAATGTCCTCTCCTTCAAAAATACAGTTAACAGATACAGCGATTGATAAGCACTCTTATCAAAGAGGAGAGGCGATCAAGCTTACTTATACGTTAAGCAATCAATCTTTGGTTGATTCCTATGAGCTGACTGGTGTTAAGGTGAAAATAGCAGGCTTAACTTCTCCTTATGATCTGTTATTGGGGCAGCAGGTACTTGGGCAGATTGATTTGTTGCCTGGGCAAAGCCATATAGCGACAAATGTACCGATATGGACCATTCCCACGGGATTTAAACCAGGCGCATATGCTGTATATTTGCAATATTCATTTTCTGATGGAAGTGTTTGGGAAAACTATATTTCCTCGTTTCAGATTGCATCACCAGGTGACAAATATGTCTATACCATAGATAAAGAGCTATATAATGGTCTGCCCGTATTTAAACTGGATGGTGATATGAGCACAGGAGTTGTTGTTCAGAAGGCAGTTGCTTCCTTGGCGGCTGGCGTATCCCATATGTGGGAAACAACAGGCGGCATGCTGACGCCGATTCATGCAACTCCGTCCTTCTTAGTGGATTCAGTGCAACAAACGGTTGACCTATACGATCAGGAATTTGGCACGAACGCTTCCTTCGATACCGTCATCATCGGTACGGGCAGCTTTGGAGCTCCTTATTTGTCGCGAGTGCTTAAAGCGCCGTTTCTGCCGACACATTTTTTAGTAAGCGCCGATACAGTTCAGCAGCTAAAGGATATACACAAATATGCGAGCGAACAAGGCATATCTTCCTATAGTATGTTTGGAGCAGACGGATCAATAAGTAAAGGTGTCGCATGGGTAGAATTGCTTGATTTGCCTGAAGCTTATATTACATTTTTGCAAAATCATAATGTGAAAAATATTGTGATTATGGGAGCGCTTGGAGCGGGCGGAGAAAGTCTTGTAAGAAAGGTGTTAATTGATGACGCTGTGGATGGGGTGATGCAAAATAATGATATCTATTTGGGCTATAATTTTGCAGGAGTATCTGTTACACAAAATGTTGCAAATATGAATGTGAAAATAAAAGATTACAATGACTACTCTCTGGGAGTATTTCACGATTTGAAAGACTGGGAGAGCGGGCTTCTGGAGCAGCAGAAAAGCAATTATATTTATACAATCGATCAGAAGGTCCCGTCTGTAACTGCAGTGGATGAAGCAACGGCTTATCTATGGGAGATGGCTTCACATGCGATGCTGTCCTTTTATAAGAAAAATAATATTGCTTTAAAGGGAGTAGCCATTAACCCTTACATGAACACACATCCTTTTTATGAATCATATAAAGGCTATATTCCGTTGTTAATGCTGCAATGGGGGACGAATGTCAATACGCTTATTGATCAACAGTTGAATACAGCTTACCGTGCTCAAATTAATCATTACTTTCCTTCTGTAGATTTTGACCAGCTAGATTTTTGGGTGAACTTTACTCGAAATGCAGGCAACAATGATGCTCCAGTTGGTAATGGCAAGTGGCTATCTGAGCAGATCCAACAAAGATTGCTGCATAATGGGCTTAATCAAGTTATTCGCAACATGAATGACACGACAGTAAACGAAATTTGGAATTTGGCGGACGGTATTAATTCACCAAGTGAAAAAATTGCTGTTGAACTGACGACGGCTACGACGCCAGCAGCGCTTAAATTGTGGGAGGAAAACTTGCAGCCGCTAACATTGGAAGAGCTTGAAGAGATTTCAAATGTTGATCCAAATATTGTAATCCAGCAAAGTTATAGACGCTAGAGAAGATGAAAAACAAATAGCAAGTAAAAGCATCCTGCAGCAGGATGCTTTTACTTGTAAAAAAGCAGAGTTTTCTGTATTCGCACAAACACTGTGCAAACACAAATTCGCCGAAAATACTTACAAAGGGAACGAATAAGCAGCTAGGAAAGAGATCAGCGAGCGTCTCTCTCATGTTGTTCACATGAGTTTATTTCATTTATAAAAGAAACGGTAGATCTAAACATGCCAATTTTATGGAGAACAAACTATTATAAACTCATATTCAGAAGAATATATTAATGAAGTAGAAGGCAGTTATGCCACAATTATTAATGGATATTGCCCGAATAAAAAAATTATTGCGATAAAAGAAACATCGTTTGGGGATATAACACATTTGCAGCGTTTCACCGGAGCACATTCACTAATTAGCTTTTATTTAAAAGAATATAATATTAGTGATATTTGGAATGAAATGAATGAATATTATAAGAGAAACACTCCCCATTTTATAATGTTGTTTTTAGACTTGAAAAACCAGACAATAATAAAACATTGACGTTCGATCAAATGTAATATGGACTTATAAGTAATACAGAAAACTCCCCAAATATTCTTAATGATAATTTTTAAAAAATTAATAATAAATTTCAATGAAAATAGAGATCTATATAAGAGTAATTCAGATTATTTTATCTTTAGAAGAATTTCATTATACGGCAGTTTAGAGGCTTTCTTTCTCAAATCCAGATCTCAACAAAATGATATTAAGTTAGTTAATTATGCTTTAAGAGCTCAAGCATGCGCTGATAGCGAAGTCAACAATTGGAAAGCTTCTCATGCGATTAATGGAAGTTGGAATTCATGGCAAACTGATTTATGGCATTCGAATGCTTTTGAAAAAGAACACTAGTTTCAGCTTGATTTGCACAAGTCAAAAACTATAAATTAAATAAGTTCGTTGTAAATCCTCGCATTAATTTGCCAATCAATTATATCGGGAAGGACTGCTCGATCCAGATTATATGCTGAAGCAGCAGCTGCAATTGCAGGAGGACTTCGAGAAGCGGGTATTTGCTGTGCCGCTCCATTATTTCGGTTTAGGCGACGCCTCCCAGAAATATGTGGCGATTGAACCAATGCAAGCTGTCCCACATGAGCTTGGCTTTATCAATCAGCCGATTCAGTGATTAATCGACCCGCGATTTTTTCGCGGTTTGCCAAATGGGCTGGAGGATGCGGCGCTTATTGATGGGTGCGGCCCCTTCCGCTGCTATTTCAAAGTAATGCTGCCCAATGCGGTGACGTCGATCGTAACTGATAAGCATGGCAGCCGGCGGGCAGTATCTTGCTTGTTGAAGACTGATCTAATGGTTGCTGGTGCGGCTATTTCGATTATTTTCACTCATTTGAAAATGTAACGGTTGCTATGAGCGTTATTGCACCATTTTAC
>NZ_JAZHCT010000026.1:0-91207 GCF_036541265.1 Paenibacillus sp. IITD108 | reverse complement strand
TAGCAGCGGCATTGAGGATGCGTATCCGATCCTGCAGGAGCTACTGGCCCGCAATCCGGAGGCTAATGTCAAAGCAATGCCGCTGCCAAGCGGGCCATATGGCCAGTTCAATCCGCTGGCAAAGGCGCCTGTGCAAATGATAGGCGCGATTAATAAAAATGCTAAAAATCCGGCCGCCGTTATGCAATATTTGGATTTCATGATGACGGAGGGGGTAATGGCTACACTGCGCTTTGGATTAGAGGGAGAGCACTATGTGCGCAATGAAAAAGGCTGCTACCAATTTATCGATCAGGAGAAGTACAATCGAGAGCTCTCGTGGACATTGGATTTGTATATGCCTTCGGCAAGAGTGGTGCTGGGCGAATGCAATTCACTGGCGGCGTCCTTGAATGATGAGTATCCAGCCGACAAGATGTATATCGATATTGAGCGCGAGGGCGAAAGCTACTCGCTGAACCCGGAGAACGAATTTGGCTACCCAATATGGAATTGGCCTACATTGCCGCAAGAGCTTCAGCTAACAATTATCGAAGGAAGCAAGACGATGTCGGATATTTATCATCATGCGGTGGTTACGCCGGATTATTCAGCCGAGGCTGCCATTGCAGACGCCAAAAGCGCGTGGAAAAGGCTTGGCGGTGAGCAGGTTGATCATTATTACTCCAACTGGTTCGCTGACAATGTAGAGCGTGTCTTGATGACCAGCGAATACTACAGTATCCGATAAGGCGGTCCTATGAATCGTAAATGGTTAAATCGTCAGCTCCTGTCGTATGTGCCTATCTTTTTGCTCATGGCACTGTTCATTGCCTATTTATCTTTTTTTACACTGAGTGAAATGTCGAAGCGCTCCTCAGAGCAGGTCAATGAAGTGGCGACAAGCAGGCTGCTGCAGCTCGTTGACTACTCCTTGCAGGAAATCGATAAGCTGATGATTAAGGAAATAAGCGATAATCCGCGGTTGCTGCGCTTTTTCTATGCGGGTGATGATTCTGCGCTCAAGGAAAGCGAAGCTTCCGAGACGATTCGCAGCTGGACGATTATTAATCCGATGATCCAATCTGTGTATTTATACAGGCGCAGCGACGATATTGTACTCACTAATAAAATGCGCATACCGCTTGGGCAATTTTCTGACGCCGATTTTCTGATCCAGCATAGGCAAAGCCAATCGGATAAGCCCTGGATTGGCCCGCGCGATTACATCGGCTCCTCCCTGCAAAGCCGAACGGATAAAGTAGTCTCGCTTGTCAAAGAAGTGCCTTTTATTAATGGCGAGCTGGGTATGCTTGTTGTCAATGTGAATACGAGTGCGATAGAGGGGCTTTTGAATCCCGGGGATGCGGCACAGGTTAGCTTTGTCGGTCTGCTTGTTGAGGACGGGCAACCGATTCATGAACGGAGTGAGGGCCATTCCTTTAAAATATTAACGGAGCAGCAATCCGACTATACGGGCTGGACGATTCGCAGCGGCATCCAATCGGTCAAATGGATCAATCTGTCGGAAGGATCTATCGTTGCAACGATTGTGGTCGGTATTCTTTCTATCGTGATTGGCGCAATCTGGTTCGTTTATGTTACAAGGCTGAACTATAAGCCGATCGGTATTATTATGAAGCGGATCACCACTTCTGCGCGCTTTAAGGAAGGCGGTCTCGTTGATCCCAAGCATCATGAGCTGGCGATTATAGACAATGCGCTGGACAAATTAATCCGCCAATCGATCGATTACGAAAAGACGCATGAGGAGGATTTGATTTATCGGCGGAAGGTGTTTTTTCAAGAGGTATTGCAAGGCGAGAGGATCGTAACCGCGGAAGGGTGGCTGCAAGAAATGAAACGGCTGCAGCTGCCCGAGCAGTCTTCGCCGGTTATCGTCATCGCAATAGAAATCGATCAATTTGCTGTGTTCAGCAAGTCCTATGACCATCGTGATCAAAACCTGCTCAAGTTTGCGGTCAGTAATGTCGTCAGAGAGCTAGCGCAATCATTGGAGCTTTATGTGAGAGAGGAATGGACGGAGAGCAATCAGCTTGACGTGCTCATTATGGGAAAGGAGGACAATAAGCCGACGTTAAAGGACGTACTAACCTTTGGTGAGCAGTTGCGTTTATGGGTAAAAGAGCATTTGGCGTTTTCGATAACGATTGGGGTAGGCAGCTTTATAAGCACACCCGAGCAAATCCTGTTGTCCTGCGAGCAGGCGGAGGATGCGCTCAAGAAAAAAATCGTCATCGGCTCCAACCAGATTATTTTGTTCGAGGATGGGCCGGAGGAGCAGGCGCTGCCATCTATCCTCGAATATTTGCCCGACATCCATCAAATATCGCGTATGTATCGCATGGGCGAGAGCAAATGGCAGGAGGCTTATGAGCATCTGTTCCAGGCACTGCGCAGCGCAGCGCTGAACCGTGATGATGCCGTTACGCTGATCAACGTTTTTTTAGTAACGCTGCACCGCGAGATGCTTGAGCTGCCTTCGGAGTATAAGGAAATGTGGAGAAACAAGATTATGCCGCAAATTAATGAAGCTTTTGCTGCTTTTGAAATGATCGATGAATTGCAAGCCTCCTTGCTCATTCCACTGCATCAATTCGATGCGGCTATGAAAAAAATGCGTGAATCGAGACAGTATGTTTCCATTGTGGAGCAGGTACGCTGTTATATTGATCATAACTATGCCAATCCCGATTTATCGCTGGCCCATTTGGGTGATGTATTTGATACGAATCCTAAATATTTAAGCTATATTTTCAAAGAACAGCTAGGTGTAAAATTTGTTGATTACTTGGCCGTGGAAAGAATGAAGCAAGCGAAAAAGCTGCTCAAATCGACGGAAGCTCCCATCCCGGATATTGCGGAGCGGGTAGGATATGTTCATGCCGTTTCTTTTAACCGGGTATTTAAAAAAATCGTAGGGACGACGCCGGGCGGATACAGAAGCAGCGCACAAAAAGCATAAGGCAGGGGGATAAAGAGATGTTAAAGGTCGCTATTATTGGTGCAGGTAATATTAGCTTTTCGCATATTGAAGCCTATCTCGCTTTTCCAGAAAAATGTCAAATTGTAGCGGTAGCCGATATCTATCCTGACAAGGCAGCTGCGAGAATCCAGCAGTATCAGCTTTCTGCTAAGTCAGTCAGCGATTATAAGGAGCTGCTTGCTGAGGATATTGACGTTGTCTCTGTTTGTACACCGCCTTATACGCACGCGCCAATCAGCATCGATTTTTTGCAGGCAGGCAAGCATGTAATTGTGGAGAAGCCGATGGCTTCCTCATTGAAGGAATGCGATGAAATGAATGAAGCAGCCAAGCAAAGCGGAAAAATATTGTCCGCTACGGCCCAAAACCGCTTCCGTACGCCAATGATGAACTTGAAAAGCGTGCTGGATACCGGCCTGATGGGTAAAATTGTGCATGCCCAGGTTGATTCCTTCTGGTGGAGAGGGCATTGCTATTATGATCTTTGGTGGAGAGGCACATGGGAGAAGGAAGGCGGCGGCTGTACGCTTAACCATGCGGTCCATCATATCGATGCGCTGCTATGGATGCTGGGCAAGCCGACCGAGGTGCAGGCCGTTATGAGCAATACGGCGCATGATAACGCCGAGGTAGAAGACTTGTCGATAGCCATCCTGAAATACCCGAACGGCTCGCTCGCCCAAATTACGAGCTCCGTCGTACATCATGGTGAAGAGCAGCAGCTCATCTTCCAAGGAACCGATGCGAGAGTGTCCGTGCCGTGGAAAGTAACGGCATCCACCTCTAAGCAAAATGGCTTTCCGGAGCCAAATCGGGAGCTGGAGCAGCGGCTGCAGCAATATTATGATCAGCTGCCCGCGCTTGAGCATGAAGGGCATCAAGGTCAAATCGATAACGTGCTGACAGCAATCGAGACTGGCGAAGCTCCTCTGATTGATGGTCATAGCGGCCGCGATACATTGGAGCTCATTATGGCGATCTACAAGTCGGCAAGCACAGGCCAGAGTGTGAAGCTTCCGCTGTCTCAGGAGGATGCCTTCTATACGAGCGAAGGCACGCAAAGAGAATCGATCCATTTTTACGAGAAGAAAGCGGCAGTAGAAAACTTCCAGGACTCGCGCATAACGACGGGCGGGAATTATGGGTGAGGGGCACGAGGATGTCTATTAATGGTGGCTTGTAAGTTTCCCTTGATGTACTTGCATTCTATTAAAGTGCTATGGTCAGTATCGAATTGTTATGATCGGGAATCGCATAGTATATAGAAAAAATAAAATCAACATAATTAACAAAATCGTTACGTTACGAGCTATTTGGGGGCAAAAAAGGGGGCAATTGCACGTGCCCCTTTATTGTGTTAATTTTTAGGGAGAAACTGTTCTTTATCAGAGACGATTTTTCATTTTGCCTAACTTAAGTACGGGACACAAACACGACTAAAAACATCTTCAGGGACAGTCCTTGTGGCATACTGGAAAACCTCAGTATCATCATGATCGGTTACATAACAAATAAAATCATTTGTAATATTCTTTAAATCGATAATAGCTGGCTTCAGTTCGTTTAACACATCAATCATGCAGCTAATAAATTGTGTAGAAAAACGATCATACGCCTGATCAAAAAATTCGTTATCTTCGTCTGGGATTGCAGAGAAATAATCTCCGATTGTTTTTATGTAGACATCTAAATCATCAGGCCAATCATAATACTCTTGATACGCGAAGTATGCATCCTCGAACTTCATTTGATCTCTAGATAGACTATCCTCACCATAGATATCTACTTGCTCCTCGTACCTTTCATTTAACGAGCTTTCAGTATTCCAAAACATACTAACATATCTGTTAGTTACATCAGTTTGTAAGATTAGAACATAAATATCTCGATACTTTTCGCTCTTACCAATCTCTTCAATAATTCTTGAATAATGCATAACAAGTCCATTTTTAAAGGCCTCATAATCAATTATATCCTCCATGAAAGATATCCTCATTTCCAGTTTAATTATTTGAATGACGGTGAACTCAGTGTAACCGCCTCGCCTTCCCTTGTTCCCCTGGTGCGTCGTGCTATCATCCATTGTCTCGAGGACAAGATGTCTTTCATTAATATCAATGTTCAATTTTTTGATCACATTCTTGGAGATTCTACAAATGGTCATTATTTCCTGCTTCTATTGCATCATTGTGATCTTATAACTCGTGCAACCGTTTCGAAGATGTTTGATTTCCATATTAATGACGGAGATGCAAAGGATCTAATCACAAGGAGATATTTTTAGGAGCCCAAAAGGCTCCCTTTTTGTATTAATTACTGGAAATATTAGGTGTAATTGTTTAAGCTATTGTTGAAGTAAAGGGCAGATTAGTTCAATTAAGAAACCTATTTAGCTCATTACTCAATCTAGGAGAAGTAACAACTGAACCAGAACAAATATTTGGCGGTTTCCTTCATAGAATGTATCATTTAAAGACAGACAAAGCACAGTATGCAGTGAAAGCCTTAAACCCTCAAAATTATGCAACGTAAAACAGCCATGTACAATAGGTATTATCAAAAGGGGATTTCGATATTATGGCAGACGTAAAGTGGTAGCTTGGTTCTTGAAAGGAGCTTTGCGAGTAGAACGAATCGAGTTCTTTCCTTACACAACTGATAGAATAGAAGCTTCGTGCGTATTCCGCTCGTAGAGCGGACGATCAGAAGCAATAATAGAGGTCGTAATAGTAAGGAGCCTATCGGCCATCTGCAACGCCGGGAAAATCCGGATTTGGTTTCATCGGATAAATCACAATAGGGCGGAAGAAGCAATACCATGAACCATATTGAAAAGCGGGGAGCAAAAAATCATGACTGATAAAAAATAAATTGTTAAACGTAAATTGTTAATCGTTTTTGGACTGTTAAGTGTCGTCTTGGTTATTGGCTCATGTCTTTTTTACAATCTTGTGATTACAGCCAATAAAACAATATCCCCCACTAAGGATTATCAAGTTTCCTATAACCGACTAACAAAGACAATAACTCAACAGCAATTAAGCACCGGAATTAAGTGGTATGAAGAGGAATGCTACAATCCGACTTTTTTCTGGTCATCTAATGGAAAATATCTTGCAAGAAACATCACGTCTCCTTATGGAAACCGCAGAGCAGAAATAAGTGATTTAGAACACTCAACTGTTCATACAACGCTCACAAAATTAGATATTCAAGAAATGTATGAAGATACACGAACGCAAAACCACGATAACTATGAATGCGTAGAGATTACGAAATGGTTGGATAACACGCATGTGCTAATTGAGTTTTCATGGCCTTCTGATATACCGGGAGAAAACATAGCCGGTTGGTGTGTGTACGATTTTTCATCACGCACAATCAAGGAATTGGCCGTTGTCGAATGACACGGGACTAAAAAAGTAATTTAACAGACAGCAAAAACCGGCCTTGGTTTCCATTGGAAACTGGAAATTGGAGGGCGTTATTGAAATGGTTAAACGGATCTACCCTGCTAACGTATCTTTGGACGGGTACATGGAGGACGAGCGCGGCAATATCGAGGGACGATCTCCAATGACGAGACGTATGCGTTCTGGACATTTGCACGTTCTCCAGAAGAGGTTATGCATTAAGGAATCGTTCAACCAACGGGTACGATAGTTTAATGGTGACAGCGGCAGAATTGAACCCATTCAACGTCCATAGTCTACCTTATTTTCACAAGACGTTTTGCTATTTTCAATTTCGGTAGAAGCAACAGAAACCTTTTTCTTGCTAATCACGTTCATATTATAAGGTCATTGACGCTCACGGTTGTGAAAGAACAGGTTAAAGAATTGATCCTGGCCGATTGGGTGAAAACAGGGAGGATAGTGGGATGAGAATGCCGAGCGAAGGCGAGCTAACGTTTCTATTCGAAGGAGACGAGCGACAGCTTCATCAATTTATTGAAAATCATCGCGAAACATTAGAGCGCCACCGATTTGTACTGGCGGACGAGCTTGCAATCGAGAAGCAAATTCCGATTGTGTTCGCTTACGTATACAGCGTCATCGTAGATTGGGGAGAGTTTGACGACGAGATCGTCCGATTGTTCGGTGAACGGCTTCAGGATGAATCGGTCGAGGTGACGACTACGGACAAAGGATTGGACGTTACCTACAATGGACAACTTCATCCGATTGCGCTCACTTTTTCCGGGAAAGATCGCTATATCACGATTCGCGGGTTCCAGGAGTTAATCCGAGACAAATACGAAATTCGTCTGTTTGAAGATTCGTATTGGTCCGATACCCACGAATTTTTGATATTACCAAAACAGCAGTGGGAGGAGCTGGACACCCGGTATCCGGCGCGGAATAGGGAGATCTTCCGCATTATCGATGACACGCTGGACTTTCCGTAACCAACTGATGCTTTAATATCTCATTATGGCTACACTTTAGCTTAATAAATAACTAAAACGCGGCTGCCGGCATGAATCGGCAACCGCGTTATGCTAACGGGCAGGATAGTTGAAGAAACATGTTTTAGCTTTGTTCAACAATCGGGCCAGATTGATTGCACTTCTATTAATGGTGGAGAATGCATTAATACGATATATGTTACAATATTAAAAAGGTAAACTTTGGAGGCACACCACTGCAATAAGACTTATAACGAGATATATCCCATCAAGGACATATTATGAAGCAGCGCTTTAACATAGGAGTTGTATAAAATGAATGAAAATAAAGGTGCACAAATAAAACATTCTTCAAAAGCAGAAAACATTCTATCTCAGATCAATAGTAAAACTAAGCTAGGCGACTTACGAAAAATCGCTAAGGACATTAAAAAAGATCATGAACTAGCTATGGAACTTTGGTCAACCGAAGAGTTTTTGCCCAGACTATTAGCAATTTTAATTATGGATAAAAAACTTCTTCCACAAGATATGTTAAATAAGCTTGATAAGGATATGCAGACTCACACTTTTGATGAGCGAAATAACTTATTGGATTGGTTAATGGCTAATCAGCTCACCAAAGACAAGAAGACAATTGCATTGATGGAGTCATGGGAAAATAGCCCTTCTGCTCTTCAAAGACGAGCTTTCTGGTATTATAAAGGACGATTGAGATGGACTGGACAAACACCGCCTGATAATACTGCAGACTTACTATCTAAATTAGAAGCTAATATTATGCAGGAAGAACCGGAAGTTCAATGGGCTATGAATTTCACCGCAGGCTGGATAGGCGTTTATGATGAAAAGAATCGTGCACGTTGTATTAAACTTGGTGAGAAAACGGGTCTTTACAAAGATGAAATAGTAGCAAAAGGATGTACCCCCAGCTATTTACCAGAGTTCATTGCGATTGAAGTTAACAAACGACATAATAATTAGTTACCCTTGAAAAATTGATTAAGGTTTAATTCAAAAAATAAAGGAATTAAAAGCCTCATTATGAAAATTGTAATAGGCTTGGACCGAGAAATAATGAAAACAACTCGTTATGGCAGCTAGTTAATGAAATATGCAAGGAAGATGTAAATGATTGACTCACTATCTCTTTTTGATCTGTAGGGCGCTTATCTTTAAGAAGAAACGATACTATTCAATAAAGAAAGATCTTCCACAATCGGGCGCTATTGTTTAATATGCGTCTCTTTCTTATTCAACTAACGGGTACAATAGTTGAATGAACCACATTAATGAGCGAGCGCTGTGAAGCCTGCTCATTTTGTTAAACTAACGGGCAGATTTGCTTAATCTACTAAGCCATGGGTGGTGAAAGGTTGTACGCACAAATATTACTTGGTGTCTGGATGCTTATCAATGCGGTTTTAAATCTATTCCAAGTTAAAATTTTTCTTAAAAAATCGGCAATATCTATCTTGAGCAAGGAAGAGCTAGCCTCTTACCAAAGGGGATTTGTTTTACCATACACCCTATTAGGCATCTTATTTATCGTTATGGGGATTATCGAGAGCAAGGACTTGCTTTCTACTCCAGTTTTCATCGTAGTCTATGTTATATTGGCTTCGATTCCATTTGCTATGCTTTTTAGAAATAACAAAAAACATTCGGGCTATTATTTTTGGTAACTTTTTTTGGATTTGTATCGTGTTCCGACAAATTCGGGAAATATTTACACTTTTCATTCCGCAATCGGGCAGAATAGTTTTAAGAGTATGTTGAAGATTGGTAGATTTATTTAATCATTATTTAACTCATTCTTGGAGGTATCTGTCTGTCGGAGCACCATGTACCTGATTTTCAGTATTTGATCCAAAGTTCTTGACTCTGACGTTAGGTCATAGTGCATAATTCTCACTATAAACGACTAGGAGTGAGAGACATGAACATAATAACATTGCGTTCAGACCAAATTTATCAAAAAGTTGCCCAAGCTTCGCCCGAGGAAAAACTTGAATTATTTAGAAACGAAATGATGGCTCCTTTTATGAAACAATGGCAAATTCAACAGATGCCTTTTAGAGCTGAAGAGGCGAATGGTTTTGACGTTGTTACGTTTAATAGTATCATGCATCGATCCCCTGATCAGATTACCCAACAGATTTCACCTGAGGTTGAGTTGATTTCGTCAGATTCTTTTTGGTTAGAGTGTGAGCACGCTGTAAGGAAAAGCCTCCGTCTATTTATAGAACATGAAATAAGTCTCCCCGTATCTGAATATTTGTTTACCATTCAACTAGGGAATCCGGAAAACCGTGCCTTAACAATAAACGAAGGATATAGCGGCTTTGGGGGCATTCCCGGGTTTATCTGGGGTACACTCTTGCCAAATGAGTACACGATTCCTCGAATGAAGGCTGCGCTGGCGCACGAATGCAACCATAATGTGCGATATCAATTTATTCAGTGGGATCACACCGTTAATTTGGGCGAGCTCATTGTAAGCGAAGGATTAGCTGAAAACTTTGCTGCGTTCATGTTCGGAGAAGAATTGCTCGGCCCTTGGGTAACAAAAACTAACGCAGACACACTTAACAGGCGCATAAAGCCTGTCCTTAGAGAGCAATTGCAATTAACAGGGTTTGATAAATTTGCTCCGTATCTTTACGGTGACGAGATCGCCAAACTTCAAAACTTTGAACCGGTCAATATGCCTTATAGTGCTGGCTACGCTTGTGGATATTATTTAATCCAATATTATTTAAGAAAAACAGGAAGAACGATCTTTGAGGCCACAATAACACCTGCTGCTCAAATACTAGACGAAGTAAAAGGATTTTGGGATGAAGAAACCATTATTAGCTGTTAAAGATATTGTTCAGATTACAGGCATTACAAGCCGGACCTTGCATTATTACGATAGGATTGATTTATTTAAACCGACACATCTGACGGATAAAGGGTATCGCTTATATGATCGAAGCAGTTTGGAAAAACTTCAAACTATTTTATTCTTAAGGGAATTGGATTTTTCCTTGAAAGAAATTGCGGACATTTTAAAGCTGACTAGCCAAGAACAGAAACAAATATTAAAGAAGCAAAGTCAAACCTTATTATCGAAAAAACAAAGACTAGAAACCATCATGGTTGCTCTCGAAGAATACGTTTCGGGGAATGATATTAGTCATTTGCAAATCTTCAACAGTTCTTCCGTTTTGCCATTAAAAGAACAATACGCAAATGAGGCGAGATTCATTTATGGTGAAACAGAAGCGTATAATGTGTTTAATGAAACGTTGGATAAACTATCACAAGATGAAAAAGATGAACGTTTTCAATCGATGGAGGAAGTATTCAAGCAAATTGCGTCTTGTGTTGATCAGCATCCTTCCTCCGATAAAGTTCAGCGATTAATCGAGGAGTGGAAAAAAATCTAATGCAATTCATGCCATGTGATACAGAGTTACTGGCTTGCATTGCCGATACTTACAAATTCGATTCACGATTCAATAACTATTTTAATCAATTTAGCAATGAGGATTTAGCAGATTTTTTACACAGTGCTATTATGCATCATATATCTCAATCGTGAACAGGAAAATTCGGCTGAAAATAGAAAGGGCATTGTAAAAACTCAAACAGTACCACAAGACATTAAGGCAGTCGGCGACGCGTCCGGAGCAAGCAGAAATTCGAACAAAGATGATAGTGGGGCTAACACTTTCAACCCATACGATGATCGAATTGTTGGTACGTCTGAAAGTGCAAATTAGAGCGCTGGGTTTATAAGGGATCAGTCTGCCCTAGATTAGTACAATATTTCAATAAAAGACTGTCCTGTTTTGTGGACGGTTTTTTATTATCAGAACAAGCAAAATGAAACTGAATTATCATACACGAAAGATAAATTACCACCATAAATTTTTACAGTTTATCAATGGCTTAGCTTATATTTTTGTTAAAAGTCTAATATATTTCTAAACTAGGGAAAGTTAGCTTAATAAAATAGCGACAGTCTAGGACTTTATTTTCTCGTCCTTGGCTGTCGCTTTTTCATTTTCTAGGCTCAGTCATATACTTGGCATTTGAGAAGCGCGGGCGATAAGATCTAGAACTTTGAGTTACAAGTGATACTCTCAGTCCTTTCTTAATGGACTGAGAGTATCGCCGAATGCGAAAATTTAAAATCTTAGAAATTAAGGAGATAGTGTGCCTGTTTTGATTCTTACATCTTCATAAGAATGATCTTTAAAGTTAACTAATACGTTAGATACTTGATACCCGCAAAAGTATCCTATCGTAGGGTAAATCATATTAGACGTGCTCGTTCCTATTTTGACTGATTCCCACTTTACAGGATCACTACTGCTACCCAAAATCGAACCAGTTGTAAGATCCTCTTTTTCTTGTGCTATTGAAGTAACTCTCTTTAAAGTTACTTGACTGCCGTTAGCATTAAAGTCTTTAAGCCAACCAGTCACATTAGCCGCTACCGTAAAAGTGGCAAGTTCATTATTTTTCTTATTTGTTCCAGTTACTTCCAAAACAATCTTATTATCTTCAGGAATATAAAACTTCATTACTGCCCAGCCAGGCTTGAAGGTTCCAAAACCCGGAGAACTACCAGGGTCTGCTCCTGCTATAAACATATCCCAGGCTTCATTCCAGTAATATGGTCCGGCCCCATAGTTAAACGCTACTCCAGCATCAATCTGATTATTTCTTTTATCAGTTGCCCCCATATATACATACCCTTTATCCTCACTTGAAGCAGTAGGAGTCATAATTATACCTTGATTTTTTGTAGGCAGTTTTATTGTAGCCTGCATACGAGAATATCCTTGTTGGGTAGTTACCTTTCTATAGGGACCGGTTTTGACTGATGGACAGGCAGCCTCAGGATATTTCCATCCGGTCCAACTTGATGTATTAGAGCTAGTGAGTAGTCCGGTACCTTGATCGGATAAGGATGTTAAAGCTTTTGTGGTGATAGGCTGTTTTAGCTTGCCTTTTTCATCAATAAGATTTGCATTTTGCTCTTTAAATTCTTCAATTAATTCAATTTTATTGGAAAGTATACTTCCGTCCGCATCCAAGAAAATTACATTTTCTCGCCCAGAGGGATCAACTAAGCTTAATATCTCTGTCATTTTTTGAATATGGTTTTTATCTTGAATGCGCGGATCGATATGCGATGTAAGATCTTTGAATTTATTCTCAGCTTGCCTCATGTGGTCGTATATCTTCTCTTTTTCAAGCTCATCACTTAGGTTGGACGATGCCAGAGCCGAAGAATTGGCTCCAATAATTGAAATTATCAATAAAGCCACATATAATAATCGTACGCTCTTCATGTCTTCTCTCCTCAATATTATAATGGGTGGTGCTAATTATGAGATTTTTTTTGATAATTGTTTCGTTCTCTATGCTTTTGTTCTCTGGATGCAGCGCTGATAAGAATAAAAGAGAGATTGAAACTACTATCTCAATATTCCAGGAATCATTAATTCAAAAGGATTTTAATAGAGTGCTAACAATTATCGACAATAACAATGTCGAATTAATAAAGATTTTTTCTGAGGAGGCATTAGCCACTGAGCACAGTGAAAACTTTACTGCATTTAAAACAATTGAAACGGTTATGTCCAAAAACGAAGCGGTAGTAACAATGGAGACTGACTACGAAGTAAAAAATAATTGGTCGGATGACTATGATAAGTTACAATTAATACTTACTTTACATCTGCAAAAAAAAGAAGGCAAGTGGTTAATACACAAAATAGAAGATGAATTAGCACCAGGAAGTACACGTTCACCTCAGAAATGAGAAGCTAGTTGCAGATTATTAAGTGTATGTTACTATAAGCATCATTCCCTCCAGTTCAGAAACAATTTGAATAAATGGTAAAAACAAGGAACATTCCTATAATTATTGTATCATGTATTTTTATGGTATGTTCCTCAAAAAGTTTGAGGTTGTCCCCTCAAACTTTTTGAGGAAAAACCTATTGATATATTGATGAAAATAGTGTAAAGGAAAAATTTTCTAAGATACCTTATTCTTGGGACAGAGGGTTATATCGAGCTGCGCAAATATATTGATATTGGCCGTGATACTCAGGACGGCCATGTGGCTAATCATGAGGGAGAACATCATATTAAAACTGTCTGCAATATTGGCTATCCCTACTTTGGGCAGCTTATCCTTGATTGCATCAATCGCACAAGCATGCGATGACGCAGGAGCATGCCTTCAAGGCGGTGGAGCTATGCCTTACCGCGCAGCGCGATGCGCGCTGAATAGAGCCCGACTCTGTTACCACTAGCTGGTAAAGAGTAGGCAAAACAAATGCCGCTTAGGAACCATTTGGTCCTAGCGGCATTTTTTATTTGCTTAACTTTCGAGGATCCCTAACATGGCTTCCTCAAAAGAACGGTTAAGCGATGCATCATCTCCTAACTAGAAAAGTAGATAACGATCAGGCTCCGCATCATCTCCTAACTTCAATAGTAGGTAACGATTACGTTTTGCATCATCCCCTAACAATAATAGTGGACAACGATCAGGTTCTGCATCATCTCCTAACATTAGTAGTAGACAATGATCAAGCACAGCAGCCTCTCTAAACATCAAGAGCATATACGGCTAAGTTCGGCATCCTCTTCTAGCCTTAGGAGGCTTCAACAACAATCGGATTCTGCAAAAGTGCAGGATATTTTTGAAATGAACATGGATTGAAGGGGAATTCTGCAAATATGCAGGATTATTCTTCATTTTTGACTAAAAAGTGGGTTAATGTTCATATATCCTGCACAATCGCATTATTTTGCTAAAATGTCGGCGAAACAGGGTAAAGAAGATGTATTATCGCAGGAATTTTCTTCGCAACAACAACTCCCAGTACCATCTGCTCGTATTAGCGCGGTCTGCGCGAGGCAGGCCGATTTCGTCTTCTTCTTGCACCGTTAGAGGAGGAGCTGCCGCTGTTGTTGGGCCTGCGCCGTCTTCTAGGGCGTGAAGAGCTGCTGCTTTGCTGCGAGGAGCTAGATTTATTTTTGCTGCCAAAGGAACCAAAAAACACTTTGACAAGCGGTGCCATTTGCGAAACGCTGCTCACGATTTTTTGCGCTTTCGTAACCGTAGTTAATATACCGTCCAGTCCGCCCATCCGATCGACAAAGCCTTTAATTTCAGTTAGATTCGTAAGCTTTGACAGGTTCAACCCGCCTAACAGTCCGCCTCCTGAAGGCTTTGGCTGATGTTGTACGGGCAGTTGTGCAGGAGGCTGCGGCGGATAGGCTGGCAGCATGCTCTGATGCTCTATCGGATGCTGATCATGCTGTCTGCGCACAGTTGTGCTGGATTGCGTCGGAGCCTGTTGGTATATGATATGATCATTGGACATAGCTGATGAAGTGCTTCTATGCATCGCAGGTTGGTTCATTTCACTGAGCATAGGTCTGCGCGGAGTATTAGGCAGAGTTTCACGGTTGCCGACACCGAGCTGATTGGAATGATTCAAACGGATCACAACCCTTTTTTTAATAGTCTATGGCACAGAGTGCAGCTTCGATTGGACGATTGTCACGATTTTTAATAAATAAATAGTTAAATGCCGTTATAAAATGGTGCAGCTGTACCTTCTCAGTTGATAATAAGCATACAAGCTGATAGCAGCAGGGTAACAAATATGTTATGCTTCAATAAATTTATGAATCAACAGAGATGTTAGCAACAACAAATATTTATGATGAATCACAGTTCGAATTCTGTTCTTCTGCTCGGTAAAGCGTGAATACGGTAATGTTTGAAATTAGCTTAAAAAACCAGTACAATATAAACAATAAGGCTGTACTAGGGGAGTGAGTTCAAATGCAATTAAAAAAGCTTAACGATAAAGCGGTTGATCAGCTTTTTGAAGCGATACTTACATTAAAGTCCGTTGAGGAATGTTACATATTTTTTGATGATTTGTGTACCGTAAATGAGATACAATCTTTATCACAGCGTCTGGAAGTGGCCCGCATGCTTGGAAAAGGCAACACCTACAACCAGATCGAGGCTGAGACCGGTGCAAGCACGGCAACCATATCTCGCGTGAAGCGCTGTTTGAATTATGGCAACGATGGGTATAAAATGGCTTTAGACCGTATTGAGAAATAAAGAAGACATAATAAGGTAACAGCTGCCTGTCTTGTTCGCTCATTCGTGGGTGAAGGACAGGTTTTTTTAGAAAGTATAAATAAATAGATGTGTGTTAAGACCAATGGTTGCAATGGAAAAATGGTATGCTGGTTTTATATACAAGGAGGAGTCGCGATGAGTATTAAACGGGCAAGGCTGATCTATAATCCCTCTTCGGGTAGAGAGGAAATGAGAAAGCGGCTCCCGGATATTTTGCAAAAGCTTGATCGTGGCGGTATTGAAGTGAGCTGTTATGCTACATCTGGTGAAGGTGACGCTACACTCGCAGCTTCTGAGGCGGTAGAACGCGGCTATGATATGATTATTGCTGCAGGCGGCGATGGTACATTATATGAGGTCATTAACGGAATCGCTAATAAAGAAAACCGGCCTCCGCTAGGCATTTTGCCAGTGGGAACGACTAATGACTTTGCAAGAGCAATGGGTATCCCGAAAAATTGGGAGTATGCCTGCGATCTTATTATTTCGCAATATACGAAGGCAATTGATGTTGGTATGGCCAATGATCGTTACTTTATTAATATAGCCGGCGGCGGCTCGTTGACAGAGCTCACCTATGATGTGCCAAGCAAGCTGAAAACGATGGTGGGACAGCTCGCCTATTATATGAAAGGGATGGAGAAGATGACGCGGCTTCGTCCTACGGAATTGATCATTGAAGCGGAAGGCATTGGAAAATTTCATGATGAGTTTATGATGTTTCTAATCTGCAACAGCAACTCTGTAGGCGGCTTTGAGCGGTTGGCTCCAGATTCCTTGCTAGATGATGGACTTCTGGATGTATTGCTGATCAGCAAGTGCAATTTGGCAGAGTTTATTAGACTTGTTACATTAGCGCTGCGCGGCGAGCATCTGAACGATCCACATGTTATTCATTTCAGAACGCGTGAGATGAAGGTGACAACACCAGATTACGTACAAATTAACTTAGACGGAGAGTACGGCGGACTTCTGCCATGTACCTTCTCGGTGCTGCCGTCTCATTTGCAAATTTTCGCAGACGAGATGGGCGTGTCGACTTATCGGTAAAGTAAAACAATATGTAAAGCCGAATCGATACATGAAAAATAACGACAGCCTTCGATAATATGAAATTGATTCATTGATGCTTCAATAAAGCAGAGCGGAGATTCATTATGAACAACAGAAATAAGCGTGGTAAAGCTGCTAAAAACAGCAGAAAGCCGGATACGGAAAAAAACATAAATATTACCCAAAGCAAATCAAGCGGTAATGCGAAATCGGACAAAGGGCAGCCAAATAAGCAGGGCAGAAGCAAGCACAGCTTCAAGCAAAACGGAAGCAAAAATCAGACTGCCCAGCACCAATTTGCTGACCGAAACGGTGACGAAAATCAAATTAGCCGGAATCAGACCGCTAAGTCCAAAAGTGGCCAAAATAAGCCTGTTCGGATTCATGGACGTCAAGGAAATCGACGAGCCGAGGGTGCTTCCAGCCGTAAAGGAAACGGAATACCGGAAGGCTTAGAGACAAATGTGACAATTGATATTATCGATTTGACACATGAAGGCCTTGGGGTAGGCAGGCATGAAGGCTTTACCTTGTTCGTACATGGCGCGCTGCCAGGAGA
The DNA here is from genome assembly GCF_036541265.1 of Paenibacillus sp. IITD108. Taxonomy (NCBI): domain Bacteria; kingdom Bacillati; phylum Bacillota; class Bacilli; order Caryophanales; family Paenibacillaceae; genus Paenibacillus; species Paenibacillus sp. IITD108. The sequence continues at coordinate 74,019 of NZ_JAZHCT010000026.1, read as the reverse complement.
GCGTGTTCGTGCCCGTATTACGCATGCGAAGAAGCAGTATGGTTATGCTGAATTAGAAGAAATCATAACGGCTAGCCCGGAGCGGATAAGCCCTCATTGTCAATTGTTTGACCAGTGCGGCGGCTGCCAGCTGCAGCATTTGAGCTATGATGCGCAATTGGCGTGGAAGCGGCGGCATGTCATTGATAATTTGGTGCGGATTGGAAAGCTGGAGGTTGCGGGAGCAGGTCATACAGAGACGAATGCTAATCGCGCGGATTCACATACTGGCCATCATGAGGGTATCGTTGTGCATCCAACGATTGGCATGCAGGAGCCATGGCGCTATCGGAATAAGGCGGCTGTTCCTGTAGGTCAGGATGAGCAATCAGGCGAGCTGATTGCAGGGTTTTATGCCCGCGGCAGCCATCGTATTATTGATATGGACGATTGCTTGATTCAGGATTCTCGCAACGATGAAGCTGTTCGAATCGTCAAACGCTTAGGGCGAGAGTTTGGCATTTTACCGTACAACGAGAAGTCAGGTCAGGGACTGCTGCGCCATGTCATGGTTCGAACGGGTGTCGTAACAGAAGAAATGATGATCGTACTCGTAACTAACGGTCGCAAGCTTCCACATGTATCCGAATGGATCGAACGTATCCGTGCAGAGCTGCCTGAAGTGCAAAGTATCGTGCAAAATATTAATGAGCGCAATACTAATGTCATATTTGGCGATGAAACTATTACGCTATGGGGCAGCGATGTCATTTATGATGAGCTGGACGGCGTTCGATTTGCTATATCTGCACGCTCCTTCTACCAAGTCAATCCGATTCAAACTGTAGCCCTGTACCGTAAAGCAGTCGAGTATGCTGGTTTAACAGGCTCAGAGAAAGTCATCGATGCTTATTGTGGCATTGGAACAATATCCTTGTTCTTGGCCCGCTATGCCAAGCATGTGTATGGGGTAGAGATTGTACCTGAAGCTATAGAGGATGCCAAGCGCAATGCAGCGCTGAACAATATCAACAATGCCACCTTTGAAGCGGGGCCTGCTGAGGTCGTTATTCCTCGCTGGCGCAAGGAAGGCATCGAAGCTGATATCATCGTTGTCGATCCGCCGCGCAAGGGCTGCGATCAAGAGCTGCTGGATACGATTATTGCTATGAAGCCAGAGCGAGTCGTATACGTGAGCTGCAACCCTTCGACGCTGGCACGTGATTTGCGTGTGCTGGAGGATGGAGGATTTAAGACGGTGGAAGTGACGCCGGTGGATATGTTTCCACATACAACACATATTGAGAACGTCTGTCAGTTGATTTATAAGGGCTTAGAGTAAGTGCTTAGGGGAGTTGGGGAAGATATGGGGACGCGAGCTAATTCGCGTCCCCATTTCAAATATTATTTGGTGTTTGCTGGATACATTTGCATCCGATGGAGATCGATAATCATGTTGCCAGTTTTAAGAATATCCAAACCAATCAGTCGTTTATGCTGCTTATATCGTCATGGAAGACGCCAAAGTCTAACGAGATATCATGTAGGATTAAATCGCCAGCTGGATTTGATTAACCTGCTTACGGAATGAATACTCATCGCCACCAATTCCGATGCTTCGAACCAATCTATCTCCGTTTTCAAATTTGATGCCGATCTCTGATACGACATCGGAGGAAAGTAGGGAGTGTGCCGCGCCAGTATCAATCACTAAGTTATCTATTGTTAGTGAACGGTCTTTATAGCAAATTGTGATGGAGGCTTGAAGTAAGTTATCGACTAATTCTATCAGCATCTTATCGATTCCTGTATAGAGGATTTTTTCTAAGCTCTATAGCTATTTTTTCTTGGCCTGTATGATAGACGATGTTGTTATCTCTGCATTTTAACAGTTCCTTGGTTGCTTCATCTGGATCTTGAATTGCTTTGATCAAAGCTACCTCGTCTACGTATTGCGTGCAATCTTCTGTATGAGAATTTAGGATTTCGAGAAGCACATATTGATCGGGGTAAATATTACGAACCTCTTGCCATTGCATAGGATAACACCTCGCTAACGCTTATTTTCTCTTTTTAATTATACCATAGTCTTGGTAGTTAAAGAGTGTGGAGTATGGTTCATCTTATTATTGCCTAGTAGACAAAATGGACTCGAACTTATCAGCAGCAGCTTAATCAGCAGAACGGAGGGCGAATCCATAGGTGTTCATTGTTACTTGAATATTCACTCTTGATTGAGTTAGTAATGCAGTCCATACCCGTATCGATGTAGGTTAACACATCATTCATTCCCGCTTTTTCAAACGTCTGTTTCAGTAAGCCCATGTCGAATGTGTTTTTCCCAAATATAAACTTTTGATATCAGCAAACAAAAGACACCCTAGAGCACTTCAATCCTCACTCTTAGGTGTCTTTATTTTGCACGGTATGCAAAATGTAGGCAATCCGGGTTTCTCCGAGGAGAAACCCTTACCCCACACGGCTCTGCAGCCTATCTTACATCATGCCGCCCAAATCAGGCATGCCTGCAGAACCTTTATCTTTTTCCAGTTTGTTTACAATTACCGCTTCGGTTATCAGGAACACAGCCGCAACGGATGCCGCGTTCTGCAGGGTAGAGCAAGTTGTCTTGTAGTTTTATGTCGAAATAAAGTTTCATAATAATATATGTTTGTGAAATTTATTGACGAAACATTCGAATTTGTATAATATTCAGATAAGATCCGTTGTGCGATTTTAAGCTGTCGAAGTTAAGATCTTGTGAAACAGAAAGAAAACAGGAGAAAAAAATTACTTTATAGGGAGGGATGGGGAAAGAAATAAGGCGAATCTATTCAGTGGGCTTGGAGCGAAATACTAAAATTAATATAAGGGGCAGTGAAAATGAATCGTTTATCTGCGCGTTGTAAAGCAATATGCAGCAGGATGCTTATAGTTTTAATGCTAACATCCATGTTACCTGCTATTCACGTTTCAGCGGCGGGGATTACTCCTCCAGATTCAGATGCATGGACACCATATCAAAAGTACTTAAACTCAGATGTTTCCAAGAAGGAAGATATGCGTGCGACCTGGATTGTAACCGTTTACAACTCGGACTGGCCATCCTCAGCATCGTTATCTATTACTGATCCTGCAGCGAGGGTGGAAAAGCAAAAGCAAGAACTAAGTAATATCTTGGATGCGGCAGTTGCCAGCAATCTGAATGCAGTTATGTTTCAGGTTCGCTCATCTTCCGATGCGCTTTATAAATCTGATCTGGTTCCCTGGTCAGTAGTTATGACAGGGACACCAGGCGGTGATCCAGGCTTTGACCCGCTTGAATATGCAATAGAGGAAGCGCACAAGCGCGGAATAGAGCTGCACGCATGGTTTAATCCCTATCGTGCTGCAACTGCGGTAAATGATGCCATGGTTGCTCAACTCAAGGCACTGCCAAAGAGTATTTTCAACACTCATTTTGATTGGATTAAAAAAGCCTATGATGGTGTGTACGTAGTAGATCCAGGTATACCTGAAGCACAAGCATGGATAGTGGATAGCGTTATGGAAGTTGTTAATAATTATGATATTGACGGCGTTCATTTCGATGACTATTTCTACCATGAGGGCAAAGCCTATGATTATGATGACACTGCCACATTTGAAAAGTATAAGGGCGGCTTTACAGACAGAGGCGATTGGCGAAGAAATAATACGTACAAGCTTATCAGCGATCTTTCCCAAAAAATTCGTTCAGCAAAACCCTGGATACAGTTTGGAATAAGCCCTGCTGGCATGTGGGCCAATATTAAAGACGGGCATGTTAACGGTTCTCCAACTGCCGGAGGCGGACCAAACTATGATAGGAGCTTTGCAGATACATTAAGATGGGGGAACGAAGGGCTGATTGACTACCTGACCCCACAGGTTTACTGGCCATTTGGCCGTGATGTGGCTCCCTACGGTGTAATAGCAACATGGTGGGCAGATCACCTTACAAATCCCAATACAAAGCTTTATATGGGTATGGGATTGTATAGGGTAAATGATACAACCAATCCAACTGAAACAGGATTTTTAGATCCCTATGCCAAAGAAGAGATTATCAGGGAGATACAGCTCAATACAAACTATATAAGTGAAATTACAGGTCGCGGGATCGATGGTTCATTCCTATACCAGGGCAGCAATATAGTTCCAGGTTCAAGAATTTATAAAAAGGAAGCTGTAGAAGAGGGAGTAAGAACGGCTTGGGCGAATAAGGCTATAGCTCCAAAATCAGCCTGGAAGAGCAGCGTTGCTCCAGCTATGCCCACAAACGTTACTGCCGAGGCTGTAGATGGCGTTACACAAGTTACGTGGACATCTAATGATGAAACAGGCAGCACCGCATATTATGCGATTTATAGATTTGCACAGGATGAAAATGTTGATACATCAGATTCAACAAAAATAATTGCAGTTGTTGGTAAAACTGTTGATAGTGACGGTAAAGATATAACAAGTTATACCGATACAGCTGTATCAGATCCAAGTAAGGTACAGTATGTAGTCACTGCACTTGACCGCCTCCAGAACGAGAGCTCGCCAAATGCACCGGCACCGGTTAGTGCAATCGATGCGAACATTACTACTGCAGTCGGTACAGCCCCGGTTCTTCCGGTATCCGTAAAGGTTAATATGACATCAGGTACTCCGGCTAATATGATGGTAAAGTGGGACAAGATAACTGATCCTAATCTTTATTCCGCTGCTGGAAATAGCTTTAAAGTAACCGGAACAGTTATTCATACTAACGGAACACTAACAGAAATGACTGCAACAGCACATGTTTCAGTTGTTGCACCGGCTATAAAATATATTAATCCTGTTATTGTAAGAACAGAACAAAATACGGCTCCGGTATTTCCAGCTGCCGTAGATGTAATATATACAGATCATACCGTTTCGTCACTTCCAGTTACATGGGAAACACCGAATCCTGAAGATTATAGAAACGCCGCACCTTTCAATGAATACAGAAATCCAAGTGTGAAAGGCATACAGGGAACAGTTGATGGAACAAATCTAAAAGCAGAAGGCAATTATATCGTATATCCGGCAGTTAACTTATATGCACCCATAGCTGTTAATACTCGGGTGGGAATACCTCCAATACTTCCCCCTAGCGTTAATGCCACATACACTGACGGTACAAGCTCAAGTGTAGCCGTAGTCTGGGAGGATATTCCGGCAGCAAACTACGCTAGTATTAATACCTTTACCGTACAGGGAACAGTTGAAGGTGCCGCAATGAAGGTAGAAGCTGCAGTAACTGTTGAAAGCGCTGTAAACATAGTAAGCATTGATCCGGTATATGTGAAGACAGGTATCGGCGTAGCACCAAAGCTTCCAAATACCGTTAAGGTGACCTATGATGATGATACAAGTGACACTGTTTTAGTAACCTGGCCAAGTGTGGATCCGGCTGTTGACTGCTTAACAACACACAGATTTACGGTTACAGGGACAATAAACGGTACATCCACTACTGTTACAGCTACAGTTGAAGTTGCTGCAGTTATAGTGCTGGACGACTTTGAAAATGGGGTTGTTAACGGTAGTGCTGCCCAAAGCTTGATTAAATGGACAGGCGACAGTGTCAGCAGCTCACCACCAACTTTGTCCTATGATACCGCTATAAAGCATAGTGGAAACAGTTCTTTGAAGGTTGACTATAAGTTATCCAAAGTTGCAGGTACTGCAAGCGCCTATGTTCGTCCCAACCAAGGTACGGGCATTGTGTTTAAACCCGGGGAAGTACCGCAAAAGATAGGTTTCTGGGTATATGGAAATAATGTTACAACTTTTGCTCTAAGGGCAGAATTCCGTTCAGGAATTACTACTGGTTCCACAAATACAAATCAAAATATTTCTAATACGCTGAACTTTACTGGATGGAAGTACCTGGAGTACACGGTGGCTCCCTCCTATCAAACTACGGGCCTTACTATAACACTTATGCCAGGTATTATTGCCACATCAGCCAATGATAAGGTGGACAGCACAATTTATATAGATGATCTTGTGGCTGTTTATGGAAGTGAAACAAAGGATTCAGCAGAAATAAGTGAGGCAATTGCAGCTGCGCAAAGCCTTTATGACAGCACAACTGCCGGTACAGGCAACGGGCAGTATCCTTTATCAGAGCGCATGGGGCTTAATGCTGCTATTGATGCTGCAGTTAGTGTGATGAACAATCCGGCAGCCGTTATGGCAGATCTTTATAGTGCTACCGACTTGCTTAACTCAGCAGTGGATGCCTATATGGCTGCACAGATTGTAAGCGAGCGACACCAGATCATAGAGGATTATGAAGACCATGGCAGCGGAAAGAGCATGGTTGACTGGGTTAATAATGATGGAAGCACTAAGCCCGTTATTTCATATAATAATGATCCCGATTATGTGAAAAACGGAAATAGATCATTTAAGATTGATTATAATTTTGCGGGAACTAGCGGGACAGCCAGTGCTTATGTCAAAGGTGCATCCTACCCTAACCCAAAATTGAAGTTTACCGGAGACCATACACCAAACAAAATAGGTTTTTGGCTTTATGGTAATGATGAGAAGATTTCCAGCTTACGTGCAGAAATAAGAAAGGCAGACGGTACTTCACCCACTACTGCCAATTTCTTACCAGCCAATTCAGTGATGAAATCAGGCTGGAATTTTGTAACCTATGATGTACCACAAGCAACTTTTAATGCATCAACTGGCCTTTTACTAAACATTATGCCTGGATTAGTTGAAACCTCTGATAAGGGCAGAGTAAACAGTACGATCTACATTGACGACCTTACTGCAATATATAATGTTACTCCGGCTGCAACATTAAATAAAACAGCACTGATAGGAGCTATTGCAACTGCAAAATCCCTGCTTCTTGGTGCAGTGGAAGGGACACAGGGAGGTCAGTACCCTATAGGCTCCATAGCTATTTTGAATGATACTCTCATTGCTGCACAATCTTTGGTAAGCAGCACAGTACAGTCAGATATTGATCGTGCAGCAGAAACATTAAATGCTGCAGTTAATACCTTTAAAACATCACAAATTCCGCTAATAGATTTACAGGGTTTAAAAGCTGCGATAGATGCCGCAGAGGCAAAGCATGATATTGCAGTTGAAGGTGCTTTGCCAGGACAATATCAAAGCGGAGCCAAGGCAGCGCTGCAAGCTGCGATAGATGCAGCAAACACAGTATATAACCATGCAGGTGCAACACAAGGAGAGGTTGAGGCGGCAAAAACTGCATTAGCACAAGCTGTTGCTGATTTTGATGGAAAGGTGGTTCCACCTTTAGTGACAATTGATTTAGAGGCTGCAATAGCAAAGGCTAAAGCTCTGCATGATGGAGCGGCTGCAGGAACAGAACCCGGACAATATCCACAACAATCAATTGATGATATGGCATCGGCCATAACAGCTGCAACAACGGCTAAAGCTGATGCAGAAACCCAGACAGATATTGATCGTATATTAAACGATCTAAATGCTGCAATTAAAGCTTTTGAGGATGCTATGGTTCCATTAAATGTTGATAAAACTGAACTAAATAAGGCTATAGCAGATGCACAGGCCAAGGTTAATTCAACAGTAGTAGGGACACTTGGCGGACAGTATCCACAAAATGCAAAAACTGCTGTTACAACCGCAATTGCAGCAGCACAAGCAGTTTTAGGCGATATTCATGCTGAGCAGGATACTATTGATGCTGCTGTAGCCGCATTAAATACAGAAGTAGCAAAATATTTTGCAGCACGAATAGCAGCTCCATGGGATAAGTATAATGTTCCAGAGGAAACACCGGTAAACAAACGTGAGATGCGTGCTGCCTGGATAAGCACTGTTGTTAATATTGACTGGCCATCCACGGACTCATGGAAGATTGAAGATACACAAGCTCGTGCGGCGGCGCAAAAAGCAGACCTTGTCAAAATTCTTGATGATCTTGCAGAAACAGGCGCCAACGCAGTAATGTTCCAGGTAAGGCCGACATCAGATGCATTTTATAAATCAGAGCTTGCACCATGGTCATACTGGCTGACAGGAAAACAGGATGTTGATCCGGGATTTGACCCGCTGCAGTTCGCAATTGAAGAAGCACACAAGAGAAATCTCGAACTGCATGCGTGGGCTAACCCATACCGCGTTTCCATGCCGGCGGCATTTTATAAGGACGAATCAGGAAAGCCTTTAGCGGACTTAAAGGCAGTTGGAGATATGCTCAGCAAGGTGCCTGATAGTATCTATGCCAAGCATCCGGAATGGATAAAGGTTGGCACAAGCCGCTATGTCCTTGACCCAGGAATTCCTGAGGCAGCGAAATATGTTGAAGACGCCGTTATGGAAATTGTTGAGAATTACGATATAGACGGAATACACTTTGACGATTATTTCTATGTTGGCAGCAATGGCGGTTTTGATACCGGGTATAGTGATCAGAGCACATATGATACCTATGCTGACAAAACTGAGTTTCCGAAAATTGAGGATTGGCGCAGAAATAACACCTATACACTGGTTAAAAATCTGCATAATAGAATAAACGCAGCAAAGCCGTGGGTTAAATTTGGGATTAGCCCGGCAGGTGTATGGGGCAACATTAAAGACGGACATCCGGATGGTTCTAACACTTCGGCCGGAATACCAAACTATGACCGTGCTTATGCAGATACTAAGAAGTGGGTTTTAGAAGAAATAATCGACTATATAACCCCACAGGTGTACTGGACATTTAGTAATTCAGCTGCAGGGTATGGAATTGTTACATCATGGTGGTCTGACTTGCTTAAAAACAACCCTGATGTACAAACACAGCTGTATATTGGTGTAGGTTTGTACTGGCTAGATCCTGCCGAAGGAACTACTGATAGATATTGGAATACCCCGGGTGTTGGGGATCAGGAAATTGCACGCCAGCTTAGGTTTAATGCTGCAAACCCGAATATAGACGGTACTATGATTTTTACGTATAACTCATTTAAAGTTAATTCTCCTAACGCTATTTCTGCTGCATCGCTGATTAAGAATGACTTATGGGCTAACAAAGCCCTGATGCCGGCAATGCCGTGGAAAGGTGGAGTAGCACCTGAAGCTCCGGTATTAGTAAGTGCAGCATTTGAAGACGGAAGCCATACAATTAGCTGGCAGGATAATGATGAAAATACAGCATACTATGCCGTTTATCGTTTTGAAGATAATGAGGCTGTTGACATTAACAATCCTGTTAAATTGATTGCTAAAGTACGTAAGACTGAGACAGGTCTGCAAAGCTATACTGATAATACAGGAAAACCAACAAGTAAGTATGTTGTGACTGCATTAAACAGGCTGAGCGATGAGAGTCTTCCGTCAAATGAAAGCACTCAGATACAAGAAATTGATACATCTGCATTAGACAGTGAAATAGCAGCAGCTGTGGAACTAATGGATAATGCTGAGGTTGGTACAGAAGCTGGGCAGTATCCGAAAAGTGCAAAGGATGCCTTGGAAGCTGCAATAACAGCTGCATCAACCGCCAAAGTGGAAGCAAAGACCCAGGAAGAGATTGATCGTGCAATTGAAGACTTGAAAGCTGCGGTAGAAAGCTTTAAGGCTGCACAAATACCGGATCCGAATGTTAAAGTCGAAGAAGTGAGCCTTGATAAAGAAACGCTTCAATTAAACGTTGGCGATGTTTTCCAACTTAAGGCGACTATCACTCCATCAGGAGCAGCTAATAAGAATGTAACATGGACATCAAGCGATGATGGAATTGCAGCAATTGATAACACCGGTAAGGTTACAGCAATAGCAGAGGGTACAGCTGTTATCACAGTGACAACTGAGGATGGAAATAAAACGGCAACCTCTGTTGTAACTGTAAGCAAACCATCAGAGACAATTGATACAACTGAATTGGACAGCGAAATAGCAGCAGCTGAGGAACTAATGGATAATGCTGAGGTTGGTACAGAACCGGGACAGTATCCGCAAGAGGCTATAGAGGCCTTAACTGCTGCAGTAACAATCGCATCAGCTGTAAAGATTAATGCAAAGACCCAGGAAGAGATTGATCGTGCAGTGGAAGACTTGAAAGCCGCAGTAGAAAGCTTTAAGGCTGCACAAATACCGGATCCGAATGTTGAAGTCGAGGAAGTGAGCCTTGATAAAGAAACACTTCAATTAAATGTTGGAGATGTTTTCCAATTGAAGGCGACCATCACTCCATCAGATGCAGCTAATAAGAATGTAACATGGACATCAAGCAATGATGGAATTGCAGCAATTGATAACACCGGTAAGGTCACAGCAATAGCAGAGGGTACAGCTGTTATCACAGTGACGACTGAGGATGGACATAAAACAGCAACCGCTGTTGTAACTGTAAGCAAACCATCAGAGACAATTGATACAACTGAATTGGATAATCAAATACAAATAGCTGCAGATTTAAGAGACACGGCAAGAATTGGTACAAATCCCGGGCAGTATCCGCAAAGTGCAAAGGATGCCTTGGAAGCTGCAATAGCAGCTGCATCAACTGCCAAAGTGGACGCAAAGACCCAGGAAGACATCGATAGTGCAGTGAAAGGCTTGAAAGCCGCAGTAGAAAGCTTTAAGGCTGCAAAAATACCGGTACCTCCAGTGATATATGTTCCGATACATGTTACAGGTGTAAGTCTCGATAAGCAGACATTGGAACTGAATATTGGTGATGAATCTCAGCTGACAGCAGCTATTAGCCCAAGTAATGCTGACATTAGGCAGGTGACATGGAAATCCAGCAACGAAAATGTTGCAATTGTTGATAGTGCAGGCAGAGTTGTAGCAAAAGGCAGTGGCACAGCAATAATCACAGTAACAACCACAGATGGAAATATGACTGCAACTTGCGTTGTAAATGTAAGTGCTCCGGTAACCGAAGAAGAGGAAACTAAGCCTGAAGAGAATGTTGAAGTCAAATTTAGCGACATTCTAGGCCACTGGGCGGAAGCAAGTATTAAACTTGCAGCAGCTAAGGGCATTATCAGCGGCTATGCTGACGGCACATTCAAGCCGAAGAGCGAGGTTACCCGCGCCGAGTTTGCAGTCATGCTGGCTCGTATGCTGAACTTGCAAGGAAACGGAGCCGAGCTGGTGTTTAACGATAAGGCAGCCATCGGCTCGTGGGCGACACAAGGCATCGCTCAAGCTGTGCAAGCTGGAATCGTGAAGGGCTACTCCGATGGCAGCTTCAGACCGAACGCGAAGATCAGCCGCGTCGAGATGGTGACGATGATCGTGAATGCGCTTGGTTTCGCCGACAACTCCAAGGCAACAACTGGATTTGCGGATGACGCCGAGATCCCAGCATGGGCTAGAGCGGCAGTTGCAGCGGCAGCTGAGAACGGGCTCGTTCAAGGCGTTGGCGGCAACAAGTTCGCTCCGAATCAAACGGCAACAAGAGCCGAGTCGGTGGTCGTTCTGCTTAGAGCGCTAGAGTTCGCAAGTAAATAAAGCTGAAATCGATCAGTAAAACCAGGCCCCCGGCAATTAAGCCGGGGCTTGGTGATCTCTCAATGAAGCTCAGTTCATCAATAGCAGTAAGGGTCAAAGGCAAGGCAATGGTGCTACACAACGAGAGCTCTGTGATGAAGAAAAGAGGTTGTCCGTGAGGATTAGCCTCTTTTCGTATTTTTTAGAAACACGACATCTTCTTCGAGAGATATCTCTTCCTTACTCAAGGCATGCAGCATCGAATAGAATATCTCTTTTGAGCATCCACAGTGTAGCAGGTTTGTAAAAAATCAAAAAGAGGGAAAAACCTATATACATCGAATGAGTATAAGTACTGAATTGTAATAATGATTAAGGTCAGGGGGAAATTAGAAATGGAGTTAACCCATACTCGCTTGCTAGTGGATTGCTTTAAGGAATGTTTTATTTTTTACCGGGATGTAATGGGATTTGAACCCATTTGGGGAACAGAAGAGGGCAGATATGCCGATTTTAATACAGGTAATACCACACTCGCACTTTATGATAGAAAATCCATGGCTAATGCGATCGACTGTTCTATTCAGTAAACGATCATTTTAATGATCGGGCAGTAATTGTCTTTCAGGTGAATGATGTAGACAAGGCATTTCTTGAACTGAAGGAGAAAGTCAACTTTATATCGGAGCCGATTTCTAGACAATATGGGATAAGAAGCGTTAATTTCAGAGATCCCGCAGGAAACTTAATCGAGTTGTATCACGAAATTCCAATAGAATAAAAGGTTGTGCAGACAATGGAAGTTTCAAATTACAGGATGGCAGCATTTAAGCTGCCATTCCCTTCAGCCGTTCTTCCAAGAGACGGATCATGCTGCGCAGTACGTCGATATTTTGAAAACATAACGAAAATACTTGGTCGCGCTGCAACTGGAGCAGCACTGTAGCGGTTGCAGCTGTACAGTTGGCGGAGCGGGGGGCGCTGTCAATGATCGCCATCTCGCCAAAGCAGTCTCCCTCTCCAAGAGACGCCAGCGTTGCGCCTCCAACATGAACTGTTACACTGCCTTCAATAATGCCGTACAATGTATCGCCATAATCGCCTTCCAGACAAATATCCTCGCCAGCCTCATAGCGAACCTCGTCGACCATTTGTGCCAGCCGGACGATATCATCCTCCGCCAGATAAGCGAATATTTCCACTTTGCGCAAAATAAGAATGCGCCGAAGCAAAGAGTCATCCTCTTCCGTCACTACACCAAGCATATCGCTGCCCGACTCTATTGCTGTCGCAGTTTGCAATTCCGGTATCTGCGATTCCGATATGGTGTGCTGCGCAGTTGTATGTTGCCGTGCAAGTGCTTTGCGCAGACGGGCAGACAGTTGGCGCATCATCTCAATGGCGATATCCGAACGATCAAACATCACTTCGTAGAACGTTTCTGAATCCAGTCGCCACAATACGGTATTTGTTACAGCCAATGCGTCAGCTGTATGATTATGGTGGACAAGCAGGCCTAACTGACCAAATGCTTCGCCCGGCTGTCTCTCTGCAAGCCGAACGCCTTCGTGATAGATGCCGACTCGACCTTCCGCAACAAGGAATAACATATTGACTTCATCCGTTTCGCGGAAAATATATTCGCCAGCTGACACTTCAAATATCTCCAGTTTTTCTGCTAATACCGATAAGTCCCGACTTGATAGTTTTTGGAATAACGAATAGCTTCGCAGAATATCAATTTGCTTCATAAGTGCTTGAAGTCCGTCGGAAGCGAGCGGATCAGCTGCATAGGCGATTAGTCGATTCAGCCATCGGTCACCTAATGTTTCTAGCCAGCGCAGCTGTCCGGCAATTTGTTCAGCCGTTCGCGCCGCCCGTAGCTCGGGGTCTCCGTCATTCATCAGCTTAACCATATGCAAGCGCAGTTGACCACGCACAAGCTGATCAATCAGCTCCATCGCATTGGCTTGTTTGCGGGCATCTCCTCCCGACCAGTTGGCATATACGGCTCGAATCGTTGCGGCATCATGTATGAGTGACAGCAGATGGAAAATGCGTCGAACGGTCTCTTTGCGATGCTTTATCACAAGTTCTGTTATTTCTTCATAACCGGGCACAGACAATAAGCCCTCGGTATGGTTGCCAAGCCCCCAATACAGGTTCAGCTCTAGTACAATCAGTCCTTCGACAATGCTGTTATATTTGTGATTCGCATGAACATGGCGCTGCAGTCTGACGAGCGACTCTGTCATGGCGTTTCGCATCTCAATACAAGAGCCGCCGTACAAAGAAAGCAGCTTATCAAAAGCGGGAGCTGCCGCCATACGTTCAAATACCTTGGGCAGATGCAGCAGCGGCTGCTCTTGATGAAAATAAGGCTCCAACAGTGCAACAGCTTGCTCAGGCTTGCCGGACGCGAGCGTCTCGATCGCGTCTTTGCGCACTTCTCCGCGTTGAAGCAACGGTACAACGTAAGGAACCAGCTCCGGCGCACGCAGCTGTCCGGCCGAGCGAATTGCCTGATGAAGCACCTGCGGCGAGTCGTCTTGCAGCAGCGGAATGAGCGGCTTGTGAAATTCACGAATCCCGATGAGTCCGAATAGCTCTGCCACTGCTGCCCGTTCCGCTACATGCCGGCTGTCAAGCAATGGCTTCAGTACGCTGACTGCACGGAACATGCCTTCAATGCCATAATATTTGATCAGTCCGGCAATTGCGGCAGTTTTCATCACTAGACGTTCCGATTCCAGTTGTCCGGTAATCAGCTCCAGATGTCGCTCATCGCCGTATGCGGCAAGTGCCATTAAAGCGTGCGCGGAAATATCGGTGTCGCCATGATCCATCAGTGCATACAGTTCGTTTTCCATATTTGCAGGTTTTGTACTGGCGATAATATCGAGTGTGCTAATGACAACTTCTTGTGCGCGGTGGCGGAGCAGACCGGGCAAGTATGGTTCCAGATCGAATCCCTCCAACTCGTGCAGTGTACGCAGCGCATAGAGCGCTTGCCGCTGGTCTGCTCCTGTCAACGCCGAAAGCAGCAGCTTCATGCTGGCTGGATGGATAAAGTCCAGCTCCATGCCGTCAAACCGCCGCTCACTGCTCTCCAGTGTAGAAAGCAGTGTCTCGACATAGGCGCCGCGCAGCGTAATCGCCGATCCGATGCTTATGACGAGCAGACCGACAATAATGTAGCCAAGCTGCTGCGCGGTAAGCAGCGGCGAGAGGAAGATCAGCGCTATGGCTGCCGCGCCTTTGGCTCCGTTGCGCGCCGTTCCATCGAGAAAACCTTTTGCTTGCGAGCGCCACTTGGGCGGCACCGGCAGCATAATGAGCTGGTTGACCGAAGAATTGATCGTATCGCCAACCACTTTGTCGCTGCCCTTCACCAGTACGACCATCGCCAGCACTGGCAACGCCAATACCCCGATACTTCCAGCCAGCAGCACAACGGGAAAGACGAGCAATGCCGTCATCACTCCGAATTTGGTCAGTACTTTGCCTGCCACAAAAAACTGCACCGCCAGCGCCAGCAACCCGGTCATACCGTAGAAAGTACCCATAAAACCGGCAAGTGCATCGTTTTGCAGTTCGTCTTTTAATATAACTTTGAATTGATAATCGATTAGTGTAAGCGCCAGCGTCATGGCAGCCAGCATAATCGCGACATGCATCAGATGGGGAACGGACTGAAACAATCCCTTGCTCTTTGCTTTGCCGCTGGAACTGGTCGCTGCGTTTTTACGGGGCGTTGCAGGCTGAATCGTTGTTTCTTCCGTGCCAAATACAGCCTCCGGATTGCCGCTCATTCGGACGAGCAGGAGTACCGCCAGAAATGCCGCCAGTTGAAGTGCGCCATAGAAGAAGATAAGATTAGCTGTCCCGACCGCTGCTACTACAACCTTTATCCCGAAGCCGCTTATAATGCTGCCCACGAGCCCGCCGCTGCCCACTATTCCAATTGTTCGCTTGGCTTTGCGTTGATCGAGCACGAACGAAGTGAACTGCCAAAAGCAGACGATCATTAGAAAATTAAACACATCATAAAGCACGTATATGATCGGCAATATCCAATCCAACTGCCATGATACGCCAAGAGCTGATACAAATACGAGCAAGGAAATTGCAGGAATAAGCCGCAAAATCAGTTTGTCCATTCGTACACGCGGACCGTATTTTTGGAAGATAAGCCCTGTCACAATCAGTGCCGCCGCCTGCGGCAAGTACATTTTGGAGAGCAGTGAGGAGTCGAAGCGAGATAGCAACAAAGCATCCGCCGCTGTGCGTCCGACTACCGAAGCTGACACTACACAGAACAAGTAGGTGAACAGCATCCACACCTTGCGATACTCTATCCGGTCAAGTCCATCTCCGCCCAGCCCCGACTTTATTTTCCCAATCATATTTCCCAGCATATTTTTGCCCCCGACTTGTCATTAGCTGCACGTGATCTTTACACATTTTTTACAAAGTATATCTGAATTTCTGTATGGCTTACAATAACTACTTCGAAAGTTTTTTTGGAACTCGTTGTTATGCTGAGTTGCTGCAGGATACTAAAGTCAACAATTAACGTAAAACTGTCGGTGGCGTTTTTGTATTGTAGGGATTAAGGTGCTTTTCAAATAAGTTACTTTATAGTAATGTTATTCTATAGTAAGTTATTTGAAAGGAGACTGGATATGTCAGCCTTGATGAAGGACAAAGGAAAAGCGAGTAAAGCTCGGTTGCTTGCAGTAGCTGTATCTGAGTTTGCCAGAAGGGGATATCATGACGTTAGAATCAGCGATATTGTTGCCGTAGCCGGTCTTACTCAGCCTGCATTCTATCTCTATTTTCCTAGCAAAGAAGCGATATTTTTAGAAATAACGGAAATCTTTCATAATCGTGTGAAGGCATTAGTTGATAGCAGTTTGCTTGAACCAGAAAGAGAGATAGGGGAAGTTAGCGAGAATATCAAAACAAATTTAAAAGTGCTTTTTGATTTTTTAGCGGCTGACCCCGAATTAACGAGAATTGGATTATTCATCGATCCTAACAGGACACAAGTTAAAGCGAGTATGGTTCAAATGATTACAAGGAATCTGGTCAAAGAACAGCAGGCGGGTTATTTTAGAAGCGACTTGGAAATGGAATTTGCAGCTGAATGTTTAGTAAGCATGATTGAACGGCTTGCGGATACACGGTTATTGCCGGGTTTAAGTGATGCGGATCGCTTGGCGGCCCAGGTCGCCGATTTATTGTTAAAAGGGATGATGAAGGAATGAGTGAATCTCATTTCAAAATTAACTATTTTATGAAAGGATGTAAGGAACTCATTATGATGAGGCTCATGCGATTCGTTTTCTTTAGTGCGCTGCTTTTTTTTACTGTTCTATTGGCTGGACATGAAGTTTATGCAAGCGAAGCGGATTATAATTGGATTGAAAACACAGACGGAACGGTCACGATTACGAAATATAAAGTGTACAAGGATAATAATCATGTGGTGGTTCCGGATCAACTGGGTGGTAAAATAGTATCAGAAATTGGAAATAAGGCTTTTGATAATGCTCATATTATTGGAGTAACGCTACCAGACACTGTTACTAGCATAGGGGAATGGGCTTTTGCACGATGCTACAATCTTCAAACGGTAAAACTGCCAAGCGGATTAATTTCAATAGGCAACTATGCTTTTGATACCAATCAGATCAGTCATATTGATTTGCCTGATAGCTTGCAAGATATTGGTTTTTCGGCATTTAACAATAATAAACTAACAAGCTTGTCACTGCCTGACGGAATTAAAAGTATTGGTCAGTTTGCATTTTATAAAAATAACATTACTGCCATATCCATTCCGGATAGTATCACCAAATTAAACCAGTATGTATTTGGTTACAACCAATTAACTTCGATAACGATTCCGAAAAGCGTGACCCTAGTAGATGACTATGCATTTACGGGCAATCTGCAGTTATCAGAAGTAAGGGTTCTTTCAAGTAAAACCGCTTTGTACTTTGTACCCTTCCCGGATGTCGGATCCCAATTAACGATTTATGGACATGCACACTCGTCTGCTCAAATGCTTGTGCTATACAATTCGAAATACAAAGGCTATAATTTTGTGCCGTTTAAAAATCGTGTTGTTTACAATGGAAATGACGATACGGGTGGGAGCGTTCCCGTCGATAATAATTTGTATGAGAGATGGGAACGGGCAACGGTGTTAGGGAATACAGGATTGTTGACAAAGCCGGGATATCGTTTCGACGGATGGAATACGGCTTCTGATGGCAGCGGCGAAGATTACGCGGTTAATAGTAAAGTCAGCATCCAGGAAGAAGATCTCATCTTGTTTGCCAAATGGGTACCGGACAATGCTAAAACGCCCGCTGTTACCGACGCTTTTACCGCAGAAAATAGACAGAGCGCAAGCGGATTGGTCATCACGCCAGATCCGGCAGATCCCGTCGATGTGATGTACTATAAGATCAGCGCAATTGTTGGAGGAACGTTGTACAAGCATGATGGTACGACACAAGTCACGAATGGAGATTTTATAACCGTTGCGGAAGGTGGAGCCGGCTTAAAGTTTACACCTGAGGCCCGTGCAAACTCTGCCGCTGGCGATACGTTTTCTTTTCAAGTACAGGCTGCACCGAAGGCAGACGGGACGCTCCTAAGCAATCCAGTCACGGCCTCCATCCATGTAACCGACGTGAATGATGCGCCGGTTGCAACTGATGATACGTTACCGAAAGTTATGAAAGGTGCAGGCAAAATCATTATTGAATTTGCAGATTTACTCATGAATGATTCCGCGGGTCCCGCTAACGAATCCTTTCAATCCTTAACCATTGTTGCTGTTGGGAACGCTGTTGGCGGAACCGTTGAAATCATAAACGGGCATATAGAGTTCGATCTGGATCCGGCATTTGTCGGGACAGCAAAGTTTTCTTATACCGTACAGGATGATGGCAAGACAGACGGAGTCGACGACTTTAAGACCGCTGATGCGGCAGTCAGCTTTGAGGTGGAAGATAAAGCTGCTATACCGCTAGCCAATCCAGCGGGTGGTGCAGTTATATCCGGCACGAAGATCACCTTAACATCGGCGACAGAAGGAGCGTTGATCTACTACACCACGGATGGCACTACGCCAACGAACGCTAGTACACTGTATACGGGACCGATTGAAATCACGGGTACGATGACGCTCAAGGCTGTGGCCACGAAACTGTGGATGCTCGACAGTGAAGTGCTGACGGAGCAGTACACGATCTTGCCTCTGGAGCAGGTCGTCAAGCCGCTAGCCACCCCAGCGAGCGGTGCAGTTTTATCCGGCACGAAGGTTACCTTGACGTCAGCGACGGACGGAGCCGTGATCTACTACACCACGGATGGCACTGCGCCCACAAGCGCTAGCACGCTGTATAAGGGACCAATTGAAATCACGGATGGAATGATGCTCAAGGCCATAGCCGCGAAGCCGGGTATGCGCGACAGCGAAGTGCTGACGGAGCAATATACGCTCTTGCCTCTGGAGCAAGTGGCCAAACCACTAGCCAATCCAGCGAGCAGTGCAGTTGTATCCGGCACGAAGGTCTCCTTGACATCAACGACGGACGGAGCCGTGATCTACTACACCACGGACGGCACTACGCCAACGAGCGCCAGCACGTCGTATACAGGACCGATTGAAATTACGGGTGCGATGACGCTCAGGGCTATGGCTGTGAAACCGGGTATGCTCGACAGCGAAGTGCTGACGGAGCAGTACACGCTCTTGCCTTTGGAGCAGGTCGTCAAGCCGCTAGCCACCCCAGCGGGCGGAGAGGTTGTATCTGGAACGAAGGTCACCTTAACGTCGACGACAGATGGCGCAGTAATCTACTACACTACAGATGGCACTACGCCAACAAGTGCTAGTACGCTGTATACGGGAGCGATTGAAATCACGAGCGCAATGACGCTCAAGGCTATAGCCGCGAAGCCGGGTATGCTTGACAGCGAAGTGCTGACGGAGCAATATACGATCTTGCCTTTGGAACAAGTGGCCAAACCGCTAGCTAATCCAGCAGGCGGAGCGGTTGCATCTGGAACGGAGGTCACCTTAACGTCGTCAACAGAAGGCGCAATGATCTATTACACCACGGATGGCACTATACCAACGAGCGCTAGCACGCTGTATACGAAAGCGATCGAAATTACGGGTGCGATGATGCTCAAGGCTGTGGCTGTGAAATCGGGTATGCTCGACAGCGAAGTGCTGACGGAGCAGTACACAGTTGTACCGATAGCGGCTCCCACGATCCAGACTGTAACAGCGGGCGATGGTTTTGTGACATTGAATTGGACGGCTGTGGCAGCAACAGATACTGTAACCTACACGGTGTACAAAGTTGCAGGATCAGCTGCTCCGATAAATCCGAACGAGTGGGTTCCTGTTCAAACGAATGTAATGGGGACAACGTTCACCGCCACTGGCTTAACGAACGGAACGAGCTATACGTTTGCGGTTAAGGCTTTCGTTGCAGGAAACGACAGTGACTTCTCCAATGTGGCAACAGCGACCCCGCGAACATCTGGGGGGAACGGTGGTTCTGGTGGTGGAGGTGGCAGGGGTGCTAGCACCCCCAACCATGTGACTTCAACTAACGGCATTATCGCCATTCCGGTTGGAAGCTCCGGAAAAGTTAGTCTGGACGGCGAGATCATAATTGATATCCCTGACGGGGCAGCAGAACAAGAACTGCGCATTACGATTGAAAAGCTGAGCGACACGTCCGACTTTTTGACAGACCAGGGAACATTCCGGAGCCACGTATACGAGGTCTTGAAAAATTTCAGCGGCAACTTCAAGAAGCCGGTCACACTTTCCATCAAGTTCGATCCAATCAAAGTCGGCCAAAACGACAAAGTCGCCATCTTCTACTATGACGAGAACAAGAAAACGTGGATGGAAGTCGGCGGCATGATTGACTGCGAATGGATCACGGTCGAGGTTGACCATTTTACTAAATTTGCCGTTCTGGCGGTTACTGAGAATATGGATGGTGACGGAGAAACACCGAAACAGCCCTCTCTATCATTCACAGATATTGCTGGTCACTGGAGTGAGGACTTCATCATTCGCGCGGTAGCTCAAAAACTGGTGAGCGGTTATCCGGACGGTACTTTCAAACCGAACAACCCGGTTACCCGTGCTGAATTTACGGTCATGTTGGCAGGAGCGCTGAAACTGGACGGAACGGGTAAGGCGCTTCCCTTCAAGGACCGGGATAAGATCGGCGCCTGGGCCAAACGAGCGGTTGCACTCGCTGTACAGGAAGAGATCGTCAGTGGGTACGAGGACGGCAGCTTCCGGCCGGATGCGCGGATTACCCGCACGGAGATGGCGTTGATGATTGCCAAAGCGCTAAAGCTGTCTCTTGAGTACGATGTGCCAACCGGCTTCGCCGATAACAGAGACATTCCGAAATGGGCGAAAGGCGCAGTGGAAGCGATTCGCAAGCTTGGCATTGTCAGCGGCCGAGGAAACAACTATTTCACACCAAACGATACGGCTACGCGGGCGGAAGCGGTCGTCATGCTGCTCAGAATGTTGGAATACAAAGATAATCGATAGGTTCCCCCTTTTTTGTCGTTATTTCAGAAAGAAACGAGGTAATTTATGCGGGGAATGGCAAAGGGGCAGACGCTTCTCAAGTCGACACATGCGGAGTGCTGTGTGTCGCTTGTAAGAGAATAGCATTCAAGAGCCGCATTTACCTGCTTGAAAGCCCAAACGTTGCATGCGTTCGGGCTTTTATATTTGGAAGTGCAAGTCGAGTAAGCCAGATGAGAGGTTGAAGCCAACCGTTTTGGCGGAAGGGGCTATTCAAAAAAATTGCTTTTGGACAGTTGGGTCGAACTCACTCGATGTCAGCGACTTTACGCCTGTCTTTCATGTGGACTTGCTTCACTACGGTCGTAACAGTCTTTCATATCAAGCAGATGAATGATGATCGTTGTCCCTTTGCCCACTTCACTGTTCAATTGAAAACGAGCTCCTTTAATAAGTGAAAGCTTTCTAAACGGATTTGTGAAGCCCAATCGCTCATTTCGACCGCGCATTAGCTCTTGCTGCTTTTCTAGAGGAATCCCGACACCGTTATCCTCTATCGTGATTTTGATATGCTGCTGTTCCCGCTCAATAGTAAGACGCAGCGTTCCGCCTTTTTGATTTTTGATTATTCCGTGAGTAACAGCATTTTCCACTAGCGGCTGCAGTGTCATTGCCGGGATATAGGTTTTAATCGTCTCGTCGATATTATATTCGATATGAAGCCTTTCCTGGAAGCGCAATTGCTCTATCGCTAAGTAAGCCATCACCAATTGTAATTCTTCCTGCAAAGGGACGAGTGAGCGCTGCTTCTGGTAATCCAGCTTTCCTCGGAAATAGGTAGAAAGATGTTCTAATGCAGTTTGGGTTTTTTTCTGGTCAGACAAACTTAGCGCAATAATCGCATTAAGTGTATTGTATAAAAAATGCGGTGTAATCTGAGCGTAAAAGTAGCTGAGTTCATGCTCCACAGCATCTTGCGCGGACTTTTTCATTAATAATAAGGACTCGATTCGCATCTCTAATTCCTTTAAATTAACAGGCTTTTGCAAGTAATCATTGGCTCCTAATTGAAAGGATACAACTAAGTCAGACAATTGTCCCGCTGCTGTTAATATGATGACAGGCAAATCTACTAAGTCTTGCTTCTGTCTGACCATTTTGCAAACCTCATATCCCGTCATATGGGGCATCATTAAATCTAAAATTAATAGATCCACCTTTTCCGTTTCGATGATGTCGAGTGCTTCTTGTCCGCTGCCTACTGCAATTACGCTATAATGAAGCGAATGAAGCAAATTAATAAGCACCTTCAAGTTGGCAGGCTCGTCATCTACAACTAATATCGTATACGGTTTTGGTCCTTTCACTTTTGTTGGCAGAATAACCTGCGACTGCTTCATTTCCTGATTTTTCATTGGGTCAGACGTAACTTGTTCGTTCATTTCGTGATTGTTTATTACATTATGCTGCAATAGCTGCTGATTAGTAGCCAGCGGGATCGTGAAGGTGAAGCATGAGCCTTTACCTATTTCAGAAGTTACCCAAATACGCCCGCCTGCACTCTCCACAATTTTCTTGGTAATGCTTAATCCCAGACCAAGTCCTTCTGAATTTCTAGTCCGGCTGCTTTCAACTTGATAAAAGGTAGTAAATATGAGTTCTTGGTAATCTGGAGCAATACCCGGACCCGTATCCTCAACCGATATGTGCATCTGTTCCTCTATAATTTGAGCTGAGATCGTGATCGTTCCCTGCTTGGTGAATTTAATCGCATTGTAGATCAGATTGAAGAAAACTTGCTTTAGCTTTTGCTCATCGGCGTAGACAAGCGGCAAATTTTTTGGGATCGTATTGATCAATTGAACAGGCAGAGCGGGCGGCATAACATAGGCAATCTCAGCGAGCACTTCCTCAATAATTTGAATTTCGATCGGTCTGGATGTAAAAGACACTTCACCTTGCTTTATTTTAGAAATAAATGTAAGATCCTTAACCAAACCTGCCAATCTTGCACTAACCGAGTGTATCAAAATAACACTTTCTTGCTGTTTTCTTTTTAAAGGCCCCTCTACACCTTCCAGCAGAGATTGAGAAAGATTCATAATACCGTGGAGCGGAGTGCCGAGCTCGTGTGATGTTTTGACTAGAAAATCATCTTTCATGCGGTCAAATTCAAGCAATTCATTAGACAGTTCCTCTACTTTATTATATGCCTGCTGTGAACGGTGACTCATTAGCAGCGCCAAGCTCATTACCATAATTAAAAATAAAAGAAGTGACGGCACTTCGATATCCACTTCAAAAAACAGGACAATTGCAAGTAGAATACCATAAACAGCAAAAGCAAAAACAACGACCAGTACATAGTCCGATTCATCTGTTTTTTGTTTATAGGCTTTTAGAAGCATAATAAAAATATACACATAACTAATAGCGGTAGTCCCTGAAATAATGAGTTGAGTGAACGGAAGTGGAACCTTTGCCATTAGATCAATGGTCATGTTTAATACACATATTGCCAAGACTTGAAATCCTAAGATTGCACTTAATGCAGTGACGATCCTTTTGCTGGCAGACATGTTGAAGAAATGATAAACAAATAGTAGAAAAAATAATACGAAAAGCGTAAGTGAAACGGCTTGAATGACTAGTTGTGAGGCTGGACTGAGTTCCGGAAATAGCAAGTAGCTCCATCTCTCATTTATCGCAGATATATGTACAGCTTGCGCTAAACTGAATAGACTGAAATAGAGCTCATACCGGAATTTCCGTTTGTGTTGCAAATATATCGTAAAGTATATAAATGAAAACAGAAAATAGCCGGAAATAAGAAAGGCTTCAATGAATTTTTCACGGCTTTGTTTTGCTAATATTTGATCGGCTGGACCGAATTGGAGCGAACTGACAATCCCGCCGACAGCATAGTCATAATTGGCAACTAGTATAACAAGTTCTATTTGTTTTTCACTACTGTTTCCAAGAACGACATATTTTTTGAAATCAAAGCGATATTCTTCGGTGCTTTTTGAAGGAACGCCTGCTGAGCCAAGCTCCTCCCCGTTAATATACACTTTACTGGCATTTCGAATCGTATTCAGCTTTATTCCGTAAAGGTCATCCTCCGGCACATGAATAAGCAAGCGATACGTACCTGTCCCATAAGGAGTAGTGCTCTCAGCTCTATGGCGATCCCACGCTGCAGGTACTGGTATGGATTGGCGTTTGTTCTTATAACGTTCAAAGATATCCTCATCCGGGCTTGGCACAATTAATTCATCAGGATAGAAGCTCCATTCTCCATCAAGCGCAATCGTTTTTTCATCTTGCCAATCCCAATGCTGCAATGAAAGAACACCATTTTTCGCTACGAATGTATTGGAGTCGAATACACGAAAGGAGTGAAGGACAAAGTAAGTTGTTAAAAGAGTGATAGCGATCATAATTAGAGTGAGCGTCTTTCTATTTTTCACAAATCCGATTCCTTTCAATATGAGAGCTTCACCTATTTTCAAACAGGCGGCAGCGCCTCTTATTCTACTATATTTTACTAGCATCATCGTGTTAAATCCATGATACAGATTATTAATATAAATATGCATCAACGTTAACATATGAAGGCGATAGAGTATATGAAAAACAGATTAAAAAGGAGAAGGGTTAGAAAAAGAACAGCGTGTATTTAATCTTTCATTATTCTTTCATTGGCCCATGTTATGATGTCGCTGAAAAATAGGCGGCATTATTGCACTAGGAGGAGAATTATGAATCAGTGGAAAAAACAAGGTGTTTTGGTTTTAGTCATTTGTATGTTGTTATCCGTACCTTACCCGGGATGGTTATCGTCAGTAGGGAGCGTACATGCAGCGGTCAGTTTTGTGGGCGGTGATGGTTCGGAGGATGAACCGTTTCAGATTGCGACAGCAGAACAATTAAACGAGATAAGAAATCATCCGACAAGTCATTTTGTTCTAATTAATAATATTGATTTAAGTACTGATGCTTCAACGATCGCATGGGAGCCAATCATTAATTTTTCAGGCAGCTTGGATGGCAGAGGCAATACAATTAGCAATTTAAAAATTGATAAAAGTTCGAACAATGTGGGTTTGTTTGCTAATGTACTCACTGAAGGACGTATCGAAAATTTGGTCATTGTTGCAGTTGAAGTCAGGGGCTTGGATTATGTGGGTATACTCGTTGGAAGTCATATGGGTCTAATAAATAATGTTAGTGTGTCGGGAGCGGTGTATGGGGGTAATTATGTCGGCGGTTTAATAGGTGATTCTGATAAAAGCAACATTTCCAACAGCATTGCAGCAGGGTCAGTCCTAGGAGAGGGCGACTATGTTGGAGGTTTAATTGGGCATGCTCTGGAAAGTATCGTATCACACAACTCTGCATCAGGAGATGTTCAGGGCGATAAAAATGTCGGCGGTTTGGTTGGTCAATATATAACAGGTACGATCACTGAAAGCTACGCAATGGGGAGTGTCACTGCCAATCGTAATGAAGGGGGTCTCGTGGGCAGCTTCCAAAATGGTGACGTTTCCCTAAGTTATGCGACAGGCGAAGTAAGTGGTCTTAAAAACACGGGTGGCTTGATCGGTGAATTGGTAAAGAGCCACGTCATCTCCAGCTATGCTACAGGGAATGTCACAGGTAGTGTAGATGCAGGTGGTTTAATCGGAGGAAACAGGGACGGTGACCTATCTTTTTCTTTTGCAACCGGGACTGTGGCTGGTTGTGATGATATCGGAGGTTTAGTGGGTGACACTGATGACGGAAAAGTGTCCAATAGTTACGCCACAGGTAATGTAACAGGTATATGCAATCCAGGCTCTAATTCAATCGGGGGTCTTGTTGGGGATAATAGATCAGGAACAATTGAAAATAGTTTTGCGATAGGTTCAATAATAGGAAATATATCTGAAGTAGGCGGCTTAGTGGGTGATGGCAGCTCTGGAATCATCACGAACAGTTATTATGATATGGATTTATCAGGGCAATCTGATAACAAGGGTCAAGGTTTAACTTCTGAACAAATGAAAAATATTGCAAACTATGATGGCTGGGACTTCGATACCATATGGAAAATGGATCAGCATCATTATGGATATCCTTATTTAGCAGGAATGCAAGCCTTCTTAACTTACATGGGGAATGATTCAAACGATGGTAGCGGGATGTATGTAAGCAAGTCTTATAGGATCGGCTCGTCTGTAACTATAGAGGATTTCAATTGGACGAGGACAGGACATCTCTTCCAAGGGTGGAATACAGAGTCTGATGGCAGTGGTGTGCCATATGAGATCGGTGATGAGAGACCATTGAATAGTAATCTGCTGCTGTATGCGACTTGGAAACGAGTGAGCAGTGGTTCTGGATCATGGCAGTCTGACAACGCCAATCTTTCTAATTTGATCGTTACAATAGATGGTGAGGAGCTCGCATTATCGCCACAATTTTCGGCAGAGAAAACTAGTTATCGGGCTGAAACAATGTCTAGTGAAGCAATAATTAAAGCGACTCCTTCTAGTGCATGGGCTACGGTTACCTTAGAAGGCGAAAGGTTAAATGGAGAGAAAACGGTTGTTCTCGCAGGAGGGGACAATGTGTTCGAGATTGTCGTGAAAGCAGAGAACGGTACGCTTAAGACATATAGTCTGACTATTCATCGTGTAGTGGACAGTGAGGGTACTCCAACAACACCGGAAGCTCCAGGATGCACATTTTCTGACTTGACGGGTCACTGGGCAAAGTCATTCATATGTGAAGCCTTCGAGCGAGGAATTGTAAATGGTTATACGGAAACGAGGTTTAGTCCGCAAAGCGGCATCACACGAGTCGAGTTCGCAGCGATCTTGCTTCGAACATTGGGTATGACTTCATCAGCCTCCTCATTGACCGGGCATAGCTTTATTGATCAGGATCAAATTCCCGCTTGGGCAACATCTACAGTTCATATTGCAGTGGGGAATGGCCTATTACAAGGATACCCGGATCATTCGCTTCGACCGTTGGATAACGTGAGTCGAGCAGAGATGGTAACGATGATAGGGAGAGCGATGAAGTGGGGGAACTTACCAGGAAACACAACCTTCCACGATGATGCCGATATACCGCATTGGGCTAAAGGGTATACCCAAGAAGCTGTTGCGAGAGGTTTATTGAATGGGCGTGGAGACAATCGATTTAGTCCGTTAGAGTCGACGACTAGAGCGGAAGCAGCTGTGCTACTGCTAAGATTATGGTATGTTCTTAATGAGTTAAATAGCGAATCTGGCAATTGAAAATGTAAATGTGACGAAGTGTGCCCCGATTTTATGAGGATCGGGGATTTTGAAATTGGCATTCTCAAGCTAATATTACAATTGGGATTATATACCTGTTTGGACGATGACAGATAGATTTGGAGTTGCATGGGGGGGGGTTGGGAACCTTTAACTCACACATCAAAATATGCATACACAGCGGTTGCAGAAAGTGCACGAGGAGTTGTAAGTGCTACTAGCGGAGGGTAACTCAAACTGGTTATAACAACTTTAATCCTGCTGCAGGAATAGGTTGGGCAGTTGATCTCACTCTGAATTTTCGAAAAATGGAAATGTATATTCTACTACTAGACATAAGGGATGGGGAAAAGTAAACGCTCAGAAAAAGCACAATGGTTCAGGGGAACAGGATATAAACGAAACCTGTTATCTCTAACGAGTTGTTTTATGTTGGACATTTGATGTGATAAAAACCCGCTCCTTGCTGCTCTTGTGGTGATTTGGCATGCAGATTATGGTCGAATTTATTATTATGATGAAGAAAGCGAACGAGCGTATAAGAAGAACTGGGGGGGCGAACGAATGGGCAAAAGAAAAGGCAGAGAACAGCATAGTGAAGAGGGAAAAGAGATAGAGATATTCTCCTTTGATGATGACGAGGAAGAAGTGTTTATTGATTATGTCTGCGTAGATTGTGGTTGCTTAGATCCTGTGCCTGACTTCATTGTAGGAGAGTGTTCTTATGGGTTAGAACCGGGGGAGAGCCCTGTGTTTGTCTGTCCGGAATGTAACGGAGACTTGGTGAGAAAGGGAAAGCCGGCTGAAGAGTAACCGTCGGCTAGCAAGTTAGGTCACCGATAGGTGATTTTGTTTTTCCGATAAGAGGCAAGGAAGGGGCTTGTTTTTCAAGCCTTTTGGGATTCAAACGGTACTGCTTCGGACTCACCCGCTGAAATGCTGGGTGAACGGATCGAAGGTCAGATAGCCGAGTTTATCAGCGATCGCGGTCACGGCGAGATTGCTCTCCCGCAGAAGTTGAGAGGCTCGTTTCATCAGCAACTTATGTTGGTATGACTTTGGCGTCATACCTGTTTCACGAAGGAACAGCTCATGAAAATAGGTTCTTTTCAGGCCGCAAAATTTGCAACATGTTTCCACCGGATCACGTCTCTCTGGAAATGAGTCTAGTTGGGCAAGAAGACTACTTTCACCAAATAAGTCAGCGCCTGCTCCTACCGAACATTATTGAGGTGTAAAGTGTGTATACTATGACCAATCACCTACAAAGGGGGGAACTGGATTGTCTAAACAGCAAGGACATGGTGTCCAAAATACAACAACTCGAACGTCGGACAAAAAAAGCAACAAAGGGAAAAAAAAGTAGGGTTTTAGCTTAAAGCCGTCTCTCAAAAGCAGCTGTTTGTTAGCTGCTTGGGATGGCTTTTCGTTTTTTTGACGGAACAAGCAGCCAAAATGATCAGTTCCACCGTAAAGTTCAGAATCCCATCAAGTTCCTGCATTTCATACAACAATTTCGCCTCTCGTATGTTGTTAATAATTTCAACTTGTATTAGCAGTGGGACAGTCTCCTACCAGTGTGTAGACATATTGAACTCATTAAAATGAGTAAGGGTTGAATGATTGAAAGACACCTGCTGCAGGTCGGCGGAATGTTATGAGACGTGAGTACAGCAGGTAATCCTTGATGGAACCAGCAAACCGGCCATCCATTGTTGAAGTTGCGTTTCTATAAATACTTGATGCATCTTTTCGAGCAGTTGCCGCATGAAGAAGAGCTAGCAACAGCATACTTGAAGTCCGCTCCCATCGCTAGTCGGGGGCTATTTGATGT
The DNA here is from genome assembly GCF_036541265.1 of Paenibacillus sp. IITD108. NCBI lineage: Bacteria > Bacillati > Bacillota > Bacilli > Caryophanales > Paenibacillaceae > Paenibacillus > Paenibacillus sp. IITD108. The sequence continues at coordinate 44,834 of NZ_JAZHCT010000026.1, read as the reverse complement.
TCACATCGCCGGGTCAGTATCCGCGCCTCAAAAACCTATTTTCCTCAAATAATAAAGACTTCCGCAAAAAATAAAGATTAAAAAAGAGCAAAAATCGTTTACGGATAAAATTGTAGCGATTTCGCGGCTCCTTTGCCATGTGCTAGCGTTAGGGCAGATTCAACAAATGGTCATCACATGAAAGGAGCAATTCCCATGCGACATTCCGAAAGCCTGCACCCGCAGCCAGCCGAAGCTTCTTTGGCCGCAGCCGTCCCTAAACGGGGCCTAAAGAAGCATATCATTCGGGACAAATATTTGTACCTGATGCTTGTGCCAGTGGCCTTCTATTTTCTGCTATTCAAGTATGCGCCCCTCTATGGGGAAATCATTGCCTTCAAGAACTACCGTCTGACGGATGGCATCTTAGGAAGCAGTTGGGCAGGGCTGGATCACTTCCGTCAGCTGTTTTCCAGCAAAGAGTTTTATGTTGTTATGCGTAATACGCTTCTGCTTAATCTGTACAATTTGGTATTTGCTTTCCCGGTACCTATTGTGCTGGCGATCCTTCTAAATGAAGTTCGCTGGAATGGATACAAGCGGTTGCTGCAAAATCTGCTCTACATCCCCCACTTTATATCCTGGGTGGTACTGGGCACCATCATTATTGCCATGTTGTCCCCGTCGACGGGTATTGTCAATACGATTCTGGGATTGTTTGGCATGGAGCCTATCTATTTTATGGCGAGTCCGTTCTGGTGGCCGATATCCTTCGTAGGCTCCGGGATCTGGAAAGAGGCGGGCTTCGGCACCATCCTCTATATGGCCGCCATGGCGGGGATTGATCCTACTCTGTATGAAGCGGCCAAGATTGACGGAGCCAATAAGCTTCGGCAGATCTGGCATGTGACTTTGCCCGGGATTCGCAGCACCGCAGCGATTATTCTGATCCTTCAGGTGGGGCGAATCATGGATGTAGGCTTTGAGCAAGTATTTACGATGAAGAATCCTGCTGTTACCCAGGTGGCCGAAGTGATCAGCACTTTTGTGTATACTCGCGGCATTGAGAATCTCCAATACAGCTATACCACAGCTCTTGGTTTGTTCCAGTCGATTGCTGCATTGATCTTGATCGTCAGCGTGAACAAGCTAATTAAGATCATGGGCGAACGAGGGTTATGGTAGACCGATCAGAAAGAAAGGGGATGATTGTCACGTGAGGACAAAATATTTTAGCTCAGAGAGCCTTTTCCGTGGGTTCAACTACATCTTTTTGGCGTTATGCGCCGCTGCAACTGTATTTCCTTTCCTTAATATTATTGCGGTCTCCTTCAGCGACAGCAGAGCGATCTCGGCAGGGGAGGTATTCTTGTGGCCTATCGAATTTAATTGGGATGCTTACCGCAATCTGATTGACGACGGACAATTGGTCGTAGCTATGAAAAATACGGTTCTAATAACGGTTGTGGGCACTCTGTTGAATATGGTGTTTACCATTCTGGCTGCGTACCCGTTGTCCAAATCCAGACTTCGGGGTAGAAACATCATGCTGCAGGCCGTGCTGTTCACCATGTTATTCGGCGGCGGGATGATTCCTCATTTCTTGCTCATCAACAGTCTGGGACTGGTAAATACCTATTGGGCGATCTGGTTACCCGCTTTGATTAGCGTCTATAACATGTTCGTCATGAAATCCTTTTTCGAGGGAATTCCGGCTGAACTGGAGGAGTCGGCATCTATCGATGGCGCTAATGAATGGGTGCTGCTGCTGAAGATTATTATCCCGTTGTCTATGCCGGTGATCGCGGCGCTGACCCTATTCTATGCCGTGGGCTGGTGGAACTCTTACATGAATGTACTGATTTACATCCGAAGCACCGACAAGATGTCTTTGATGGTGAAGCTCTATCAGATGATTGACTTGGTCAGCCCCGAGATGCTACGGAGCGGGGAGGGGGTCACCGAACAGACCTTGACGCCGGAGGGGATCCGCGCGGCAGCTATTGTGTTTTCGATTATACCCATTCTGTGTGTATATCCCTTCTTGCAGAAGTATTTTGTAAAGGGAGTTTTGTTAGGCTCCGTCAAAGGTTGATATCGTAGACTGCCAAGCGGTCTTGATATATATAATTTATTTAGGAGGTCTATGCATGAAAATCAGTCAACAAAAAAAGTGGGTTGTTTTAACAGCTGCCTTATGTATGCTGGCGGGAACGGCATTGGCAGGATGTTCGGGGAAAGGAGCGAACAGCCCCTCCGCATCGCCTTCTGCATCGCCAGGGGTTGAAGCGTCTGCAACGGCAACGGCGATTGCGGATCCGTATGCCGATCTGCCGAAAGCGGTTAGCATCTCCGCGTTTGACCGGGGGGCTGTATCCAGTGACGAAGGGACTTATGAAAACAATCGATGGGTGAAATGGATCCGGGAACAGTCCGGGATTGACGTGACGATGGTGCCTGTGCCCCGCAACCAGGCTCAGGACAAGCTGAATGTGCTTATTGCTTCGAATCAGGCGCCGGATCTGATCTGGGAATACGATCGGGCCTACATCGGCAAGCTGATTACTCAAGGCGCGCTGCAGCCGATTGACGCTTATATTGAGCAATACAGCACATCCTACAAAAAATATTTGCAGGAGCATCCCGAGTTGTTGCCTTACCTGACCTTCGATGGTCAAATGTATACGGTCGCGACTGCTCGGACGATAGATGGCATCGCCAATCATGGTCTGTGGATCCGGCAAGATTGGCTGGACAAGCTGGGCCTCAAGACGCCAACAACGATGGAGGAATTGATCGAAGTGGCGAGGGCGTTCAAGGAGCAGGATCCGGATGGCAACAATCAGGACGATACTACGGCGCTGGTAGGCAGTACGGTTTTTGATAGTTATGCAGCGATGAACGCGGCAATCAGCAATCAATGGTACCTTGAGGACGGCAGCATGAAGTACGGGGCCACACTTGACCGCTTCGGGGATGCGATGGATCTGGAGAAGCAATTGTACGAAGCAGGGCTGGTGGACAAGGAATATTTGACGGACAAAAACTTCCAAAGGGCTATCCAACTGTGGACGACGGGCAAAGCGGGCATCTTCGCCGGCAGTTGGGGCGGCAGCGCGATGGAGAACCATATCCGGAATATGCTGAAGAACGAACCGGAAGCAAATCCGGTGCCGCTTGAGCCGGTATCCACCAAAAACGGTAAATTCGGTCTGTATCAAGAAACGCCGCCGAATATTTTCGTAGCCTTCAATAAGGAAATGAAAAATCCGAAGGCCGCAGTGGAATATTTAGACTGGATGGTAGAAGAGGGATGGAAGACGTTGGTGAACGGTGAAGAAGGTGTTCATTATAAGGATGTCAACGGAGTGGCTCAAATGCTGGATGCAGAGAAGTACAAGAAGGAAGTGTCATACGCGGGTGAATATGCAGTTGTGCGGGATGCAAAGTTTTCCCCTGAAGATCTGCTCGTGAAGGCGGCTTCTGACGAGATCTCCCAGAAGCTGGCGGCATTGAGTCAGCAGGGATTGGAGATGGCGACCAAAAACAAGTTCCGTCGGGATATTCCGTATCAGCCAAACTTTATGGAGCTGAACGATATTCAGACGGCGCTGAAACCTTTTATCGAAGAGGTTCGCGCCAAAGTGACGATGCAGGGCAGCCAGTATACGGCGGCATGGGGACTGGAGGAAATTCGCAAGGAATGGAAGCGACTGGGCGGAGAAGCGGTAGAAGCCAAGGCGCAGGAATGGTACGAAGCGAACAAAGCCAACTTTTAAATAAGGTGTAGAGATGGTCATCCAAGCGAGACAGGCCTCGACTTTCATGAATAGATTTCAAGAAAGGCAGAGGTTCTGTCTCTCCCTCAATAACGATAACTGAAAGGGGCATACATGATGTCGACGAGTAAGCGGAATGAAAATGCAAGAACGATTCGTTTAGCTTTGTTTATGGTTATCTTCTTGTTATTTCAGACTGTAATTCCTGTCGGTTTTTCCGAGACTACGCAAGCGGTTGCGTTGAATGGGACAGAATCAATCGATTCCATCGACAACCTCATTACCAACGGAGGTTTTGAGACAGGTCTATGGTCAACCAGAGCGGGAGGAAGCTTGGATACTACGGTTAAACATAGCGGAAACCAAAGCGCGAGTATGACTGCGACTGCGACGACACAGTATCTGGGAAGCGCATTGATACCTGTAGAATCGAACAGTATCTATGAGCTGTCGGCCTGGATCAAGACATCCGGCATCTCCGTTTCTGATGCAGCAAGTGTAAACGCTTTAATGGTTGATGCCAACATGAATGCAATAGGCTGGTACAATACGATGAAGCTGATCCGGACCGGAGGCAGTCAAGATTGGACGGAATATACGACGGAGCTAAGCCAATTTGCAGCCGGGACGTCCTATATCCGCATATATGTCAGGTTGGATGGCAATGTGAGCGGTTCCGTATGGTTTGATGACGTGGAGTTGAAGGTATCCGACAATATGCTGGTCAACAGCGGCTTTGAGTTCGGGTTGTGGTCGCCGAGAGAAGGGGGAAGTCTAGATACAACCGTTAAACGAAATGGCAACCAGAGCGCGAGGATGACGGCGGCCACGACGACACAGTATTGGGGAAGCGCGTTGATTCCTATACAATCGAATGAAGTGTATACGCTGTCGAGCTGGATCAAAACATCCGGCATATCGGTTACGGATGCCGTAAGTGTAAACGCTTTAGTGATTGATGCCAATATGAATTCACTGGGCTGGCACGATACGATGAAGCTGATTCAGACAGGAGGCAGTCAGGAATGGACGGAGTATACGACAGAGCTAAGCCGATTTGCGGTTGGGGCGGCCTATATCCGCCTATATGTCAGGCTGGACGGTAATTCGGGCGGCGATGTTTGGTTTGACGACATTGTATTCAAGCCAAAGGACTTCGTTATTGGTGTCGATGGACCAACGGGAAATATTTTTTCGGCTAATGAACCGACGATATTAAGTCTGTCGCTGAAAAACTCCACAAACCGGAGCAAACAGGTTCAAGTGGATTACGGTGTAAAAGATTCCGAAGATAACTTGATCATAACCGGAAGCTTTGATACGGATGTCGGCATGCGCGGGGTAGCGAATCAAGAGCTGGACTTCTCGGCTATTGAACGTTACGGCGTATATACTTTGGAGGTAACGGCAACAGGAGACAATGGCAATATTAACGAGCAGGAGAGCTTCCCGTTCAGCAGGGCGCCGGCACCGGGCGAAAGCACGCCGGGCAGTGTATTCGGTACTGCGATTCATCTTCTTAACAAAACCGATGTCAATTATGTCGACACCTATCTTACCCAGATCGCACAGACAGGAATCCAATGGATTAGGGATGATGCAAGATGGACAGTTGCCGAAACGGTGAAGGGGCAGATCAGCATTCCGCCTGCTTGGGATATGTTTGTAGACACTGCATTGTCCAAAGGCATCAGTCCTTTGTTTATTGTCGATTATGGCAATCCGTTTTACGATGATGGAAAGGCGCCTTATACTGATGAAGGAATTGCAGCCTATGCCCGTTATGCAGGCGAGCTGGCAGAACACTTTCTGGGCAGGGTGGACCACTTTGAAATATGGAATGAATGGAATATCGGAGGAGGCAACCCGGATCGCCTTTCGCCGGAGGCGTATGCCAAAGTGCTTAAAGCGGCATATGCCGCTATCAAGGCGGTCAATCCCGATGCGGTAGTCATAGGCGGCGCCACGTCGGGGGCGGATGCAGGATGGATTAGCAGAGTATTGTCGGCAGGCGGATATGATGATATGGATGCCGTATCCATTCATCCCTATACCTATCCGATCAACCCGGATGACGGAGGATTCGTAGCCAGCTTGCAGTCGATAAAGAATCTGTTTCTGGCCTATGGCCCTGCCAAGCCGATATGGGTGACCGAGATAGGCTGGCCAACCAGTGAAAGTTTGACCAGAGGCGTAAGCGAGCTAATGTCGGGAGCTAATGTCGTTAAGACGTATACTCTAGCACTTAGCAGCGGCCTTGCAGATAAGGTTTTCTGGTATGATTTTAAGAATGACCCTAAACCGCCGACAAGTCTTGAAGGTCATTTCGGTCTGGTCAGAGGGGAGCATGAAGGTACGACTTGGTCCGCGAAAGAGAACTATGTGGCTTATCGTGGGCTTACCAACATGCTTTCAGGAGCGGAGTTTGTTCAAACCTATGCCGCTGGCGATCAGGTCCAGGCCTACAGATTTTACCGCAATTCGGATCAGAAAGACGTGCTTGTGCTGTGGAGCAAGGGCGATGCCAAAAATCTGGCGTTAAATCTCGGCGCTACCGTTGCGACATCCTATGATTTGTTTGGCAATAGCAGCCATGAAACCGCGAATAGCAATGGCATAATAACCCTGCCAATTTCGGAAGTGCCCATATATGTGGAAGGAAACTTTGCCCAGAACATAGAGGTTCAGGATCCATATCATATCCGCGTAGAACCGCATTTGCAGGAGACGCCGCAGGGCGAGCAATGGAGTGTCCGTATTGGCATCGACAACAATACGAACGCGGCCATATCCGGGGAGATACGAATCGTTGGTTCCTCGCCATGGAATCAGGGAAGCGAGGAGATGTTGTTTACCGCTGCGGCCAACCAATCGGCAACCGTATCGTTCGCATTCCCGGGAAATCCGGAGCCAAGATTATATGATTTGCAAATTGCAACAACATTGGACAGCGGAGTGAGCACTGTCGTAGATCGGAAAATCAGCTTCCTTGCCGCAAAGCAAGCCGCTGAAGCTCCGATCATCGACGGGGTGCTGTCGCAAGGGGAATGGTCCGACACAATGCCAATCCTGATCAATCAAACCTCACAGGTCCAAATGGGCGATTGGGGAGGAGTCGACGATCTGAGCGGCACAGGCTATATTCTATGGGATGATGATTATTTCTATTTTGCAGTGGCAGTACAGGACGATGTCCATGTTCAAAACGATACGGACGGCAATATCTGGAGAGGAGACAGTATACAATTCGCTATAGATCCCGGCAGAAAGTCGGGGGCATCCAATCTCGGGTATAATGAAATCGGTATTGCTATGAACCCTAACACCTCCAATGTCATTGTCTGGAGATGGACCGCCGCCTCGGGAGTTTCAAGCCTGAGCAACGTACAAGCTTCGGTCATACGAGACGACAACAGCAATACGACCAGCTATGAAATGGCGATTCCATGGGACGCGTTATTGCCGGTTGGCGTGACGGCAGCTCCGGGCTCGGATTTTGGATTTGCCATGCTCATCAATGATAATGACGGTTCCGGCAGACGCGGTTGGATGGAGTATATGGGCGGTATCGGCTCGGGCAAAGACCGTAGTGCTTTCGGAGATTTGCTGCTAGTTCCACTTGCTGCGGAAATAACAAGCCAGGCCGCTCCGAAGAAGCCGATTCTGTCTGACAACAACGGGCATGATACAGGATTATTGGACGGCAATTATGAGATCACCATGAATATGTGGTGGGGAAATAACGGTTCTTTGTACCAATTGTATGAAAATGATGTTTTGATCGATAGTCAGTTATTGTCCGAGAACCCGCCGTATGCCCAGACGGCGGTTACATCGTTAACCGATAGATCGAACGGCATATATCGTTATGTCGCAAAGCTTACTAACGCATCCGGTACGACGCAAAGTGACGAGTGGGTTGTTCGCGTCAACGATGCGTCGCCGGGGAAACCGGTGTTGTCAGATGATAATTGGGATGGAGACGGGAACTTCACCCTTACCATGAATATGTGGTGGGGTACGAACGGGACAACTTATCAATTGTACGAAAATGGTATTCTGATCGATACACAACCGCTCTCCAAACGGACACCGCAAGCGCAATTCGCTGTAACATCAATCCGTGACAGACCGGCAGGCACGTATGAATATCGATGCGAATTGTCTAATAGTGCCGGGATCACATCAAGCGAGACAACAACGGTGACAGTCCTTCGTTAATCGATGTTGTCCCCAAGTGCAGGGACTTCTTCCGCAACGTAAATGCGGGAGGAGTCCTTATGGCATGCCGATCAAGGGCATTTCCTCAAAAAATAGATACTTCCGCAAAAAGTAGAGATTTCGGAAATCCATTGCAGCATGTTACCGTTAGAGTGGGTTTGGCACATATGCGCGGCAGAAGCCTATATCGCAGGCTCATCACAGGAAGCCATGGTATAAACTATAATTCAGGAGGTCGGGCTACTTTGAAAACAAGACATAAGCTGATAACTGCCTTTGCAGCCGCCGTATGCTTGTTTGCGGGAACGGGGTTGACTGGCTGTTCGAATCCAGGAGCGGATGAACCCTTAGCATTGCCCGGAAGCGAGTCGCCAGCGACGGCAGCAGATCCGTATGCCGATCTGCCGAAAGCAGTCAGCATCTCCGCGTTCGACCGAGGGGGCGTATCTAGTGATGAGGGAACCTATGAAAACAATCGTTGGGTAAAGTGGATCCGGGAGCAGTCCGGAATTGACGTAACGATGGTACCCGTGCCCCGTAACCAGGCTCAGGACAAGCTGAACGTGCTTATCGCCTCGAATCGGGCGCCGGATCTGATCTGGGAGTACGATAGGGCCTACATTGGTAAATTGATTACCCAAGGCGCACTGCAGCCGGTGGACACTTATATTGAGCAGTACAGCACATCCTACAAAAAATATTTGCAGGAGCATCCCGAGTTGTTGCCTTATCTGACCTTTGATGGTCAAATGTATGCAGTCGCGACTGCTCGGACGATAGATGGCATCGCCAATCATGGTCTGTGGATCCGGCAAGATTGGCTAGATAAGCTAGGTCTCAAGACGCCGACAACGATGGACGAATTGATCGAGGTGGCGAAGGCATTCAAGGAGCAGGACCCGGATGGTAACAACCAGGACGATACAACGGCGCTGGTAGGCAGCACGGTCTTTGATAGCTATGCAGCGATGAACGCCGCGATCAGTAATCAATGGTATCTGGAGGACGGCAGTATGAAGTACGGCGCCACGCTCAACCGGTTCGGGGATGCAATGGATCTAGAGAAGCAAATGTACGAAGCTGGGCTGGTGGACAAGGAATATTTGACGGACAAAAACTTTCAGAGGGCTATCCAACTGTGGACGACCGGCAAAGCAGGCATCTTCGCCGGCAGTTGGGGCGGGAGCGCGATGGAGGACCATATCCGGAATATGCTGAAGAACGAGCCGCTAGCGAATCCGGTGCCGCTTAAGCCGGTATCCACCAAAAACGGCAAATTCGGTCTGTACCAAGAAACACCGCCGAATATCTTCGTAGCTTTCAATAAGGAAATGAAAAATCCGAAGGCCGCAGTGGAATATTTGGACTGGATGGTAGAAGAGGGCTGGAAGACGCTGGTCAACGGAGAAGAGGGCGTTCATTACAAGAGTGTCAACGGAGTGGCTCAAATGCTGGATGCGGAAAAGTACAAGAAGGAAGTGTCGTATGCGGGCGAATATGCGGTTGTGCGGGATGCGAAGTTCTCGCCCGAGGATCTGCTGGTAAAGGCGGCGCCTGACGAGATCTCCCAGAGGCTGGCGGCATTGAGTCAGCAGGGCTTGGAGATGGCGGCCCAGAACAAGTTCCGCCGGGATATTCCGTATCAGCCGAACTTTATGGAGCTGAACGATATCCAGACGGCGCTGAAACCTTATATCGAAGAGATTCGCGCCAAAGTAACGATGCAGGGTAGCCAGTATACGGCGGCATGGGGACTGGAGCAAATTCGTAAGGAATGGAAGCGCCTGGGCGGAGAAGATGTAGAAGCTATGGCTCAGGAATGGTACGAGGCGAACAAAGTCGACTTTAAATAGCTGCCGCACGAAAGGAACGGGACAATGAAGAATGTACAGAGCCAATGGATGAAAAAAATAATTACAGGTCTGATCATGTTCCTGTTCCTGATTGTAACTGTGTCGGCCGTGTTGTTTTATTTTATTTTCACCAATGATCTGAAGGACCAACTCGTCAGAACGAATGTGGAGCTCCTGGATCATATGGAGCAGAAGCTGGATTTGGTGCTGAAGAGCATCGACAACGAAGCTATCCAACTGGTCCAGTACGATGAAATAAAAACGTTTTTTGACGATAGTCTGCCCCAAGGGGAGCGGACCGAAAACGACTATCGGATCGGCAATCACATCGACAGACTAATCCGAAGCAATGAATATCTGTTCTCCATAGACATCTACTCGTATTCCCAGGACAGGCTGGTGTCGGGAGATATCTTGACGGAGGAGATGAGGCTGAAGGATTACGCCTGGATCGGACAGTTCGCTCAATTCGACGGTTATTCCAGCTGGTTGGCAAGTCGCAAGCTGTTGATCAGCAACTCCAACTTTCCAATTTACCGTAATGTGGTGTCGTTCATTCGGACCTATCCGCTTATTCATTCTACGGGCACGAGGAAGGGGGCCATCGCCTTTAATTTGAAGGAGGAGATGCTGCTGCCTCTGATCTATCACGAGGGGGATGCTCAAGGTCTGAATCTTGTGCTGGACAAAGGGGGACTGGTAGTACTCCATCCCGACGAGTCCAAGCTTGGGGAGAACATGGGCTCCACACCTTTCGTGGCGCAGATGGCTACGGAGGGCAAGAGCGCAGGTTACTTCCATGCCAAGGTTGAGAACAAAGATTCTATCGTCTTCTACAAGGTGAATCCGTATACCGGATGGAGAATTACGAGAATTGTTTCGGAGATCGAGTTGAACAAACCGTTGACGGTGATTCGCAATACGCTGGCTGTTCTGTCCGTTATGATCTTGATAACGGCAGCTGTTCTGGCTCTTGCCGTAGGCAGATGGACGTTCAAGCCGTTGAACCGATTCCTGGGAACGATCTCCTCCAGATTGAATGCCGTATCTCCCCAGCCCACAGGGGAAGCGGGAGGAGACGGATTCCGAATACTGGAGTCCCGATTTGAGGATTTCCTGGTCAACAGCGAGCAGTTGCAGCAGCAGGTTCGAGAGACCAAGCCGATTCTAAAATGGCAGCTGGTCATAGAGTTGCTGTCCGATTCTAAGATCAACATCTCCAATACAAGGCAACATATGGGTATGCTGGGGATTCAGCTGGATTTGAACCGGTTTGTCGTGATGGTGGCGGAATTTGACCAGCGTAACGATTTGACCGCCCAAGATACACATCTGTACAATTATGCGCTGTGTAATGTGGCCGAGGAGTTGATTCAGGCGGAAGGCAAGGGCGTGTCAATTGAATTGGAAAACGGCTGCTGCGCTATTCTGATGAGCTTCCAGGATAGCGGCATGGAAGCCGAACTGCGAGCCAGCGTTGTGGCGGATTTAATCAAAAATTATGTCGCAGAAAACTTCAAACGCACGGTTACGATCGGCGTGGGCGGGCTGGCGGAATCGGTGGGTGAGATCAGGCAGTCCTTCAAGCAAGCATGCGACGTGTTGGCTTATCGATTGATTCTGGGCTCGAATATGGTGATCACCCGGGATGATGTGCAAAGTGACGAATCCGCCCAATATTACCGATTGGTGGCGATGACCGACGGGATGATGGATTCATTGAAGCTTTTGGATGGGGAGAAGCTGAAGGCGCAGACAGACCGCTGGTTCGAGGCTTTCACCCAATACGGAGTGCCTCCGGAGATGATTCGCCAATTGAATCTGCAATGTTTGATGAAGGCTGCCGTAGTGGCTGGGGAAGCGGGCATCGAGCCGGAGCAAATCCGTATGCCGCAGGAAATGAGAGATGCTCTGAATCAATACGACAGTCTGGATGAGATGAAAGGTTTCATCTTGACTATGCTTCGGGAGTACATGGATCTGATTCGAACAAAACGCGGCAAACGGGAGAAAAGCGATCTGATTGTCAAGGTGCTGGACTATATTAACAAGGATATCGGCAGAGCCGACCTGTCGCTGAATTTGTTGGCCGACGAATTGCGCGTGAGCGTGTCTCACTTGAGCAGGCTGTTCAAGGAGCAGACGGAAAGCAACTTTATTGATTACCTGATGAATCTGCGAATTAATCAAGCCAAGCGGCTGTTGATGGAAACCGATGAGAAAATCAAGGTGATTGCGGAAGCTGTCGGTTACAGCAACGTCAATACGTTTATTCGCATCTTCAAGAAGCTTACGGCGCTCACCCCCTCGGAGTACCGGGAGCAGAGGCAGGAGCAACAGGAGTGATTCTCGATGAAAGAAGTTGAAGCAATGAATGTCAAACAAGCATGGAAAGCCAAATGGATCATGTATACCGGGTGTCCTGATCATGCAGCGCCTGTCTTCAGAAAAAAGTTTCAAATGCCTGGCGGCATAAAAAAAACACAAATTCGTATATGCGGACTAGGTTTCTATGTGTTGAACATAAATGGACGGCGTGTTGGCGACGATATTATGCAGCCAGCGTTTACCGCTTACGACAAAACAGTCTTGTTTAACGTTTACGAGGTGGACAACTATTTGGCTGAAGGGCTCAATGAGATCGAGGTTACATTGGGCAACGGTTGGTACAATGAATTGCAGCCTTCGGCATGGCAGTTCGAACATGCGGCATGGCGCGCACAGCCGAAATTGATTGCGGAATTGTACTTGGACGGGCAATTATTTCTGGTATCGGATACAACTTGGGAATGCGCTCGGAGCGGCATCAGCTATAACTCTTTACGATGCGGCGAAACGTTCGATGCGGGATTCAAGATCGATAAATGGGAAAAACCCTCCATCGCGCCCGCGCCTGGCGGCGTGATGAAAGAGCAGCAGATTTCTCCTATACGAGTGAGTGAGCTTATTAAGCCTGTGGCTATTGTGCCGAGCCCATTGCCTGTCATCTATGATTTTGGCGTCAATCTTTCGGGGAATGTAGAAATTCAAGTAATCGGACGGAAAGGCAACAAAGTGACGATTCAGTATTTCGAACTGCTGAGATCTACGGCAACTCCGGATTTGGAAAGATATAAACAACATGTTTATGATGATAGATTTCAATGCGACGAATATATATTATCAGGTGAGGGAGTTGAGACCTGGCATAGCGAATTCAATTATAACGGCTTCCGTTATGCAAGAGTCTATGGAGAATATGAATCGCTCGAGGTTGTCGCTCGTTGTTTCCATACCGATTTATCCGATGCAGGGGACCTTCAATGCGACAATCCCCTCGTTACGAAAATTCAGGCAGCTGTGCGTCGATCTACTTTGACTAATTTTCATCATATTCCAACCGATTGTCCGCATCGCGAAAAAAATGGCTGGACCGGAGATGCGCATCTGGCTTGCGAACAAGCGCTGTTCAACTTTCAAATAGATGAAGCCTATATCAAATGGCTGGATGATATTGTAGATTGCCAACGTCCAAGTGGCCGTATTCCTTGTATCGCTCCGACAAGCAGTTGGGGATATGATCACATGTTGTGCGGGCCTACATGGGATGCCGCTTTATTCGTTATTCCCTGGGAGTTGTATCGATACACAGGGAAGGTTGAATATATACGCAGGTACTATGAGCCAATGGGAAAATATATCGGCTACCTGCAATCCATTCTCGACAATGGCATTTGCCGCATCGGTCTCGGCGATTGGTCTGCGCCTTCGGTTGCGCCAGCATTTCCGGTAGAATCGCTGCTTACCGCCTATTCCTATTACATGACGGATATTTTCGGGAAGATATCCGGGATTCTGCACGAGGAAGAAAGTGAGCGGCAGGCCGCAGAGCTTTCGGATGGTATAAAATCAGCATTTATAAAGCAATTTGCCGCTATTCAGACAGACAGTCAGGTTTTTTATGCGATGATGCTTTATTTTGGGCTTGCAGAGGACGTGTCCGCAACGCTGGATAACCTGATCAGAACAGTGGAATTAGCGGATGATCATATTATGGGAGGAATGTTTTGTTCGAAAATGCTTTTGGACGTACTTACAGACAATGACCGGTTTGACCTTGCCTATAAAATTGCGTCACAAGTGGATTTTCCGGGATGGGGGCACCTGGCAGGCTTATGCGCGGGAACGTTGGGCGAGAACTGGTACGGTGGTTCATCGATGAATCATTTTATGTTCGCCGAAATTGGCGCGTGGTATTACAAAGCGCTCGCGGGATTCAATATTGACGACAACAACCCGGGATTTAAGCACATCAGATTAACCCCTCATATCCCGGCGGACATCGGCGAGTTCCGAGCATGGCATCAAACCCCTTACGGCAGATTGGAAATTTCGTGGGATCGGGAATATATGAATGTTATTCTTCCGCAAGGGGTATCTGCAACGTTCGTGCATGGGGATGTGACAAGGGAGCTTTCTGAAGGTGAATATCGCATTAAAAGATAACAGAGAAGGAGAGATCGATGATGAGTAGCGCCGAACTGGCGGTCAAGATTAAAGAAACGGAAACAAACTATGACGATCGGGTCAAGCTCGTCCGCACTCCGTTGACGGCAACTTATCATACGGCACTGAGACCGGATGCGCATCCTTTTGTCTACGCGCTGTATCCGTCTACTTGTTATGCGTATGATTTGCTTCAGTATGGGGGCGAGGACTATACACGGAAGGCTGCAGGCATTCTGGAGGTGGTGATGTCCTTTCAGGATCAGGATTCGACACGGGCGACTTATGGGATTTGGCCGTACTTCTATGAGGAGACGTTAGATGAGATGGATCGTCCCGACTGGAATATGGCCGACTTTCACGGTAAGAAGCTACTGCTGATTCTAAAAAATAATGCGCAGCTCCTTCCGCAACCGCTTCTGTCGAAACTCCGGGAAGCTGTGTATCACGCTTGCAAAGCTATTATGATTCGGGATGTTGGGCCTCATTATACGAACATTGCCATCATGGGGGCGGTGGTGACGCTTCTTGGCGGCGAAGTGCTGGGGAATGAAGAGTTTAGAAGTTATGGAGAGCAGCGTCTCAGAAGGTTTCATGCCTATACAACGGAGATTGGCACGTTCTCGGAATATAACAGCCCGTGCTATACGCCTATTGCGATTGAAGAACTACAGGTCATTTATTCGCAATCGAGCTCGGCAGACGCCTTGGAGATTGCCGGGCAACTACTGGACATTGCGTGGCATATGATCGGGAGGCATTATCATGCGGCGACGGGCGCGTGGGGAGGACCGCATAGCCGTACGTACAGAACGGTACTTCGTCCAATTGAACGGGAGTTTCTGACAAACGGACTGGCGATAGAATCATCTGGTCCCCGTTGTCCCGAGAAGTATCGCTACTTATTCGACTCAACAGAGGAGCGTTATTTCACAGAGCAGACGGTTCTGGCGGCGGAGACCGGCTATCAAAATTATGCAACCACCTACCAAAATGAGGCGCTGACGCTTGGCAGTTTCAGTAGCGGAAGCATGTGGAACCAGCGTCGCAATTTGATCGGCTACGTCAACGTCGGAGACGGAAAGACCGTGTCGGTCCAGTTGCAGTTTCTTAAGGACGGCAAGGACTTCTGCTCCGCCATATTTACTGGTGTGCAGTTGCGCAAGCAAGTGTTATTCAGCTTTAACCTGGCGACAGATAATGGAGGCTGGCATCAGGATCTCGATATCATTAACGGCAGATTCAGAGCCGAGGATCTACGCATTCGATTGCTAATCGGCGGCGATACTGCAGCGCTGGATATACCTATCGCTCAAGATGGCGTGCGACTCGCGGCGCAGCTTGGAGAAACGACCCTGCAAGTGGAATCGGTGCTGGACAACTCTGGGTACGGCCCGCTCTCCGTTGAAGCGGAGCGTACGGCTGACGGGGTAAACCTCGATTATGTAATTGCGTCGGGAGAGGAACGGGATTTTGATTTCCACGCACTGGATAAGGCCGTATGGATCTTGATCTTGTCGCTGGGAGAAGATCGGGCATTGCCTGCTGTCAAACTCAAGTCGGACGGAATGTGGGTGACCGCGTCGGTTTGTAAGGAAGATGATTCGATGGCGATAACCGTGCCGGTGGTTCCACGGAAGACCAAAGAACTATATCGGGATAATCAAATTCAAATGCCCAAGGCACTTAAGACACAGTTGGAATAGATGAGAGGGATGTCGAGTGGCTATTGAATCAACATAGCTTGCTTAAAATAAAAGTGGAAGGCTATGTGATTGAGGAGCACATTGATGAAATCATAGAATCTGCTAATCAACTGCTAAGGAGGTTCCAATGTAAGGGAACCGGCTTGCTAATATTTAGAGCCACATTTACCTGTAAGTTGAAGCCCGACCGTATACGGTCGGGCTTTTGTTCGTATCTATAGACATACATGGACAGTGCAAGTTGTTCATGTGTGAAGCGTTGTAGTTTTTGTGTTCTTTTAAACTTGCAAATCCCATTGTGTAACCCTGATTCATGTCCGAATAGACCAATTTATCGACGTAATATTCCTAGTTATCGATCATAAGTGGCTGATATACTAATTTTAAATATTCATTATATACATTATGAAAC
Organism: Paenibacillus sp. IITD108; assembly: GCF_036541265.1. NCBI lineage: Bacteria > Bacillati > Bacillota > Bacilli > Caryophanales > Paenibacillaceae > Paenibacillus > Paenibacillus sp. IITD108. The sequence goes on along the minus strand of NZ_JAZHCT010000026.1, from coordinate 28,399 downwards.
GACAGGGGGCTTGCAATTTGAAGAAGTTATTGCTAACAATGTCGATATCGTTTCTCCTTTTAATGATGTCGGTAAGCACTGTGTTTGCAGATATACCGGAGGATTTTTTGGGTTTAGGCGGTGGATCAAAGCCGGAAACACAAAAAATCGAAGCGACGGATCACGGCATTATCGTATCCACAGAAGGTTCCTATACGCCAGACAGGCAAGCTGCAGGAATTATTTATAAAAAACCTATAGATCCCAAAGATGTAACCATTGAGTTCACGATCGATAAAATTCCGACATTGAACCCGGTACAAGGGGCGCAATGGTCCCAGGAAAGAGACAGCTGGTATGCAGTAAGTCTGTTGGACAAGCCGGATTTCTGGACAACGGCTAACGATGATGTGAAATCATTTACTTTAGCAATATCCCCTATTAGTGACAATCGAGCGTATGTGCATGCCTATCGTACATTTGCAGGGGGATTTTTCCAGGCGAACTGGTTGGCAACGATTGACCTAAGTGTTGGCACTAAGATGAATGTCAATATCAAATGGGTAGATAAAACGGTTGCTGCTACTGTCAACGGCGTTGAAATTCCGCTCGATACCTTCAATAACGATCAACTGCCAACGATTGATCCGGTATTCCCTGACAATGCCTATATCGCAGTATCGGGACAAACGGGGGCGAAAATGGCTCAATTTACTTTGGAGAAAATTAACGATACTGTTTTTGATCAACCAGCGCAATCAGCTGAAGTATCCCCTAGTACCGAACCGTCTGAATCAGCGACGGCAAGCGTTGAGCCGTCGGCATCGGCGAGTGCCGAAGCTTCTCCGGACGCGGAGGCGCCTGCAAGTGCCGATGGTGAACAATCTGGAACAAATCAAAATTTCATATATTATATTCTGGGTGCGCTGATTCTGATCGTTGTCGCAGTCGTTGTGATCAACAAGTCGCGGAAATCTAACAAGATGTAAAGGGGGAGAATCTCCTCTTATTACACAATAAAAAGTAAGTTGGTGTTGTTGATGGAAGGAAAAAAATACATCTTTAAGTCTTCCGAGCATAATATTCGCGACGATTTTCCTTTTGTTGTTTCTCATTGGATTCACGATTCAAAGTCGGAGATTCCAATGCACAGTCATGAATTTATCGAAATCGTATTTATTGTGAATGGAAAAGCCGGACACAAATTTAAGTCTCGAAATTCCAAAGTGTACGAAAGCGAGTTAAGTAAAGGGGATATATTCATTATTAATCCCGGCGAAGAGCATACTTATATTTTGTCTGAGGATGAGCAGGTCGAAGTTGTTAATTTGTTGTTTTATTCGGACATCATCGAATGGACGATATTGCGCGGGTCGGACTATATGAAGGATATGGATTTTTATTATGTTCAACCATTTTTACCGCCAGAGATCCGATTCGGCAATATTCTCAAATTGTCCTTGGAGGAAGCGGAAAATGTAAGTTATTTAATTGATTTATTGGAAAAGGAGTTTACAGCTAAACGGCCGCCTTACCAAGTGCTGATTCAATTAATACTTACACAAATTATCGTGCTGCTAAGCCGGAAGTATTCGGAACAAAAAAACGCAGCCATTTATATGGAAAGCATAACGAGAAGCATCCATAAGACTGGAGACACGCATCGAATATTGGGATATTTGGAAAGGCATTATTCGGAAAATGTGACAGTTGAGCAATTGACGAAAATATGTCACTGCAGCGAAAGACAGCTCTCAAGACAGTTTAAACAATTGACCGGTGAAACATTGTTTAACTATTTGCATAAGCTTCGCATTGAGAAAGCCAAGTCGTATCTGCTTAGCACGGACAGCAAAATATCGGATATCTGTATCCGTGTTGGGTTTAACGACATTAGCTTTTTTAATAAGGTGTTCAAAAAACATGCGGGCATTTCACCTAAAGAATACAGGCATAAATTTGCGAAGGCAGAGGACGTAAGTTGTGAATTTATCGGCACATTGGATTTGGAATGATCATAATCCAGGGTATGAAAAGGAAGTTTGCCATTTTCGGCGAGAGTTTGATGTTGAAGCAGTTCCTGGGAAACACGAAGTTCTTGTTTCAGCAGACAGTTACTATCAAATATATGTTAACAGCCAGTATTTATTGCGAGGCCCCTGCAGAGGGGACAAATTCAGAAAATACGTGGATCGGATTGACATTGCTCCATACCTTAAACAAGGTAAAAACGTGATTGCCATTTTAGCTGCTTATTTCCCGTCAGAAGGATTAAGCAATGTTAAATTTTTGAACGGGCCAGCATCATTGATTAGTTCAGATCATGGCGGATTTTTGTTTGCGGAAGATATTCATAATTCGATCCGCTTTGGCATCGAATCGGATGAAAGATGGATGTCGCGAATGAACGGCTCATATTCTTTCCGCTTTGCTGTACAAGCAAAATATGCAGGAGATATGGAAGATGTGGACGGCAGAACGTTCCCGTTCGATTGGTATGGCGAGTCCGTAGATTCCAGGGAGTGGCGTCCGGCAATTGTGATCAACGGTTCGGAAAACAGCTTGCGCGGCGGTGTGCTCAATAACTGGCCCTTGAGAGAAAGGGATATTCCCTTAATGAATGAAGTTGAAATCAAGTTCCAAAAAATATTGAAGCAATCTGCTGCGGAAATTCCGTGGCACAACTTGTTATCGGGCAAACAAGTGACGATACCTGCCAATCAATCGGTATGGGTAGAAATTGACGCTGGATTTTTAACGACTTCCTATATAAGAACACTGCTTGAGGATGGAGATTGTTCCACTATTCGTACTACGTATGCAGAAAGCTATATACAAGGCTTTACCGAAGCAGGAGTGCCAATTAAAGAAGTCAGGGACGATATCAAAGGTCAACTTTGGGGAGAGTATGACACCTTTGTTACAAGGTTGGGAGCACAACATTATGAGCCGTTAATGTATAGAACCTTCCGCTTTGTTCGGTTTGAGATAAGTACGGGGAACCGACCGCTGACGATACTTAATATAGCGATGCGTGAAACCGGTTACCCGCTTGAGGTGGAGGGCAGGATAGCGTTGGATAGACCGGATATGCAGCAATTGTGGGACATCAGCATAAGAACATTGCGCCGGTGTATGCATGACAGCTACGTTGACTGCCCTTATTATGAGCAAATGCAGTATACGATGGACACAATGCTGCAGATGTTGTTTACGTATCAAGTATCCATGGATGACAGATTGGCAAAAAAAGCAATCTACGATTTCCATAGCTCGATGATGCCTGACGGAATGATTGCATGCAATTGGCCGTCAAAATTCGTACAGGTCATTCCTGGTTTTTCTTTTTTCTGGATCATGATGCTTGACCATCACTATACGTATTACAAGGAATTGGATTTCATCTATCAGTATTTGCCGTCCGTTGATCGAATTCTGCAATATTTCGAATTTCGCATTGATCCGGAGACAAAGCTGATCAAGGATGCAGGGTATTGGCAGTTCGTCGATTGGACGATGGAATGGTCGGAAACCTTTGGCGCGTCTGTAAGACAGGATCAAACCAATATTATTTATAATATGATGTTTATTTATGGCTTGCAGGTAGCTGCACGGTTAAACCGGTATGTGGGGTATTCCGATCGAGCCGCATTTTTGGACAAATTGGCGGAACAAACCAAACAGGCGGTACGCAAGCAGTCATGGGATCTGAGTAAAGGACTGTTTCGGGATGCTCCTGAAATAGATCGGTATAGCCAGCATGCGCAAGTATGGGCCGTGCTAGCCGAAGTGATTACTGGTGATGAGGCACGCAAGCTCATGCACAGATGCCTGACGAATACCGAGCTTGCTCAATGCTCTTATTCTATGTCGTTTTTCCTGTTTAGGGCATTGGAGAAAGTGCAATTGTATTCCATGACCGAAGGTTTGTGGACTCGATGGCTTAGCCTGCTGGACAAGCATTTGACGACATGGCCCGAAGACCTGCTGACCCAGAGAAGCGATTGTCATGCCTGGGGAGCTGTCCCGCTATATGAATATTCAGCATGCGTACTAGGAGTCAAACCCCATCTCCCCGGTTACGAGGAAGTAGAAATTCATCCTGTGGCAGATTACATCTCCAGGGCAGAGGGAACGGTCGCTACAAAATGGGGGCCAATAAGTGTGAAGTGGGAACGCAGCGAAGAGAGCTTCACGATAATGGCAAGCTTGCCCCGAGAATGTAAAGCAGTCGTAATTTTTCCCGATGGATGCAGGAAAGTTGTTGAGGGCAAGCGAGAGATTCATATGACTCACAGGTTAATTTCCCTAAGTACAGGCGAGACGCAAAACAAGGAGGCAGTACAATGACTAATCTGAAAGTTGCCGTAATCGGGGCAGGTCAAAGAAGGGCGAATGTGTATGGAGTGATTAATATACACCAATCCCAACGTACGCTGGTGCAGGGAACTGCTTTATGAGGGGGGCGCCGCTATTGAACAGGTCAATTTGGCAAAACTGGCAGCTCTACGCATTATTGATCCTTCCTGTAATGTTTGTTGCGATTTTTGCTTATGGGCCGATGTATGGCCTTATTATCGCCTTCAAAAAATTTTCGCCTGTTTTAGGGATGTGGGACAGTCCGTGGGTCGGACTGAAAAATTTTGAACGATTCATCAACTACTATGGGTTTTGGAACATTATGAAGAATACGGTTGTCCTCAGTGTTTATGCAATCGTAGCGGGATTTCCCCTTCCCATCCTGTTGGCCTTGGGGCTTAACTACGTAAAAAATGATTTGTTCAAAAGATCAGTTCAAATGATCACATACATTCCTTATTTCATTTCGGTCGTCGTTGTTGTTGGCATGATTCATCAGTTTATTAACCCGAGAACCGGTATTCTGGGACAGCTCTTGCATTTCATTATGGGAGAAAGCGTCAACATTCTGCTCGAACCGGGCAGCTTTATGCACATTATGGTTTGGTCGGGGATATGGCAGGGAGTCGGATTCGGTTCCATCATTTACATGTCTGTTCTTGCAGGGATATCGCCTGAGCTGCATGAGGCGGCGATGATAGACGGCGCTTCTAAGGCCCGTAGAATGTGGCATATTGATCTGCCAGGAATCATGCCGACAGCCATTATTTTTCTGATTCTGTCGGTAGGCGGAATTTTAAATTCGGGGTTCGAGAAGATTTTGCTGCTGCAAAATGACATAAATATTTCGGCCTCTGAAGTTATTGACACTTATTCGTACAAAGTAGGTCTGACTGGGGTGATCCCCGATCCTTCCTATGCGACAGCAATCGGGTTGTTTAAGTCCATAATCGGTTTTGCTTTGTTGTATGCCGTGAACCGACTTGCACGACGGTTCGAATCGAGCATCTGGTAAGAAAGGAGATGATAGTTTGAGCAATACCGTTTTGAAGAAAAAACGCAGAGGCAGCGACTTTGTGTTTGACGTAGTAAATTATTCTCTGCTCATTCTGATCCTGATCGCCACAGGATATCCAGTTCTGATGGTTATCGCCGCTTCGATCAGCGATCCGGATGCGGTCTCAAGAGGAGCAGTTTGGATCTGGCCTGTCGGTTTTTCGTTGGAGGGCTATGCAGCCGTATTCAAAAATGATTCCATTGTGACGGGATACTTAAATACGCTCTTTTATGTCGTGGTTGGAACGATCGTAAGCATCGTGCTGACGATTATGGCCGCCTATCCGCTTTCGCGCAGCGACCTGACAGGGGCGCGGTTTATCCTGCTAGCATTCTCCTTTACGATGCTGTTTAGCGGTGGGCTGATCCCTTCCTACTTGCTGGTAAAGGAGCTCGGGATGCTGGATACGCGTTGGTCGCAGATCATTCCAACGGCACTGAGTGTGTTTAACGTCATCATTATGAGGAGTTATTTTCAAAGCAGTTTGCCAAAGGAATTACTTGAAGCTGCAAAAATGGATGGCTGCTCTGATTTCAGATTTCTGATAAGAATTGCAATCCCTCTTTCTGGCCCTATTATCGCCGTCATGGTGCTGTTTTATGGAGTCGGAATTTGGAATTCCTATTTTAACGCGTTGATCTATCTGAACAGTAAAGAACTGTTTCCTCTACAATTGGTTTTGAGGGAAATTCTGGTTATGAATCAAGTCAGCCTTGACATGCTGGCCAAAGATCCGAAAGCGCTTCAAATCAAGCTTGAACTTATGGAAAGCCTGAAGTATGCGGTTATCGTAGTAGCAAATCTCCCGCTAATCATCGCTTATCCGTTTGTTCAGAAGCATTTTACCAAGGGAATTATGGTAGGTTCGTTAAAAGGCTAGTCTGTAAAACACTATACGAGGAGTGCTGCAAATGAAACTTAAAAAAATGTCATTATGGGTTAGTCTTATTATGGTAATTGTTACAGTTATGAGCGGATGCGGTAAAAATAACAATGCAGCAGAACCACCGTCCTTAGACGGAGCTAATACGCCGGGCTCTTCGGCTGCGGCAAGCGAAGCAGACCCGGCCAATCCGAATCAGATCTCTAAAGAGAAAATTACTATAAAGGCCCTTACTGCGACGTATCCGGAGGCCAAACTGACGGACTACAATTACGATCAGAATGCATTTACGAAATGGCTGGAGGATACGACGAATATTCATATTGAATGGATCACGGTTCCTTCATCTGCGGACATTCAACAGAAGCTCAGCCTCTTAATGAGCAGCGGAGATATTCCGGACATCATGTTCCAGAATAATTTTCCTCCTTCCGTACAGAAGCTGTACGGCAGCCAGGGCTTGCTTTTGGACATGAGCGACTATATTGAGCAATACGGTGTATACTCCAAAAAAATGTTCGAAGAATTTCCTGATACAAAGGCGGCTGTCACCTTGGATCAGGGCGAAATTTATGCTTTACCGACATATGCGGACGATCCTCACTTGAGCTCTCTGTACAAAATGTGGATTAATAAACCATGGCTCGATAATTTAGGTTTAGAAATCCCGCAGACAACGGATGACCTCTATCAAGTTCTGAAGGCATTTAAGGAGCAGGATCCTAACGGAAACAAAAAAAATGATGAAATTCCTCTGTTGGGTAATACGGCATGGGTAACATGGAATCCTATCAACTTCGTGATGAACTCTTTTGTTTACTATAATCCAGACAGAAAATTGATCCTTAACGACGGAAAAGTTGAACCTGTCTTTACAAAACCTGAGTTCAGGGAAGGTTTGAAATATCTTCAGAAGCTTGCCATGGAGGGATTGCTGTCACGCGAAAGTTTCACGATGGACTTTAATCAATTCAAACAGGCTGTTGAAAATCCGGATGCTCCTTTGGTAGGGATGATACCTTCTCATGCTCCGTTTGTCGCTGCGGATACCAGATATCCTGATTATCTCGCCTTAGCTCCTCTTAAAGGACCAGAAGGCGTTCAATACGCAAACTATCATTTCACGACTAATAATAGCGGTGTTGTTGTATCCGCTCAAACAAAGTATCCGGTTGAAGTGTTCAAATTGCTTGATTTTCTTTATGCTCCGGAAACGATGATCCGCATGAAGGATGGACGCGAAGGCTTCGAATGGGAGTATGCTAAAGAGGGAGAAGGACTCGGCAAGGATGGACAGCCTGCTATGTACAAGAATTTGAAAAACTCTGCCAATCAATATGATCCAAATGCAGGCGAGAAGAACATCAACTGGTATATGATGGCCAACTACTTCAATCCAAAATCACTGCAGGATCAATGGCTGGTCGAAGAAGATGCGCCGGTTGATCCGGCCGCTAACCTGGTTCCGGTTACCCAGGAACTGTACGTACCTTATCAACCGTCCAAGGATATGTTATTGCCTCAGACCATTGTATTTACTGAAGAGGAATCAGCAGAGGTTTCCGACATTGAAATTGCGATTAACGATTATGTTACGGAATCAATGACCAGATTCATTCTGAGTTCCAACGATATTGATCAACAATGGGATGCTTATTTAAAGAAGCTTGACCAGATGGGATTGGAAAGATTGATCTCGATTTATCAAGGTTATATGGATCGAACTACAAAATAATGACTAGAACAAATGCAAGTTTGTTATGGAGCTCGTAATTCGCAAATTACGAGCTCCAAATTTATTGGGGGTGTTGTGAATGTCTAAAAAAACATATATAAGTTTGGTGGGGGTATTTTGTTTGTTTTTGCTGGCATCATGCGCTGCTGAAAAGCTGGGAAATTCGGAAAAAACGGTCAATATTTTTGATGATCCGGATTTTTCACTAGGATTTATCATATATCCAACGCTACATTCTGAAGGTGCCAAAGAGATCGGAAGATTGAAATTCGACCCCGAACCGGCAAATCCAGTGTGGCACTTAGCGCAATGGAGCTCGCGTTATGATATTAGCCTCGCCAAAGGTGAAGCAGATGAAGCTAAAGAGTCGTACAAGTATGCCAACGAAGGCAAGGTAGTTGCGAAAGAATACGTGGATGGGGAAGCATTACTTACACTTAAAGTAATCGGCGAGATGGAGTATAAGGACGGGACAAGAAAGAACGGAGAAGCATGGCCACACTTGCTCATTGAACAAGTGATGGGCGATCCTCAGAATGTGGATAGTTTTAGCGAACTTATGCTGAATCTGGATGTTCGGATTAATGATTTCGAGTATCTGATGACAAGTGACTTCGATGCGAATCTGCATGCTGCACAGACAACGGCATACTTTGGCATTTCCAATCAGAACAAGGAATCCGAAGGTTACAGCGATTTCTTTTGGTTCGGTATCCCGATCTTCGATAGCAGATTCGAGTATCCGCCAGGCGGAGTCATAAAAGATGCTGGACAGCCGGGCGCATCGGGAGCGCTAATCTATACTCCTCCCGGTAAAGAATTTTTAACAAAAAATATGCTTGATGGAGAATGGGAAACGATTCATGTCGATCTCATCCCGTATATTCAAAGAGCGGTTGAGGAAGGCAAGCAAAAAGGATACTTGCCGAAGACAAGCTTCGAGGACTTAAAAATAACGAGTTTCAACCTGGGGTGGGAATTGCCGGGTACATATAACGCTTCCCTGCAGATTAAAAATCTCGAATTGATTGGTAGGATAAAGTGAGGGATGTTTCACATGATGACTTCAGAAAAACAATATTTGCACCGGATGATAGGACCGGATAATATTGATGATTACTTATACGTGGATTATCAAAAAGTTCGTAACGATTCTCCTGCATTAATTGTGAGATGGCAGAATGATATCGAGGAGGATGGCTCTGCAATTTCAAAGCAATTGCATACAGATGTTTCCCGTTATACAGGTTTGTTACCGCCGGAACCACTAAACGTTTGGCAGAGAGGCCAATTTGAGAGTTCATTAAAAGGAAGATCGGGTCCGCCTCCATGCTTTCAATGGAACGGTAGATCTATTGGTATCTTAATGAATAGCTGGTATTCCACTCCTCGTGAAATTCGGGGAGGCGGTATGAATACGGTTTACTCGATGCAATTCTCACAGCCGGTAAAGCCATGGCTAATGGAAGGACAGCAATTATACTTTGAAGGCGAGGTGCAGATTCCATATTTTGCTTCATGGTTCAAAGGAAGCGATGCTTACGGACCGGTAGGCCAATTTAGTTACATTGCTTATTTCAAAGACGTAACTACAGAACAATCAATCGCAATGGTCATTAATATATTTGATAACCGTCATGAGGCACCCCCAGAGAGAATAATGCATGATACATTTGTTTCCTTTGCTTCAACTCGATTCGGAGCTGAGCATTTTGTCACAACGGGAAATAATTCGTGTGAGTGGACATCTTCAACCTGGAAGGATTACAGGCCTTATAAAGCGATAATTACCCGACAGAATCTCATCCGGATCGTAGAAAGTGTAAATGATGAGCATCGCATTGGATTGTCGACAGAGCCTTCCGATTATGTTTTGATTTCGGTTGGTATATTGCAGGAGACGTTCAGAGCAGAACAAGAGCAAATCGCTTTGGGAGCATCATTTCGAAATATCGAGGTATATATCGGCAGTTAATAGGTCTTAACTTAGGAGGGAAAAGAATGAAAAGAAACGCTGTCGCAATTACGGTATTGAGTGCCTTGCTTTTACTAGCCCCAGCAACGAGTAAAGGAAGCAGCCCCGTTGCTCTTCTTGAGCCGCAAAGTATCACGGATGTGGAAGATCATCTCTTTGTAGATTATGATCCAACGCCGAATGATCAAATTAATATGATTGTCAGGTGGCAGGATGATGCGTCGCATTCGGGAAATGCAATTTCACAAGCTGTATCCTACGATCCCTCAGCCTTTACAGGGTTCACGCCATCCTCTCCGCGGAACACATGGCAAAGGGGAGAGTTCGATGATGCGGTGAAAGGCTCCCCTGTTTACCAGTTTCAAGGTACCTCCGGAGGAATTTTAATGAATAGCTGGTTTACTACCTATCAAAATGTAGTCGGCGGTGGAGCCAACACGACATATGAGTACAAGTTCTCCTCTCCGCCTGCCGTGTGGACGACGCCAAATTCCAAGCTATGGGTGCAAGGAGATTTGAAAATACCATGGTTTGCGAATTGGGACAACAATAGCAACGGCAACTGGCCGGTTGGTCAAGTGAGTTATTTCATCTATTTAAAAGATACCTCAACAGATCAAACCTTCTGTTATGTTATCAACGCATTTGACAATCGTCCTACTATACCTGATGAAGCGATAATGCACGATACATTTACCTATTTTGCTTCTACGTACTTTGGGGCCAATGATTATGTGACACCCAACCCATATTCGGGATCTTGGACGCATTCTACCTGGAACCAATATGTTTTTTACAGAGTAGAAATCCAGCCCAATGATCTTGTTTCCGCATTGACGGATGCCAACACACTATATGGTGCAGGTTTGTCTACGAACCCTGCAGATTATGTGCTTACTTCTGTTGGTATATTGCAGGAAACTTTTAGAGAAGACGGTGATCAGATCTCCCTTGGAATCTCATTTAGAGATTTTGGAGTATATGTTGATAATTAACAGCTAGGAAGCTGGAGGCAAAACTCTGACGGATGGGAAAGGTATTGTATGAATCTTGGGATTGGATGAAAAGGAACTCTGATTTCTCATCGCTGCAAATGTAACTGAGGCAACCATCAACCAATTTGATCGCTTCGATGAATTAAAAGCTTTTGTAGACAAAGCAAAAGCAAAGGAATTTTTCGAAAAATTGGAGAACACGAAAATACCATCATTTAAGACCAACATAAAAGTACATAATTTACTTAAGGAATTTATTCTTAAAGGTGGGTTCGATCGAAGAGCCAATAGAATAAACGTTTCAGGATGAACATTGATTCTATGAAATATCTAGTACTTTATCAGACTCTGGGTAACGAGAATACTTTCCGAATACAAATGACAAATGCTAAAACTACTTCCTCCCGTGTGGAGGTTTTTTTGTGTACATACATCCTTTGACACAATATTGGTTTATGTATAATGGTTGAAAGGTCTTAGGTCACCTCTTTTTCCATTATATTGAAACACGAATTACATCGAAAAAATATAAATAACTATTATGTGCAATAAGTGGAGGATTATGGAGAGTATTGTCGAATAAGTAAGTCATTATCATATAGGTATATGTCCCTATGAAATTGATGCAATTTTATCTCGGAGGGTGCCATTAATGGGTAAAAAGAAAATGACAGTTGCAAACTTTAACGTTGTATTCGGAAAAAGAGAAGAGCCTTTATTGAATTATTTTGATACGGTTATTATGCCGGCATTGCTGAATCAAGCCACAAAAGAAAAAAGTGAACAAGGATTTGAGTTTCTTAATGTAGAGGTTATTGATTCTGGAAAAGACGATTTTGTCTTAACTGGAATCATCGTAAGAAAAACCACATTGGAGGTATTATCAAAGATAGATGAGCATGGGAATCTGGTTGAGGCAAATGAATTTCATCCTTCAGCGCCGTATTCAATGTTTTCGATATTTCTGAAAAATCACCGCATGGTCTTGGTGAAAAACCAAAAAGGCAGCCCAGATATCAAGTCTTTTTCGTCAGCATTTAAACAGGTTTTAAATAATTACATTAGACAAGAAAATACATACCTTAGAGAAACAGAGCAAGAACTTTTACCTTATCCTATCATGAATGTCGTTGGTATTCCAATGAAGGAATCAATCGATGAGGCATTGAAAAGGGTCTCGAAAATTAACAAGCTCACACTACGATTCTATCCATTAAACGGAGATATTGATTTTAGTGATTTATTTGAGGGAATGACATCAGATCTTAGGAAAAAAGTTGGCAGCAAGACTGGATCAGTAGTGTTAAATTCACCAACTTCAAAGTCTGGAATAATAGATGTCTTAACTGCTGCACAAGGTACAATTGAACCAGTATTTGAGGTGACATATCCAGATAAGAGCAAAGGGAAGATACGCAATGGTACACTATCTGAAAACATGGATATTAGTATCGATGAAACAACAATAGAAAAGTCGTTGTTAGAAATTATAATGACCTCTAAGAAGATTGAGAGCATTTCAATGGTGAGTGAAGGAAATAGGGAGATTTACGAAGTTAATAAATCAAATATTATACCCTTTGTAAAAAGGAAACATTAGAATGCGATTTTTGTAGAAGGTGATGAATGGTCATGGCAATTGATGTTAAGAAAATTGAAAAATTGTTTTCTAGCCGTTCATCCAGGGCTTTATTTAAGGAAGCGATAATTGAAATCCTACCCGAGAAAGATCAGTGGGCCTCTTCTATAATATTTGGAGTTATATCGGCTGTTCCAGCTGGAATAATAGGTGTGTCGAAAGACACCGTGGAATTATTTTATAAGGCAGTCTCAAACCTTAATAGTATTATTTTAGCTCTATTCGCTATTGTTTTTACTGGTTATGCATTGTTTCAAGCGTTAGTAAATAATGATTTGTTGCGAAGGTTAATAATAGCAGACGCTAAAAAAAGCGGGAAGAGATCTAAGGAAGATAAGACAAGAAAAAGTAAGTTGCAGGAGAGTAATGAGTATTTTATTAAGTTAATGATGCTCATTATTTCGGCAATAGTGATTAATGCTTTGTTACTGTTGGTAATAGGGAGTTTACCCAAGGATTTTTATCTTCCTCTGAATAACACGTTTAATAATACGATGGCTGCAATATTAATTTGGATTTATTTTTTGTACATGTTTCGAATTTTATGGGAAATGAAAAGCTTTGTGTATAATATGTTTCAATTATTTAATGCGCATGCTGGTTCAAAGGCAATTGAGTTGTTAAAAAAGCAAGATGAAGAGTGATTTCAGGGATCGCTTGTTAGGGTCTGCGATTGAAGGCCGTTTCGCTTATTTTGTAATGTTGCTCATGGGTGGCATGATGTAATAAACAGAAAATGATCAGAATATGCCTGCCGTATAATTGCCGTAAATTCGCGATAAAGTCTATTAAAGCAAAAGAATACAAAGAGCATTGGCGAAAAACAAGATAAACATAAGTTTTTTTCTGGATTGTTTCATGGATATGGAATTGGAAGCCACTTGATTCACCAAGATGCGGATGCCATTAATTTTTTAATAGATCATAATCAAATGGAAGAAGGATAGCTAAGGAGTTAGCACACGGGTGTAGACAGAACCTGCAGAGAATATATATTTAGAATCACATTTCAGATTGGATCAGGAGATAGAAAAGTTTCATAAGTCCTTCCAAGAAGTCGATGAAAAGTATTTAGATCATTGATCGCATACTTTGAAGCGGGGAACGTCAATAACAGACTATATTACGAACCAATTTTTGATCCTTCAAAAACGGCCATGAACCCTTGTGCCAAGGGTACCCATTTTAAGTATGCATAATTATTGTTGGGTCTATAAGGTTACCAATGTGGACGATAATATCCCCTCTTCCATTTGGTCGTCGCCCGAATAGTCAATCCTGAGTTACTGATAAGTGGCTAATGCACAAATTAAAAATAATTAAAGATTCAACAGAGCTTAGACTATCTATATTTTTGAAGATGAAGTAGGTTCTTCAAAAAAGAAGAATCTATTTCATTTTTTCACCTTTTCAAAAGTGCTCTTCTTATTTTAATAAGTATGAACACTATTAATCCAAATTCATTAACTCAGTGTTTGCTTTTGATAATACCAACAAGTAGTACTTAAAAAAGCTATAGTTAGTTAATCTAAGTACGAAGTTTAAATCATTTCCTTCATTTATAAGAAGAACTTCTTTTGTTTTAACAGTAAGGCTTTCCCACAGTTTTGGGAATTTCCACAATATTAAGGCTATTTTGAGAAAAACTGTTTTAGGTCTAGAAATCTTGAATCGCGATTAGTTTTGTTGATATGATTTACACATAGAATCTTTTGATTGTAGGGTGGCGTGAAGTGACAGAAGAAAATTAGCATAAGAAAGAAGTGATTAAAAGACTTCTTTTCTTTTATGAGCAGGAAAATAGTCGCATATGGTCGAATTTATATACTCTAGAAGTAGTAAATTAAACCAATTTCAGTTTATAATGTTAGTCAAAGGGAATTTGAAATTTGGAATTGTTCGAAAGTCCCATAAATGTCATGGGAAAGCATACAAAATTAAGCAACTTTCATTTTGATTGGACTGATAAGTATGGGGAGAGTGTTCTCACCTTTAAGATATCCTGGCGGTAAGGGGCAGATGTATAATTATATAGTAGAGATAATGAATAAGAATGACCTAATAGGATGTAATTATGTAGAGCCTTTTGCCGGAGGCGCGGGTGTGGCCCTAAGATTACTACGAGATGGATATGTGAGAAACATATCCATTAATGATTATGATCGTTCGATTTATGCTTTTTGGTATAGCATATTAAATACAACGGATGAATTTATTAGGAGAATTCAAGGAACTGAGGTTAATATCACTGAGTGGCATCTACAAAAACATGTGCAAGACAATAAAGATGATGCTAGTTTATTTGATCTGGGTTTCTCAACTTTTTTTCTAAATAGGACTAATCGTTCAGGAATTCTTAAAGCGGGACCGATAGGTGGGCTTAATCAGGAAGGCAAATATAAAATTGATTGTCGGTATAATAAGGAAAGACTAGTTGCTTTAATTCTACAAATTAATCAACAGAGGGATAATATTGAGCTTTCAAATATAGATGCTAATGAATTAATTCAGAATGTTAATAATGAAGGAAGTTTCTGGTTTATTGATCCACCTTACTATCAAAAAGGAAAGGATCTATACATTAATTTTTTTTGTCACGATGATCATCATGCCTTATCAGAAACTATAGACATTTATTTGGAGAGAGTTCCTTTTATTATAACATATGACATATGTGGGAGTATTTATGAATTCTATAGGCATTTAAATTGCGAAATTATATCTCTAAACTATAGTGTTCAAACTAAGAAAAAATCTGGTGAATATATGTTTTATAAAAATCTTTTGGTATAAGGAGGTAGTTTTGAGTATGAGGATAACTGGATTACTGTTCCCGTAAGAAACTTAATAGTTTGCACGATATTCATAGAACAGCAATAGAGATGTCGGAAACGAAGTTGGAGCATTCGATATTTTTTTTGAAGTTGAAGGAAAAAGTAATTAGATGACTTGGTTGCTGATGTGTGGAATTTGGTTTGAATTCCCACCGGCAGCCTATTTTTGTGGAAACGTTAGTTTGGATTCTTACATAGTGTATTGTGGAAAAAGAAGGATATCGATTCTAAAGCTCTTAGCTAAGCGAATTATTATATACAACAATATTTGTTAATTTAAACTAATCGTGAGAAGGACTTCGTTTAATAGACATTGAACGCAGTGGGGAAGAAGGCGGGAAAGACGATTAGGCTGGGGTAATCACAGTGCCGATATGCTCATTATGATTCAGCACGATTTAAGAAAATGTGATTACATAGTTTTCATTTTTATCTGAATCAGTTTTATAAGCATATAATTACTGAAAACTTGTATTTTATTCCAAATTTTAGATAACGCCATCTAACAGAACGATAATTCGCTCTAGCTTTCTTTGAGTGAGTGTAATGTGGCTTCATCTCGTTCCAACGCGGCAGATGAGAGGGAAGAACAATACAATACTTAATATCTTAGTGTAGGCGTAAACTGCAACCTGATGAAAGGAGATTCTAAGAAATGCGTAAGGTGTATGATACAATTCTTCAAACTGAAGTCTCTGCGGAGCTAGCTGTTCGAAACGGCGGATTTGAACCGTATCGCTATGAGTGTGCTTGTTGTGGAGAGGAAGTGTTTGTTGCTGCTCCTTACAGCACCAGAATGGTCGCTCATTTCAGGCATCGTAGCGGGAATAATGACATTGAATGCGAAAATTACCTCGGACAACTTGGAGTGATAAGCACAGATTCTAGTTCGAAAAGAAGCAGCCGCGTAAGGGCAGAGTTCTACTATAATAACAGCAGCAAAACTTTTAGCTTAGGTCTTCGGTTTAGCGAGAGCGAAATTAAAGCCTACGAACAGCAATATATTGATTTCGAGATAAGAACAACAGACTCAGATGCACCTTTCCATGTATTGAAAATTAACAGTACAAACTTTACACCTGACGTTCCTACAATGATTTCTTTAAATCATTTTTCGTCCAGCTATTATTTGTCCAATACCCTTAATGATGCAAAAAGAAAATATGATCTTTTCAATCACGATAATGCTCCGATCTTTTTAAAAATACAAGGCAACAATAGTGATGATAGTAATTTTCAAGCAAAGTTAGTCCGCGGCATTGTATTGTATACGAACACCCAGTACTTTGTTGTATTTCAAAGATACTCATCAGAACGAGCGATTCTGTTTCCAAGTGGCATAGAAGTGGGGGGAACTTCCTACTTTGAAACAATGAATCGAAAGTTTATAGGGTTTTTATTGTCGATAACAAATAAAACTGCTTCTATAGATAATATGATAAATTCATGGGGTTACCAATTAGAAGCTTCCGAGTCACTGACGCTGCTTTGGCCGCCTGCACAAGTAATTGATGATGTCAGCATTATCGCATCGGAATATGCTTATATTTTTTCGAGCTTTGAATTACAGGCTCATGGGAACATCAATGTAAATTCGGAGGAAATAGTGGAGCTTTCACACGGCATATCAAGAGTATCGGTTAAGCCAAAGACTAAAATATTCAAGAAGAATGCGGAAATTGTTATTAATAAGGTTGTACCGCTTGTTGACACTTACATCGATATTACACTATCCAAAAGAGTGAAAAACAGCTTTACTGTTCCTGATGAAGGTTTTTATTTCCTTTTTAATCATTCGGGGGTTTCCTCTTTAAAAAATGGACAAGTTGTTTTTCTGACACCTGGAAGTCTGATTGTTCAGTATGAGTACAACTATCCTGTTAGTTATATTTATCCTTGTAGTCAAAGGGAGCTATCAGGTGATGCATTGCTGGAAGATATTCTTGCGCACTATAAACGTACAGAAGCCTTCGACTCTACCAAGAATAGTTCACTTACACTTAGCAAAACTGCCTCTCAATACTTCGAAAAGTGCAGGATAGCGGGTTCAATCAATTCGATTGCTAAGTGCTTCATCGAGGAGGGACGGCTATGAATTATATTTCGCAATTAACCGAAGATGAAGTGCGGTTTATTTGCTCAGTTGTACCGTATAAGGACACACTTGCGTATTTTACAAAACACCCAAAAGAGTTCGCGAAAATTCGTCCAGGATTTCGAGCTAATGCAATCTCGAAACTCAATGTAAGCAATCTGTTATTTAATTATCGTAGCAGACTGTTTATTTCGAAATTTATTGAAAAACGTATTGGAGTTTGGCTCTCTCAGATTCAAGAACATATTAGCAAATGCCTGGAGGATGGGGAAAGTAAAGATATAGCTTTTATAAATACTTTGCCTTTCTGTTTCTTTGCCGATAATGTCAATTTATACTTTAAGCTTGTCAATGAGGAGTACTCGGAGGAATACATCGCGTTATTGAGTGCAACAGTTAAGGCTATAAAAGAGGCGACCAACAAGCAAGAAAGGCTAAATGAAGAAATAAAGGTCTTAGAGTCTGAATGTAAAAAACTCAAAACGGAAATAGAGTCAAAAGAAGCGGAGTTGGATAGAAGCAAAGATAATCTATCAAACAGATTGTCAGAGATTAATACTCTCAATAGCAAGATTTCTATTCTAGAAGAACTTCAAGCCACTGCTAAGGAAGATGAGGAAGTAATCAAATCACTCGAAAGGGAAAAAGTGGAATTTCTTGATAAAATCCACTTGCTGTCTAAAGATTTAACAGAAGTCAAAAATAATAGCCTGCTTCTTGAGAAAAAAATATTAACTGAATTAGAGGAACAGCAAAAACGTTTAGAAGAGGAACAGGGTCCCGCAGCAAGTCCAAAATGCCCTTACGATATAAACGAATTCAAGGAATATTTAGGGTATAACCTAGCAAGTATCGGAGTGACTAATGATGCCGAGTATTACCCACTCCTGATAAAGCATTTAAGTAAGACTCTGTTTCACGGAGTACCTATCGTTGTCAATCACGCAATCGGGATAAATCTCATTAAGTGTGTGGGCAACACACTTATAGGAAAATCGACTGTTAAGATGATGTCTTATAGTAAAGACGTAACAGTCGAGAAAATAGGCCAGTTCTTACAGTCTGCAGATCGTGTTGTTTGTTTAGATAATTTTATTGGTAATTTTAACGAAACCGAGTTAATTCCGTTACTGAAAAAACACAGAGATAAAATAGTTTTCCTAACGGTTGTTTACGATAGAACACTTCATTACTTATCAAATGAGTTTAAGCGATATTGTCACTATTTCAACGCGAATCGTATCGGGGCTTTATCCATCAACACAGAGTTATCTGAAGACCCATCAACGATTGCGGAGCAAAGTTTTATTCCGAAATTTGCCCTGGGAGGCAATAGGTTTCAGAATATCTTTAGGGAGATACTTCGGGAATTAGGCTACCCTCAAAGCCTGTTTGAGCATTGTTGTGCGTTAATAACTAATGAGGATGATTTGTGCTGCTCACTAGCATTTGATGTTTTGCCATATTGTGCTGATGTATTGCAGATCAACCCATACACCACATCTGAGCGCCTGTTAAAATACGCTGGAACAGACGGCCGATGCCCACAAAAAAAACTGCTTATGAGGTGGTTTACGTAATGAATGAATTTATAAACGCTATGTCAAATGATATGGGCATTAGTCGTTACAAGGGCGAATCCAATGATTCATTCATCTACAGACTCTGCTATTCTGCAATGGGGCAATGGTGCCTTAGGATAGCTCAAAACTCTTCAGATGGTAAAATTGGAGTCACAAAGCATAATCAAACCATTGTTATAAACGAATTACTGCAATGTTATACCGAAATATTTCCCAACAATGGAGACAAGTATATTGATTCTAATCAATCACAAATGAATTTTCCTGTACACATTCGGAGGGTATATGAGGAAACCGGCTATCTGCTTACTAATAGTAGCAATCGTAACCAGTTAGCCAATTTTGGGAGAACCGTTTACATAGGTAATACTTCTCTGTTTTTTGGCATTCCTAATAAAATGCATACTGTTAACGGGCTTGGTGTGTTTACGTCACCAACTACACATTCAGTTACGTCAAGTGAATTATTAATAAGAGATTCATTATCCTGTGAGGAATATTTGTTATCGAGGTATGACATTGCAGATTTTTATGAAAAGGATCTTTCCACGGACGAACTGCAATTTTTCAATCCTCTATCCAATAGCGTTCCATCACAATCATGGTCAGCAAAATTGGCTACAGATTATTCCTTGGCTCGAAAAAGTCAGTGGGGACCCTTCTATAGAGTGATTCGTGAATCTGATGAATCGCTTTTGTTTGCAGATGAAATTGTCGAGTCGCAGAGCGACAGCTTAACTTCATACGAATATAGGAGACTGTATTTTTCGTTAAAAGCGCATTACAACAACCCTTTAAGAGCAAGGATCGTTAAACTAGATGAGGAATATTCAAAACTTACAATTGGCGGGCACCTACCAAATCGAGAATACTATTTTTTGTTGCTTTTGTCTTGGCCAATCAATAACGCCTTTGACAAAGTCAGCTTTCTTATAAGGAACGACTTTATTCCAGAAATAACAAATACTCTTAAAAACATTGGAATTATAGTTAAGGGAGGAAATGCAGGTGCTTAACACAAACGGCGTACAAGAATATTATCAGGCAATCCGCGATAGGTTGAAGAACTACATCAAATCAGACTATTTGGCTAACAGCGAAACTCTACTCCTTTACGTCGATGACCTTCTGGGCGAATTTTGCTCAGCGCACACCAACATTGCTCGCGAGCCTTATATCGAAACTTCGGCATCTTATAAAAAAGTCCAAGATGGCATTAAAAACTCTCATCACATCGAACAGAGCGTAAAGGAGTCGGTGCTGAAACTTGTAAAGGAGAATCTTGGGATCTTTCCCGACCCGTTTGAACACCAAGTTAAGGCTTTAGAGTATTATTTATCAGGGAGAGATTTGTTCGTTTCTACAGGAACGGGTTCTGGTAAGACAGAGTGCTTCCTTTGGCCTATTATAAGCAATTGTTTCAATGAAGCAAAGAATCGTCCTAGCTCTTTTAAGATGGATGCTGTGCGTACTCTTATTATTTATCCTATGAACGCTCTTGTATCTGACCAGCTCGCCAGATTCAGGAGAATCATCGGTAACGATAAATTCCGAGATATTTTCACTAAGGATACTCATGCTACCCGCATACCTCATTTTGGTATGTATACTGGTAGAACTCCATATTCCGGCGATGCAAAGCCGGCAAGTAGCCGTGAATTAGCGAATACATTCCGTGAAAATTATTTGATAGATGAAAACGCCGATGCAGAGACTCAGCGGCGACAATTTAACAACATAGACGGACTAAGAAGCATCAATAAATACCCTGTAAGATTCGGTGAAAACGGAATGAAAGTATTTATTGAGAACTTGGAAAAGAACATTCATATGCCATCACCGTTTGACGCTGAACTCATAACGCGTTTTGAGATGCAGAATTGTCCGCCAGATATTCTGATTACCAATTATTCCATGTTGGAGTACATGCTTATGCGTCAGCGCGAGGCAAACATATGGGACAAAACGAAGCAGTGGCTTGATGAATCTAGCGACAATAAACTTCTCATTGTCTTGGACGAAGCGCATATGTATCGTGGCTCTGCTGGTGGAGAAATATCGCTGTTGTTGGAGCGATTGTTTCATCGCTTGAAAATTTCAGTCGATCGAGTTCAGTTCATTCTTACAACTGCGAGTATGCCTCAAAACGATCAAAAAGCGATTAATGCTTTTTACTCTGGTCTTACAGGGAAAGAGCCTGCTAGTTGCGAATTTTTGTACGGTACAAAAGAAGCTGTTCCAGATGAAGTGGAGATAAAAACAGATATTGATGCGTTAGCATCAATTGGTTCTCAGCAAGTGCAAGGCGACAACATAACCGTCAGAATTAAGGATTTTGCAAAAGTCGTTTTCCATTGCGACCTAGCAAATGACATTAGTCAGAATCAAGCTCAAGTATGGCTATACGACAATCTTCCCAAATATCAAGCGTTTGTAATGCTTAACAAATTATGCCGTGATGGCGCAAAATCATATAGTGAGATTAAGAGAGAACTGTTTGGTGACAGCGAAAATGCTGGGAAAGCACTAGATGCTTTATTAGTTTTAGTTTCTCTTGCTGCAAAGAGTGGCAATATTCTCTTCCCTGTGCGCCTTCATATGTTTTTGCGTGGACTGCAGGGTTTATATGCATGTTCCAATCCGAAATGCAGACTAGCCAAATATTCGAAAAGCGAGAAACTCCCGTTGGGCAAGGTTATCTCTATTCCGAGGGATAGATGTGAATGTGGCGGGCGAATTTATGAACTTGTAAATCATATCAAGTGTGGGGCATTATACTTTAGAGTTTACCTTCAGAAAAATGAAGGACAACCATATTGGTATGTGTTCCCGCAACGTGGGCTGAATGGTGATGCAAATTCGCTTAATGAAATGCTGCTATATGTTGTTCCGGAAGGCTATCAGAAGAGGAAAAACGATAAGATTGGTGCTCTTGACCCATTAACGGGGAAACTGTATACGTCGCCTCAAAGTGACGATAAATTGCTTACTATTGTCTACCATGAGAAATTTGATAAAAATACACGGTCATTTACTTTCAATGTTTGCCCAAAATGCAAAAAGCAAATGCCGTTAAAGAAACCGATTGACTTATCCACCAAGGGTAACGTACCGTTCTATAACTTGACAAAGGCTCAGTTTGAACTACAACCCGCAAAGCGAACTGAACTGATTAACCAAGGGAAAAAAGTCCTGTTATTTTCAGATTCTCGTCAGAACGCAGCAAAACTTGCACGAGACTTGTCAAAATCATCTGATGCGGATGCTTTCCGACAGGCGGTTATGCTTGCATCACTTCTTTTGAAGGTTGATGACAAAGAGCATTCATTATCGGACTTATATCCAGCGTTTTTGGATGTTTGTATTCAAAACAGACTTTCATTTTTCAGTGGGATAAGCAAAAAGAAGTTTGAGGAAAATAAGCGGTTATTTAAAGTTGCGAAAATTAGATCTGAAAAGCAAGGTAGAGTTCTTAACTATGCGGCAATGGCTCATGAGTATCAACCGTTACCCGACGACTATTATGAGCAGTTGCTGATGTTTTTTACGGAAAGCCCTCGTTCATTTAAAGACATTGGTATAGGATACTTAGCTCCTATTTGTTCCATTCTTGATAATTGTGTATACGATTTAGAAGATGAAGGCTTGACTATTGAGAGCGAAAAATTGTATCAATTGCTCGTGCTGTTATTCTGGGATGTTATGGACGATAGCGCTGCCATCGGAGAAACAATCCCCGATGATGTCAGGATAGGTCTGCCCGGACGAAGTAAAATACAGATATTTGGTCTGAGTTTCGATTTTTCAACGGAATTGGACAAAAGGCTTATTCAAAGAATCCAAGAAGTGCTGAAAATCGATGATTATGCGATGAAGAAAGTTGTAGATAAAGTGCGAGACTTATTCTTCTCACTTGCTTCAAACAACAGACATTACATTAAACTAGCGGCAGTAAAAATTGAGTTAGCCGATGATAAATTCACTTGGTATCGCTGCGTAAAGTGTGGAAAGCTTTCCCCCTACAAGATTGGAGAATTTTGTGGTGCTTGTTTTGATTCAGAAGACGTAGTGCCAATTAACGCAATGGAATTATCTCGTTTTGATTTTTGGCGGATACCTGTTCTTAATGCTTTGAATAAAATTGAATCTATCCATACAATTGACACAGAGGAACATACAGCACAACTTTCACATAAGGAAACTAAAAGCGATACATGGAGCCGTACCGAAAACTATGAAATGCGATTTCAGGACATATACTCAGGAGAATATGGGGAGGAATCCATTGATGTCTTGAGTTGTACGACTACCATGGAGGTCGGTATTGACATCGGTTCATTAACCGCTGTAGGGCTCCGAAATATACCTCCAATGAGAGAGAATTACCAACAACGTGCCGGACGCGCGGGACGTAAGAATACCGGCATTTCGACCATTGTAACATATGCTTCTGGTGGAACACATGATAGCCACTACTTTTTGCATCCCGATGAGATGATTTCGGGTTCGCCACGTAAGCCCTGGATTGACCGTGATAATCCAAAAATCAGGCAGCGCCATATAAACATGTTGGCGTTGAATGGATTCATGTCGTCCCCGGAAATGAAATCACAATTCGATGGTATAGTTGATACAGGAATAGTGTCCTTTTGTGAAAAATACGGAGATAACTTTATTGAATATGCAGAATCATTGAACTTGTCTACCAATGAAACTATCAGGCAGTTTCGCGAAATAAGGCTAAATGTATTAGATGAAGGCAGACGTAATGAATACTTTAACAATGACAAAGAGACTTCTGCGTTTGATGTTTTCTATCGTGAAGGATATATTCCGTCATATTCATTTCCCAAAAATGTAGTTAGGTTTTATGTGGAGAAAGAATCTGAACGGGGTAAAAACGCTCCTCGTGACATTCAATATGCTCCAGATAGAGATATTGCTATAGCGCTTAGCGAGTATGCGCCCGGCAGATTTGTCACGATTGATAAAAAGATATTTAAAAGCGGAGGCATTTACGCCAATCCACGTCCAAGAGGCTTCGAAACGAATCAAGCTGAGTACTACTTCAAGAACAAAGATTATTATAAAGACATTATCATTTGTTCAGAATGCAATTGGTTTGGAGTTGAGAAGGAGGATGTTTCAAAGAAGCAATGTCCATATTGCAGTGCGCCAATAGACCATAAAAAAATGCTGCGTCCATGGGGTTTTTCACCTGTTAAAGGTGATGATGTTAAGTTTGAAGATGAAGATGAACAATATACTTATGCTGAAGCGCCTTATTATTCCTATGTCCCAGAAGACATGAATATGGATACATTTGGGGAAAGCAGGATCCGTTATGCTAAGTTGTCCGATAGAAAAGTATTAACCGTCAATATGGGCAATAGCAAGAATGGTTTCAACGTTTGTAAAAAATGCGGAGGTGCTGAGGTTGCTGAGGTGAACAACAATGGAAATTATTCCATTTCGCAGCCATACCACGATAACCGTCCATTGTGTCGACATGAAGGAACTGTAGCAACAAATATGTTTTTAGGGTATGAGTTCTTAACCGATATGTTCATGATGGATATTTTCTATGACTCTACAAAACTTGTAGGTAACAGTAACGTGGAGGAAAAGAGCATTCTGCGAGCTGCGGTAACGACTCTGCATGAGTCACTAAAAAAAGCTGTTTCGCTAGTACTTGACATAGATTACAGCGAGATAAGTGGAGGGTGGAGACCAAGAATAAAGAATGATGGTGACTCGCGCATTGAAATGTTCTTCTATGACAATCTCTCAAGCGGTGCAGGCTATTCTTCTCTGATTGGCTCGATTCTTGATAAAGTACTTGAAAGAGCAAGACAAATTCTTACAGAATGTGAGTGTTCGCGCACCTGTAAGAACTGTCTCGATAACTTCTGGAATCAGAGAAACCATCAGTTATTTGATAGACAATTGGGATTGCAGCTTATTAACTATGTTGAATATGGGCAATTACCAGATGAATACGATAACGGAGAACAACAGGCTTTTCTTGTGCCGTTGCAAAAACTCATTGCAGAAGACAGAAGTATAACGAAACCCAATCCCTCAATCAAGTTTGAGGTTATTCCAGCTATTCTCAAAAAGTCGGAGAACACAAAAACAAAGATATTCTTAAATCCTTATGATTTGTCCGATTGGTTGCCCAATACATTTATGACATACAGAAGCTTAATAAGCGAGGAGAATGGCTAAGTCACTTTCGCCGCTTCGTTATACGGACGGCGAATCAAAATTCTATGAAAAGGTTAAAAAAAAATGCTCTTTGCAACAAAACACAAGTTGAGCCTATTGCATGGGTTTATTTAGGAATTGGTTTGTTATGCGATAATATTTAGCGCATCTAGAAATTTTAATAAGTGGTGCAATAGACAGTTCACTATATGTTTAATCAAGTTCAGTTAGTATGGAGACTCCGTCTCTACAAATATAATGGTGCTCTTATTTTAATGGGAACGGATTGGGGACGAAAGCTATCATATTCGAGTGAATGGCAACTAAACAAAACAATACTCCAACTCAGAAAACCTATACAAATTAAGTTTAGGCCCTACAGCAGTAGACAGGAACCAAACAGTCTATGATCCCACATGTAGTGCATGTGGGGTGTTGCTTACAAGAAATTCTTGGTCAATAAATTCTGGTGTATAAAATTCCATTTTACTTAGTTATCAGGCCCACGTGTCTCAATCTATGGGAGCAATATAATATGTGGATACGATTTATTTGAATGGAAGGTTTTTTATGTTCATCATTAATGTGCTCTGTGTTTTATTTGTTACAGCCGGAAATCTTATTCTATGTGTATATTCGGTTCATGTATTGATTCTTTCAATTAATAAAGAGAATCCTGAGACGGCTACAATTTTTCAAGCATTATTTGGAGTCCTTTATTCATGTGCTCCTATAATTATCATACCTTTTATCATAAATAGTTACTTAAGTAAAACGAATAAATCTATATTTATGATTGTCTTAATTATGACAGTTTCATTTTTCGTGGGCATTAGATGGACTAAAAAATGGTGGATTTTTATTGCAAGTATTGAAAAAGATCTGGAAAATAACTCTACTGAGGATAATGAGGTATATGATTTTCCGTATATTCAACTAAGAAGTGATATTTTTAAGCTCTGTCATCAGGCAGGAGTAACTAATGTAGAGCTCTTTTTAACCAATGAAAAATCAATTAATGGATATGCCAGAGCCAATTATATCAAACCCAATTCGATCACACTGACAGAAGGTTGCTTAGGACTAACTTGGCCTGAGATTGCAGCAATCGTAGGACATGAAATAGTCCATATTAAGTATAAAGATAATACTATTATGGCCGTCATATGGAGAATAGTTGGAGGTTTACTTTTAATTTTTCTTTTGATTGTTTATATCTTACTTATCCAAGTAGTCGGTGATCTATCTCCTATTGCAGGCGAGGTTTTAACAATTCTAACTCTACCTATTGTCATACTTTATGAAATCTCTATGCTTGTATTTTTAACTATTGATAACAGAAGATATTGGTACCAAATTCAGGAATTACGTGCAGATCGACTAGCGTGTGAACTGCATGGCGTCAAACGCTCAGCCATGTTAGATTTTTTAGAAAAAGAAGTTGTACGAGAAGAGAGCTGGTTCAAAAAGTTATATTGGTACAAGAAAATATACTATCGATATTTTATCCTGCTTGAACACCCTAGTGCTAAACATCGACTCAAATTAATTAATAATTACAGAAAGTGGTCATTTGTAGATTATGGTATACATATTTTACAGGTTACAAAATGGTTTTTCAGTGGAAAGGGTTGGAACGGTCTTTAGCGTAGGGGGAGTCGGGGATGATTTCAAAAAAATTATGCAAACTAGTCTGTGATATTTCGGGAGAGATATGGGGGAAAATGGATTTTTCATTTCGAAATAATACGACTATTGAAGAAACCACAATAACGCACCTAGTGTAGGAATTGATAATGTCTTGTAATAACATAGAAACGGTTGCTACGAAGAAACCAGGAAATGTAGAGGAATATAAAACCGGAGCCGACTTTGAGTGGTGGTTTATTGAGAAGAAGACGCAGAAGAGCATTGGGCTGAGAATTCAAGCAAAAGTAATTAATAAGATTTGTACAGGATATAACGAATTAAAACATAAAATTGGTGATCAGTACCAAATCAATGTATTGATCAATAGTGCTCTTAATGAAAAAATGATACCGATGTATTGTTTTTATTCGTATTCGTACAGTAAATGGGAGCCTAATCGAGCTTGGGAGCTTGCTTTTGCCCATAAAATTAAAGAAGTATTTTTTGAGTCAATCGAAACTGTCCATAAACGTGAAGCGATAAAGGAACACCTATTCTCAGCTGAAGAACTATTCTGTCCAATAACATGTATTGAGGATTTTGTCTATTTATTTGGTACTTTAACCAACATAAAAGATCTTGAAGATTATGTTAGGGGATCTGTGCCTGATTACATTGATAATATGTTAAAAAACAAACAAGAAAACATCAAAAAAAGAACTAGCGGAAATAGGAAGCGGGGAACTATCTTTATGCCTCGTGTTGTGAAGAGAGAAGGTTCTAAAGATATATTGAAAAACGTGATATTTTGCCTTAAGAAGGCAAATCTAAATAAAATTAAAAACCGATTGTTTGATTTTGTAAATGGTAGCCCATCACAAGTCTCATTTGTGGATTTTCCGACTAAAGGGCCTAATGTGGGATATATTATGGTTTCACTTTTTGAGTGATATCAAGATTGAGTAACCCACACTTGAATGCTGAATGTTGTTAGTATGGGAATAGTGTTTAAAGCCACATTTACCTTGAAACAAAGGTTCAAGTATAACATTACTTGAACCTTTGTTGATTTTACATATAGGTTGATGGTGTATAGAAGGATTTTCTTATGGCAAAAGGCGTGATCAAGCATCATTCCATTCTATTCTGAAATTATAGGAAATACTTAAATCGCCTCGTCTTCGCGATCGTCAAAACCACCTTCATGAGTATGATTTGCGTTATTCTGTGGAGAGTTGGAAGAATTGAATATGGATTTGATCAGTGAAAATACTATGAATATTGTTTTTATTGTCCCGAATTACTATGTAGTTTTTATCCTGATATACTCGTACTCCTTCAATATTTTTTATTTGTCCATTCAAGGTGTATTCTACTGTAACAAAGTCCGTATCAAACTGGGCTAGATTTTTACCGAAGCCTCCCAATT